>NZ_JBWAVA010000021.1:0-91680 GCF_056121505.1 Paenibacillus sp. LS-5 | reverse complement strand
CTGGGTGTAACTGAAGTGAAATGGACAGCTACAGATGAGAACGGCAACGTAACGACTGGTGTACAAAAGATTACAGTGGTGGATACAACGAAGCCCGTTCTTAAAGTACCGGCAGACGTAACCATCATGGCGAAAGGCGTCAAAACACAAGTGACTTTGGGCCAGGCAACAGTGAATGATATTTTTGGATACACATTGAAAAATGATGCTCCTGCGGATGGGTTTCCGATAGGCAAGACAACTGTCACCTGGACTGCTACTGATGCGAACGGAAATGTATCCACAGCAGTCCAGTACGTAACCGTTACTCAGGTTTTCAAAGTCCAATCGTACAACGGAACCAGAACGAGCCTCACCAATACGATTGCTCCGAGAATAACCTTTGAGAACACAAGCAGCAGCACTATTCAGCTTTCAAACATTAAGCTTAGATATTACTACACCATTGATGGAGAGAAAACGCAGGGCTACTATACCGATTACGCACGGGTATCGAGCTCCAGCAGCAACATTCAGTCCTATGTTACAGGAAGCTTCCAAAAGGCCGCCAGCAAGACCGGTAGCGATTATTACCTGGAGATCAGCTTCTCCAGCGGTGCGGGAAGTCTGAAGCCGGGTGAAGAAGTTGAGATCCAATGCAGGTTCTGGAAATCTAATTTTTCCAACTATACCCAGACGAATGACTATTCCTTCAATGCGTCGGCAACAGATTATACAGATACCAACAAAATTACGGTCTACTCTTCCGGCAATCTGATTGCAGGCATGGAACCGTAAGCCAGCAAGAACTACATTGTAACAGCGTAACAGCTTCCAGGCTGCATTCCTGTAAGATTGGCTGCAGCCTGGAGCCTATATTCTTAATGAGAGATCAAGCAGCTCCATTCCGGGGGTACGATATGCCAGACGACATGAATGAAATTCTGCAAAGGTTGACCCGCGTAGAAACGAAGCTCGATATTATGAACAGCGCAAGGGATATTGCGCTAGAGGCTATGCAGAGCAGCAAATCGGCCCATCTGCGTATGGATGAAATACGGGATGAGCTGGCCAGATTGAAGGTCAGGCAAGGAGAAAGCCAGCGGTGGCTGGTGGGAACCATCATCAGCAGTGCAGGGTTATTCATTGCAGCCTTGGGTCTTCTGATGAAGCTGTTGATCGGGTAGCAGAAATATCAGGGGCGGATGATGGATGAGGAAGGAGGATACGGCAATGGCCAAGGGATTTGATTGTGCGGCACCGCTGACGAAGACGTTAGCGAAGCGGTTCCGGGAGGACGGTTATGAATTCGTATGCCGGTACCTGGTACCTTCTGGCTGGAAAAGACTCACCAGGGCTGAGGCGGCAGCTATCAGCGCTGCCGGTCTGCAAATTGTCTCTGTATACGAGACAACAGCCAGCCGTGCGCTGGGAGGACGCGCCGCAGGTCTTGCTGACGGGGCGGCTGCAGCGCAAACGGCGATAGCTGTCGGCCAGCCGGAGGGAAGCCGGATTTACTTTGCGGTAGATTTCGATGCCTCAGCAAGCCAGATGGCTTCGGTAATCCAGTATATCAAGGCTGCGGGTGAAGCCTCACCGAAGTTCCGAACGGGTGTATACGGAAGTGCGGCAGTTGTTGAAGCGGTGATGGCAGCCAAGGCATGTACAGGTTTTTGGCAGACCTACGCCTGGAGCAGAGGCCGGAAAGCAGAAGGCATACACATCTATCAATACGATAATGGCCCCAAAGGGCTCGGGCAGCCGATCCACGGCGTGAATGTGGATATTAATCTGTCCAGCGGTGATGCGGGATGGTGGAACACGTTGACTGCGGTTCCTTCCCCGCCGACGAGTTCGGGCGGGGGGGTGAAGGAATATATGCTGGTCAAAGAGGATGCGAATAAGATCATAGCCTTCATTAAAGCTGCCTATATGGCGGCAGGTAGCCCGGAATCCCGAGAGGAATTCCACCGCCTGGCAGATGAGGTACGCAAAGCATCGGGTCAAGCTGTGGAAGGGGAGAAGTAGGACTACCCACCAGTATAGTAGACTTGGTATAAATGCTGTTAACAGCCACCTTCGGGTGGCTTTTTACTTTTTATTTAGAGGGAGAATGAGAGGTGAATGGATGCAATAAATAGATTTATTTTCCCTTCCGGCTGTAAAAAGCGCTATGGATTTTACTTTATCTATAGGAGCAATTTTTTTACAGAGGGGGAATCCGTTTGCAGACCCATGCAACCGTAAGCAAGGACAAAGAGAACACTTCGGGCAGCCATCAACCATATAGCAAACCATCGAATTTCGTGAAGCCGGCAACGGCCAAGCTACCAGACCCGGTGGAGATCATCCGGCGTATCCGGCAGAACCCGGCCTCCTTAAGCCGGGAAGACAAGCTGGCGCTCCAGCGTACCCTCGGCAACCGTGCCGTGGTTCAATTGTTATCCAGTCTCAAGGATAGCAAGGAAGGTAGTCAGTCAAGTGAGGCAACAGGTGCGAAGCAGGGTGAGCAGGGGCAGGGGATTGCGGGGGATTCCCGGACTAAGCAGGAGCCTGCCTCTCTGGATACGGACCGATTGGCGCCTTCAGCCACTACGGAGCCATCTGCAAGTAAGCAGCAGCAGCCTCAGGCGCAGGAACCTGCACTAACGGCACAACCCGTCAGCGCTCAGACTGAGCCGAAGGCCGAGCAGAATGAAAAGTCCGGCATCCGAGCAAAGACTGCCACTACACTCAAAACGTGGGTCAAATCCTTGGCGGGAACTTCTTCTTCCAGCCAAGAAGGTAGCAAGAGGAAGACGGATGGAGGGCAGCTGGCCGGTAAAGAGAAGCTAGAAGCTCATCAGTCAGCTGAAGAACCGGCAATGGGTTCGAAGGCTAAAGAGGATGGAAAAGAACAGCCGGCGGATGCTAAGGATGCTAAGGAAGGTAAAGAGTCCAAGGAAGGCAAAGAGTCCAAGGCGGAAATGGAATCGAAGCCGGGTAAGGAAACTTCGGGGGAACCTGCACCAAAAGTAGCCGCGAAGGAACCTTCGCTAGGAGATGCGTTGGGCGCGTTGGCCGGAGACGGAAAGGAAGAGCCGGCCAAGGCCAAGAAGGTGAACATCCACGGCGAGGATCCCGGACAGATCCTCGATCAGCTGACCCGGGTTCAGCCGACAGAGATGGGGGACGCCTACGCCCAGGTGGTGGATGTTTCTGCTGGGGCTTTCGCGAAGCAGAAGCAGAAGACCCGGCAGGGGCTTCCGACCATTCCTGCCCCGACAGGGCTGAAAGGCAAAGTCTTTCAAGCCCGGAAAAAGCCGGCGCCACTGAAACACTCCGCTCCGGAGGGGTACAGAAGCGAGCGTACTGGCGGGACTGCGTCTACAGGCAACCTAGAGCGAATGAACATCGGATCTTCCGGCTCGGAAGGTAATCCCGAAGCCATCATGGGTGAAATCCGGTCCGCTGCGGCGCAGCCTCCGGGCATCAGCATGACCGGGGAGGCGGACCCCTCCCAGCTTGAAGGCTTCCATCAGGAGGCGTCCCAGCAGGTAGGGGCAGCCAAGCAGGCGGAGGTGGGCCAGATCCACACTCCGTTTGGTGAGAATGACATCTATCCCGAGCCGGACGGCTCTACGGTGAAGGCTTCCGCAGAGCTGCAGGGCGGCAACGCACCCGGAGCTAAGAAGCTGCCCGCACTGGGAGTGCCTGCGGACATGACGGCCGGACTCAATCGCAGTCTTGCCCCGGAAATGAAGAAGCAGCTGGGTGCCAAGCAGGCGGAATACAGCAAGGAAAAAGCGAAATTCGACAGCAAGGTGCTGATCTCCAAAGCAGACAGCCACGCCCAGATCCAGCAGGCGGAAGCCGATGCCAAGAACAAGCAGCTCAGCCAGCAGGCCGGAGCCAAGGCGGAAGTCGACAACCTGCGCGGGGAATGGAAACAAGAGCTGGATGCGGCCGAAGCCGACTATGCCGGACAGGCCGGAGCGGCAGCGCAGCAGAAAAAGGGCGAGATCAACAGTGTCCGAACCGAAAAAGAACGGGAAGCGCAGAAAAAGCAGTCTGAAGCGGAGCGGGAAGCCACTCAGGCCTACAGCAAAGCCAAGAAGGATGCCGACGGCAAGCATGCAGAAGAGAAAGCAAAGGAAGAGAAAAAAGGCGGCTTCCTCGGCTGGGTGAAGGACAAACTTGAAGCCGTGGTCGATCTTGTCAAAAAAGCGGTCAACTTTATTTTCGAGGGACTCCGCAAAGCAGTGAAGTTCATTTTTGAAAAAGCCAAACAAGCCGTGCTGGGCATTATCGAACTGGGCCGCAAGCTGATCACCAACCTAATCAAAGGCCTGGGTACGCTGCTCAAAAAACTAGTCTCCGTGGTGTTTGCCAAATTCCCGGGCATCGCCGCCAAAATATGCAGCAAAATCGACGGCGTCGTCAACAAGGCCGTGAAGGCCGTCAACCAGCTGGCACAGAAGCTCAAAACCAAAGTCACGCAGGTCATGGACTTCCTGGCCGCCAAGGTGGACCAGGCGCTGGCTGCGGTACAGAACTTCTATACCAAGCTAATCTCAAGCCTGGGCAACCTGCTCATTGCTACTTTCTTGGATGTGCTCGCGCGGATGGGGGCGCTCGGCAAGGCGGCGAAGCGTTCACTCAGTCACCTGGAAGGCAAGATGTGGGAGTATCTGCTCGGAGTAGACATCTCCAAGCCTATGGGGGCAGGAGCGGCAGAAGGTGCAGCGGCAGAAGGTGCAGCGGCAGAGCAGGCGCAGGCATCCGGTCAAGCGACGGACGAGAAGCTTACCGCAGACGACATCGAAATGGAGTCGGTCGAAGCGGGTGAGATGGACCCGGCGCTGGTGCAGGAAGCAAACCTTAAGGACGGGGAGAGCAAGCAGCTCTCCGGCAGCCGCGATCCGGCCACCATGGACAGCATCATGGCAGAATTCGATACTGGAAAAGCGGATCAAAGCCTGGGCAGCAAAATTGCCGATGGCGCGAAACTTCGTGCGAGCAATGCGAAAATGCTGTTTGACCAGATTAAATCATATGTAATAAAATGGATGAAGAGTAATGGATTGAAGCTTTTGGCTGCCCTTGCAGGCATCTTGGTTGGTGTCGTGGCTGCAGAGATCATCACGGGCGGGGCCATTACCGCTGCACTTCCGATGATTATCAACCTGATCACGATGTATCTGCAAGCGGATGCGATTAAATCCGTGGCCCAGACTATTGTCCAAGCCTCCGGCTACATTGGCACCTACCTAAGCCAGGGCTGGCAGAAGATGATCGAGCCTGCCGCTATTGCGCTGGCAACGGCCCTCGCGATGGGACTCGTGGAGCTGGCGATGGAGCTTGGCTTCAAAGCGATCGGCAAAGGGCTGAACAAAGCCGGACAAGCCGTGAAGAAAGGCGTTGGAGCTGCGGCCACTGGTGCGAAGAAGGTAGCGGGTGCAGGAGTCAGGGGCATCAAGAGCCTGTTGAAAACCGGAGCCAAGCTTGCGTCCAAGAGCGGCAGCATGATCATCCGTAACGGCAAAATCGTGATTAAGAGCCTGCAAAAAGGGTTCATGAAGGGGGCCAAAAAGCTCCAGGGTCTGGTGGACCGGATTCTGCAGAAGTTCAAGTTCAAGCGGTTCAAGCTGGAGCGCAAGGGCAAGCATATCCGTCTGTATGGCGAGGTTAATCCTTGGGTGCTGTTGATTGACGGGGAACTGCGGGACATCAAAGAGCAGAATCTCGAAAAGGAATTAAAGAAACTAGAACTCGATGGCAAGAAGCCAATCAAGCTTAGCGATGCGGAATATAGTAAGCTTAATAAAATAGACATTGAAAAGAGAGCAAAAATCTCCAAGAATGCAGATGGAGATAAGAGTAAGATAGATTTTAATAGAAAGAGACCCCAAAAATTACGAGAAAAGTATTTGGGGCGAACGCCTGGGAAAAAATCCAGGACTGGTCGAGAGGTTATAGAAAGAATGGAAGCTGAAGGTAAAATAACTAAAGATATATTTGGGAAAACTAAGTTTTTGGCAAGTGATGGAAAATGGTATGATATTAGTGAGGCTGATATGGCCCACCTAACTGATGCTGTCACTTGGTGGAATAATGTAGGCAAAAAACTTGGAGCTAAGAGTAAAGAAGTTAGAGAGTGGATGTTAAAATCAGAAAATTATGTACTTGATCATTTCAAACTAAATCGTTCAGAAGGGGCAAAACTTGGACAAAATTATGAGTTGCCACTTAAATAAAGAAAGGAACCTAATTCATGGAATTAACTGACGAAATACATGGAAAAATTTTAATATTATGTGAGATCGGTGATGAATTATTAGACGAGAACAGAGTAGATCTAGCGATAACTAAATACTTATCAGCACTAGAATTAGTCCCCAATCCAAAGAGTGATTGGGAAGCAAGTACATGGATATACACTACGCTTGGTGAGGTATATCTTATGAAAAAAGAATATAAAATAGCAAAAGAATATTTTTATAACGCCTTGAATTGTCCTGACGGTAAATTCAATCCTTTAATTCTTTTAAGAATTGGAGAAACTCTTTTTGAAACCCAAGATTTTGAACAGTCCAAGGAGTATTTATTAAGGGCGTACATGTTAGAAGGTCAGGATATTTTTGACGAGGAAGATGAAAAATACTTTAATTCTATCAAAAGCTTAATCTGAAGGAGGGAAAAGAAATGGTATTACTTCAACCACCATTAAAAGAAAAGATTGATAGTCTCTTTAGAGATTGTGCAGAAAAATATAAAAATAAGGAATTTGCGGAGGCTGTAAGTATACTTGAGAGCGGGTGGGACTTACTTCCATATCCTAAAGTAACCTATGATGAAAGTTATACAATCGTGGAGTACATGATACAGTTTTGTCTGTTGGCAGAAGATTATGTACAAGCACGAAGATGGGCTAATATTATTTTTATTTGTGACCTTGAGAGAGTAGATAGCGGGAAGAGAGAATTCTTGGCGGGAAGAGTAGCATTTGAATCTACTGATCCGATAATGGCTAGAGAACTTTTCTATATTGCCGATCAAAAATCAAAAGGAAGATGTTTTGAGGGTGAAGAGGTAAAATATTTAAAGTTTTTTAAGGAAAAATAATGTAGCCTGTGATTATTTTAGACCACCCCGGAGCAACACGCACTAGGGTGGTTGTATTTTTGTTTTCCTCCCCAATTGGTATTATAAAATCTTTCCTCCCCCTACTATTGTTGTTGAAAACCCGAGCCAAGCTCGCATCCAAGAGCGGCAGCATGATTATCCGTAATGGCAAAATCGTGATTAAGAGCCTGCAAAAGGGGCTTATGAAGGGGGCCAAAAAGCTCCAGGGTATGGTGGACCGGATTCTGCAGAAGTTCAAGTTCAAGCTGGAGCGCAAGGGGTAAGCACATCCGTCTGTATGGCGAGGTTAATCCTTGGGTGCTGCTGATTGACGGGGAACTGCGGGACATCAAGGAGCAGAATCTCGAAAAGGAATTAAAAAAACTAGAACTCGATGGCAAGAAACCGATCAAGCTTAGTGATGCAGAACATAGTAAACTCAGTAAGCTAGAAGGTACAGAAATAAAAAAAGTCTCTATGAATGCAGATGGGGATAAGAGTAAGATTGAGTTTAATAGTGTTGAGAGAACGGATAAAGATGGTTCAATAATTAAGGATAAAACATTAGTTGGCAAAGGGGAACAATATACAAATGGAAGAAAAAATAAGTTAAATCCTAATATTAGGTATAAAACTGGAGAGTATGATTATTTTTATGAAACAGATAATCTAGGTAGGTTTTCTAAGTTTGAAACTGATTATTTGCAATTAACAAAGAGAAAAGAAAGATTACCGCATAGCAAAAATACACCTGGTAAAATAAAAGGTAAAGACGATGCAGGACATTTGGCAGGTGATAGGTTTGGAGGCTCACCTAAAATTGATAATTTGGTATCACAACTATCAGATGTTAATCAGAAACAATTTAAGAAAATTGAAAATATGTGGGCTGCTGCATTAAACGCAAAGCCTCCCAAAAAAGTAACAGTTGATATTGAGATGATTTACTCTGAAGAAGGTATACGTCCGGATAAATTTATTGTTAAATATACTGTTGACGGTAAACCGGGCATTAATGTTTTTGAAAATAATTAAAAGGAGTGGAAATCAGTATGAAGGAATTTGAAGAGATATTTAGTGAATTACAAGCAGATATGGTATCTATATGTATGGAATTTGTTGAAGATAGAGCCGATAAGATATTTATTTACGCTTCAAGTGAAGAAGGTATTGTGTCAAGTTGTTTCTTTTATTTAATTAATAATAAGTATCTAGAGTGCCACAAAGTCAATGATGCATTGAAGAACGGGGAGGAAAGATATGATGTGTCCTCGGAACGAATGTTTAAGGTATTAGAAATCATAAATGAGAATATTGCTAATATCAAAAAATTGTGCGAGGAATATGAAAGAGACATGCCAACTGAGATGAAATTAATATATGATGTTACGAGTGGCAGGCTTCAAGCGGAATACAAGTATGAATTAATATATACTCATGATGATATTAAAACGGCTCATAATATTGCAGATGAATGGTTTGAGGAGATAAAAAGTAAGGTTCTTTAATATGTATATTTGAAAAAAGGCCGATTACAGTCTATTGACTGAATAATCGACCTTATTTTTCTTTTTTCGAAATAATAACTCCTCCTGGAATCTTCCGATGATTATCAACCTGATCACGATGTATTTGCAAGCGGATGCGATTAAATCCGTGGCCCAGACTATTGTCCAAGCCTCCGGCTACATTGGCACCTACCTAAGCCAGGGCTGGCAGAAGATGATCGAGCCGGCCGCTATTGCGCTGGCAACGGCCCTCGCGATGGGACTCGTGGAGCTGGCGATGGAGCTTGGCTTCAAAGCGATCGGCAAAGGGCTGAACAAAGCCGGACAAGCCGTGAAGAAAGGCGTTGGAGCTGCGGCCACTGGTGCGAAGAAGGTAGCGGGTGCAGGAGTCAGGGGCATCAAGAGCTTGCTGAAATCCGGAGCCAAGCTTGCGTCCAAGAGCGGCAGCATGATCATCCGTAACGGAAAAATCGTAATCAAGAGCCTGCAAAAGGGGCTTATGAAGGGGGCTAAAAAGCTCCAGGGTCTGGTGGACCGGATTCTGCAGAAGTTCAAGTTCAAGCGGTTCAAGCTGGAGCGCAAGGGAGATCATGTTCTACTCTACGGAGAAGTTAATCCGTGGGTGTTGCTGGCTAATGGACGAATCAAAAAAGTAGACGATATTGATGGTAAAAAGGCCGGAATAAGTACTCAAGCTGAGTATGACAAAATCAAGAGTCTGAAGCCTTCTGAGAGAAGAGAAGTCTATAATAATGCAGTAGCTAAAGAAGATGGTAAGATTGATTTTGATAGTATTGTGGATTCTGAAAAAGATGCCATTCATTTAGAGGTCGATGTTGAATTTGATTCTAAATTAGCAAGGAGCTATATTAAAGATATTGAAGCACGCACGGGGAGAAAACTACCAAAAGTACAGCTGGATAGATTAAAGGATGCTTTGAGAAATAAACAGTATACCAAAAAGTCTGCTAAGCAAACGGCTAAGAACAGAAAGGAATTCGATAAAGTTCGAGATGAAGTAATTACTGAATGGGAATCGAAAACAGGTCAAAAATGGCCTACTTATGAAGAAGATATCATCTCAGAAAATAGTGGGAAAGTTATCAGGAAAAAAGGTGATAAGTATGATGCACATCATATCATTGAAAATAGTTTTGGTGGAGAGCATGAGTGGTGGAATATGCATCCAGCAAAATTTCCTGATGAACATCAAGGTGGTATCCATGGAGCAGGTTCTCCAGCAAATAGTTTATTTAGCGGAGGTGCGAGGTAATGAGTTATGACTTCATAAAAAGAAATTCATTTAATACTTTTTATCCAGTAACTGAGAATGAGATAAGTAACATGGAGAAAGCCTTGAATTTAAGAATTCCAAATGAATTAAAAAAACTCTTTTTAGAAGTTGGTTATGGGTTTATTAAAGGTTCTGAAAATAATGTAAATCGAATTATGGATCCTTATTCTATAAGGGATTTTCGATTGAGGGAGAATGATTACAAATATTATCCTGATATAGAGATTTACGATGAATTCGAGGTTAACAAACTGATATTTTTTGAAGGTAATGAAACAGCGTTGATGTCAATCGATCTAAACGAAAGTATTAATAATCCAATATATTACTATGATACTCAGATTGCAGATTCTCTTAAAGATTTCTTAGTTGAAATAGAGAAGGATGACAAGTACTATCTTGAATTAGTGGACTAATAAACAGGTTTTTATGGAAAAATAATTTTAGGTCAATTTTGGTTGGATTATACCAATATTGACCCTTTTTTTGTTTTTTTACAAAGCTAAAAGAACTATAGGGACCAAGTCCAAATCGAATTCCCTTCCCCCACATGTGCTCTTGGTTCTTCAGGTCCTGAAATCTGGAAGCCTTCTAAGAGTGAAATCTGTTCCGTCTCAATCGAACTCAGGAATCTGGACAGTGAACAGAGTTTTACTAGTATGAGGGCTTCAACCAGGACGTATCACATCAAATCTTGGTAGCTAAATAAACAACAGGGTATTAATACATCAATCATATGTAATAAAATGGATGAAGAGTAATGGATTGAAGCTATTGGCTGCCCTTGCAGGCATCTTGGTTGGTGTCGTGGCTGCAGAGATCATCACAGGTGGGGCCATTACCGCTGCGCTCCCGATGATTATCAACCTGATCACGATGTATCTGCAAGCGGATGCGATTAAATCCGTGGCCCAGACTATTGTCCAAGCCTCCGGCTACATTGGCACCTACCTAAGCCAGGGCTGGCAGAAGATGATCGAGCCTGCCGCCATTGCGCTGGCAACGGCCCTCGTGATGCGACTCGTCGAGCTGGCGATGGAGCTGGGCTTCAAGGCCATTGGCAAAGGGCTGAACAAAGCCGGACAAGCCGTGAAGAAAGGCGATGGAGCTGCGGCCACTGGTGCGAAGAAGGTAGCAGGTGCAGGAGTCAAGGGCATCAAGAGCTTGCTGAAATCCGGAGCCAAGCTCGCATCCAAGAGCGGCAGCATGATCATCCGTAACGGTAAAATCGTGATCAAGAGCCTACAAAAGGGGCTCATGAAGGGGGCAAAAAGCTCCAGGGTCTGGTGGACCGGATTCTGCAGAAGTTCAAATTCAAGCGGTTCAAGCTGGAGCGCAAGGGTAAGCATATCCGTCTGTATGGCGAGGTTAATCCTTGGGTGCTGTTGGCTGATGGCACGTTTGAAAAAGTTGAAAATCTGGATGGAAGAAAAGCGGGAATCAGCACTCAGGCTGAATTAGATAAACTTGGTAAATTGAAGACTTCGGAAAGAATAGAAGCCTATAATTCAGCAATGGGTAGAAAAGATGGTAAGATTGATTTTGCTGCTATTAATTCAAAAAGTGAAAAAAATTCTATTGAATTTGAAAGTACTTATGAAGAAAGAATTGTTCAAACACCGGTTAATAATGGGAGTTGGACTGGGCAGCGAGGAGAATCAACCTTTCATCATGAGAATAAAGAGATACAAGAAATATTAGATAGGTATGATAAAAAAGGGATAGAATACAAAGATGCTGTTCCAGATTTTTCAACTGTTTCTAAAGGAAAAGTTGAAATAGAAGGTATGTCAATTAATAGAGATGATAACTTTAGAAAAGCAGATGAATTATTGGCAAAAGAATGGAATGTATCATGGAAGGAAGTGGAAAATTGGAGAATAAAAAATAAATACACATGGCATGAAATGAATGATAAAGTATCGATGGAACTAATTCCTACAATAATTAATGCTAAATTTGGGCACTTAGGGGGAGTCTCAGAGGTAAGTAAACTCGAAAAAAAATTATTGGAGGGTGTGAATTAAGTGTATCAAATTGAACATCAAGTTTTTGGTCAACTGAATTATGATTATGGATGGAAAAAAAATATATTAATAAAAATGTTTGGATATGAAAAGTCGTTGACACTTTCGATTGATGCTGATATAGATGCTGAGTTTGAAGATGCTCAAATAATTGCTTATAAATTTTTCTTTAGGAACATAAATGAATTACTAATGAATGTGGAGGATGAAATATTTAAATATTATTTAGAAGTTATTGAGGAATATAGAGAGAGGCTTGGGGAAAAGTATGCTGATAAAATGGCACCTGTCATCTCAAATATGGAAGAATTATCTGAATTGATTGAGCCAAAGCGAATATTATTCCCAATGGTATTTGATGAAAAAGTAAGACGAGTTGGTTTATTACTTGAATGTACTTGGGAACCGGAGCATGGTCTTGCTGTGAAATTCGAAAATGAAAAAATAGTAGAAGTAGGTTATCAGGATATAGTTCTCTGAGGGTTCATAAAAACGTAATAATTATTAATACAAGGTCGATTACAGTCTGTGACTGAATAATCGACCTTATTTTTTCATTTATCGCTTTAATAACTTTTCAGAGAATCTCCCGATGATTATCAACCTGATCACGATGTATTTGCAAGCGGATGCGATTAAATCCGTGGCACAGACTATTGTCCAAGCTTCCGGCTATATTGGCACCTACCTGAGCCAGGGCTGGCAGAAGATGATCGAGCCGGCCGCCATTGCGCTGGCAACCGCCCTCGCGATGGGACTCGTGGAGCTGGCGATGGAGCTAGGCTTCAAAGCGATCGGCAAAGGGCTGAACAAAGCCGGACAAGCCGTGAAGAAAGGCGTTGGAGCTGCGGCCACTGGTGCGAAGAAGGTAGCGGGTGCAGGAGTCAAGGGTATCAAGAGCTTGCTGAAATCCGGAGCCAAGCTTGCGTCCAAGAGCGGTAGCATGATCATCCGCAGTGGCAAAATCGTGATCAAGAGCCTGCAAAAGGGGCTTATGAAGGGGGCCAAAAAGCTCCAGGGTCTGGTGGACCGGATTCTGCAGAAGTTCAAGTTCAAGCGGTTCCAGCTGGAGCGTAAGGGTAAGCGTCTGAATGGGGCTGCTAATAAATCTTATTCAACAGCCCAATTACTTCATCAAGGGTGAGACCGAAGGACTTGTAGTATGAGGTGTCGCTCTCCATTTGCTTAAGGATCATTTCGTTACGTATCTGCAGCATCTCGTCGGGCGAGAATTTGGCTACAAAACATCCTTTACCTGTTACCGTATTTATCAAACCGCTTCGTTCCAGTTCCTCCCAAGCTTTCTTAACAGTGATTACACTAACGTTAAGCTCCAGGGCTGCCTGACGAATGGGCGGTAGACAATAGCCGCTTTCCAGCTCGCCTTTCAAAATTTGGGCGCTGATCTGTTCGTAAAGCTGCTGATAAATCGGTTTCTCGGAACTATTCGAAATCGTTACATTCATAATATCTCCACTTTCAGGAATCTCTTTGCGGCAATCCGATAGGCAATTAGGGTGAATGCTATAAAAATAACGAAACCTGCGATCAAAATGGATAGCTGCAGTGCCGTATTATCCGTTCCTGAGCCATAGAAAATGTCGTTTATCCAAGAACTTTGGATACCGGCCCATTGGGCAACTCCGGCAAAAAGGATAGCGGCCGTAGTGGATGCGGTCGTTGCCGCGCCATACTTATACGCCGTCTTGTAATGCATGGATATAAATATGATGTTGAAGATCGCCAGCATGATGAAACTTAATCCCCAAAAACCCATATACGGCGGATAGAAAAAGTAAGTCAGATGTGGGTACAAACGAAACGTGAAAATACTGAAGATCATTGCAATGAGGAGATGCATGAGTTCAAGAATAACAACAACGGTTATCCTGGACTTCACGATGTCTGTTTTGGTCACAGGCATCATCGTACTAAACATCAGATCATTCTGACTCTTAAATCCGCCAAACATATTCGGTATCGTTATGAAGCAGAAATATAGCGGTACGATAAAGTAGATCCAGCCGGGAACAAGCATTAAGCCGCCCATAATTAAGGGTAATACGAAGAACCAAGGGTTTACTCCTAATTTTAAATCTTTCATCACCAAATTATACATATACATCCTCCTTTTTTGCGAAGTAGATCATGATTTCATCGAGGGTCGGAGTGGTTGCCCTTAGGTTAGAGCGTGGATCAAAGTCTTTGGCATGAATCAATCCGGTAAAACCGAAGGAGTTGATTTTGTAGGAAATCAAATGTTCTTTCACTTCGCTCAATTGGGCTTCGCTGCCGCTGAGTAAACGGTAAGACTCTTTAAACTCATGTTTCTCTGAACTGGCAATGATTTGCCCTTGTTCAATGTAGGTTATAAAATCCGCACATCGCTCCAAGTCGGAGGTAATATGTGTAGAGAAAAGAATGCTAATCTCGCCGCCAATGATGAGCTCCTGAAAGATATCGAGCAGATCGTCTCTTGAGACAGGATCGAGTCCGCTGGTCGGTTCATCCAGGATGAGTAGCTTTGCGCCATGCGATAAAGCAAGGGCCAAGCTGTACTTTACCTTCATTCCTCTGGATAGCTCCGCTATTTTTTTGTTCTCATCCAGCTTGAATCTCTTTAAATAATTGTAGTATGTTTCATCATTCCAATTCTTATAAAATTTCTTCGTAATATCGGTCAGCGTCTTGATCTTGCTCCGTGTATAGAAGTCGATATCACCGAATGCGCATCCGATCTCCTGCTTCAAGTCAATTTCGTGATCAGCGATGTTCTTGCCAAGAATGTATATCTCGCCGCTATCGACTTGAACCATGTTCAAGATCGATTTTATTGTAGTTGTTTTTCCTGCGCCATTCGCCCCGATGAACCCCATGATGTAGCCCTTCTCCAATTGAAAAGATACATCTTTGACCTGAAATTGCGGATATTTTTTATTTAAATTTCTAATATCTAGTGCCAGCATACCATACCTCCTCGAAATTGTGTATTCCGTGTATGCACAATGTACCATAAGGTTTTTACGAATGTCAATGGGTATTTCGCATTCCCTGGTGCGGTACCGAAATTTTCTTCCCATCCCAGTTGTAATTCCCCTCCCCTAACTTACTTTATATATGAACGAGAAAATATAGAGTGAGGACATAAACAGGCGATGAAATTCAAAAAATTGGCCAGAACCTTTCGTCAGGAAACGCCGGAAGTCGAGTGTACAGAACAAAGCGCTGCACACGCATTAGAACAAGATTCCATGCAGAACGAAGGATTGGCTCTGGTCCCGGATCGAAGCGTCGAACAGGCTGCAGATCAGATGAATGAAGTTGCTGATGCTACCCGCTCGACAAATGAACCTATCCTTGACCCAGAGTCCGCCCATTGTCTTGCTCTCGAAGCCGCAACTGACCAGGAGGACGGCGGCGAACCTGCTCAACCCTACAGCTCTAACCACGAGCATCTGTCAGAGGAGCTGGTGCGGCTGGAACTCCGGCTTCAGTTAAGGATGCTTGAGACCACACAGCCGGACGCAGGGCTGGCTCATATGGACGAAGAGATCCGCTATTTGCTGAATGTTCAGTCCTCAGATGAGGATGATGGGGATCTTCTAACAGCGAAGATCCGTCATTTGGGAGAGCACATCGCCGCCAGGCTGAAGGCCAGCCAAGGATTAGAGGTCGGGCTGATGCTCCCGCGTGTAGCATCCACGCTAAACCTGTCGGAAGTGGAAGTGAGTATTCTTATCGCTTGTCTGGCGCCGGAGCTGGACCGAAAGTATGAACGTATCTACGCTTTTCTGCAGAATGATATGTCAGAGAAGCGTCCTTCGGTTGAGTTCGTCCTGGAGTTGTTTACCGGGTCGGATGACGAAAGGCTAGCGGCCCGTCTGCTGTTCGATGCCAATGCACCGCTGATGAAGTTCCTGCTGGAACGTAGAGGGGAATATGGCGATGGCCGTACGCCGCTAATTGCCCGGCCGCTGAAGCTGGAGGATTGGGCAGTAAGCCTGCTGCTAGGCTACGAGTTGCTGGATGAGCGTCTGACGAAGATTGCCAATCTGAACACTGTGGTGATTCCGCCACAGAGCTGCTTTCCTGAAGAGCTGGAGCAGAACATACTGCGGTTTGTGACACATTACAACAGTATGGAACAGAGGTCCGGCAGCCTCTTGTACTGCAGTGGCCCGGATGAAGCCGGGAAGCTGAACGGGATTAGAGGTGTCTGCGGCAAGCTGGGATTATCGGTGCTTGTTGCTGAAATGGACAAGCTGCTGCTTCCCGAGGTAGATTTCAGCGAAATGCTGAGATTGCTTGGAAGACATGTGCTGCTAGAACATTCGGCCCTCTGCTTAACAGGCTTCGACAGCATGGTGACAGAGGACGACCGCTACCGGGTGAAGATCCGGCTTTTGGTAGAAATGCTGGAAGCTTGTGCGCCTCTGACTTTTATTGTTGGAGAAGCACAGTGGGGAATCGGCTTAACCGGGGTTCAGCTAAATTTCATGCAGATCGACTTTCCCTTTCCGGACGCAGCAGCCCGTGAACAGGCTTGGACGACCTTTGGTCAGGACTACAGGTTGTCACCGAACATCGAGCTGGCAGATTTCAGCGGCAGCTTCCGCTTCACTTCCGGACAGATCCAGGCTGCACTTACAGGTGGCGAGAATATCGCCGTATGGAACGGTTCCAGCGGGGCTGAGGTTAGCGCCAAAGATCTCTACCAGGCTTGTTACTTCCAGTCCAGCCGCAAAATCCAGGCGCTGGCGACGAAGATCCGGGCCATGTATACATGGGATATGCTGGTGCTTCCTGGCGAACAGCTAAGCCAGCTGCGGGAGATTTGCCACCAGGTGAAGTACCGCTCGCTGGTCTATGGGGAGTGGGGTTTCGCAGGCCGGCTGTCGCTGGGCAGAGGGCTGAACATTTTGTTCTCCGGCCCGCCGGGCTCCGGGAAGACCATGGCCGCCGAGGTGATCGCGACGGAGCTGAACCTGGAAATCTACAAAATCGATGTCTCACAGATTGTGAGCAAGTACATCGGGGAGACGGAGAAGAATCTGTCGCGGATTTTTGACGAGGCAGAGACCTCCAACGCCATACTCTTTTTTGATGAAGCGGATGCCTTGTTCGGCAAGCGATCCGAGGTCAAGGATGCCCATGACCGGTATGCCAATGTCGAAATCAGTTATCTGCTGCAGAAGATGGAAGAGTATACGGGGATCGTGATTCTGGCTACCAATTTGAATCAGAACCTGGATGATGCCTTCTCCCGCAGACTGCACTTCAAACTGGAGTTCCCTTTCCCCGAAAAAAATCAGCGCGGTCTGATCTGGCGGGGGATGTTCCCGGCGGGAGCGCCGCTTGATCCGGATATGGATTACGATTTCATGGCGGATAAGTTCATTCTTGCCGGAGGGAATATCAAGAACATTGCTTTGAACGCTGCCTTTTATGCCGCGCACGAGGGCTGCCCGATCGGGATGAAGCAGATCATGCTGGCGGCGAAGCGTGAATATCTCAAGCTGGGCAAGACCTTTTTGCAATCCGATTATGCTCCTTATCACAAACTGATCGAGGTGAAGTAAGCATGGCTGTGGATACCGGTACGGTAATAAGAGATGTCAGCACCAGTCTGAAGGCACTGCTGAAGGCCCATGTGCCTGAGCTGAACGATGACAGCTTCATCAGCTTCGGCTCCCCAAGCGACATCGACAGCTCCACGATGAAGCTTTCGATGTGTCTGTATTATTTGAGTCACAGTCCGAGCATGCGTAACAGTGAGAAGGAAGAGATCAGCGGGACAAATAAGTTCATGTATCCTCCGGCTTATCTGGATTTGTATTATCTGCTCACCCCGTATGCCAAGGACAGAGAAACCGAGCAGCTCATACTAGGCAGAATCTTTCAGCTGTTCCATGAGCACCCGGTGCTCAGCGGCACAGACCTCACCGGCAACCTGACCGCATGCGGCAATGAAAAGATCCGAATCTCGTATAACAATCTGACGATTCAGGATATCAAGCAGCTGTGGGAGGTTTTTCCCGGCAAGCCCGCCAAGGTTAGCCTGTCCTATCTGGTATCTCCGGTAAGGCTGCCTGCGGATAAGACGATTACGATTCCTCGGGTACAGGTAAAGGATCTGGGCATTCACCCCATTTAAATAGACAGGTCCAGGCTTCTTCTTTGAAAGGAGTGATTCATGGAGGGAACCCGTTGCAAGTCCAACCGGATAAGCGGATCTTCCGCATAATCCAGCACATGCTCTCAGTAGCATAGGCTAACAAAACTTAGGCGTATGCTTTCGGAGCGAGTTTTGTCGAAGCAATCTCTCAGTAGCATAGGCTAACAAAACTTTTAGGAGGGTAAGAGATGGCAAATTATTTATCGCCAGGCGTGTATGTAGAGGAAGTCTCAAGCGGTGTAAAACCGATTGCCGGTGTGGGCACATCTGTAGGGGCTTTTGTAGGGATTTCAGAGAAGGGTGTAATCGGCAAAGCGGTGCTGGTTACGAACTGGAGCCAATTCGTCAATGAATTCGGCCAGTTCATCCCGAATGGCTATCTGGCTTATGCCGTGTATAACTTTTTTGCGGAAGGCGGCACCTCCTGCTATGTAGTAAGAGCGGCGCCTACAGATATTCAGCCTGCATCCCTTACGATCAGAGACACCGATAACCTGGATCTGTTCAAAGTGGTTGCACGCTCGGAAGGGGAATGGGGCAACCGGATTTCGGTCAAGGTCAGCCAGTCCTCCAATAAGCAGCAATTCGGCTTCAAAATGGTAGTCCAATATTTAGAAGACACTGATTTTAATGATGAATACAACGGGGAAGATGAAGCCGGCAAAATCGTCGAAATTTTCGACAATATGCTGCTGATCAATTTTGAAGAAAAGGTCAATGAGGTTTCCGCTTTTGTTAAAGTGAAGCCGCTGGTCGATCTGACGATCCTGGAGAACATGGAGAAAACCCCTGCCTTTAATGAAGCGGCCTTGTCGCTCAGCGGCGGTGTGAACGGGATGTCTCCGATTGATTTCATGGGAGATTCGGTGAGCCGGGCGGGGATTCACGCCTTTGACACCATCGACGGCATCAATATTGTGGCTGCTCCAGACCTTGCGGATATGGCTTACAGCCGGGGCACGATCCTGGACATGCTCAATTACTGCAAGCTGAGAAAGGACTGCATCTTTATCGTTGACCCTCCACATGGGCTGACTCCGATGCAGGTTAAGGATTTCAAGGAAGGCGCAGGCAACTATTCGGGCAATTCGTTCAATACCTCCTATGGTGCTCTGTACTATCCTTGGGTCTACATTAACGATCCGCTCACTGGCAAGCAAAAGCTCGTGCCGCCGTCAGGCGCTGTTGCCGGAACCTACGCTTATGTGGACTCTGTGCGCGGCGTTCACAAAGCACCGGCCGGTACAACGGATGGTTATCTGGATACGGTTGTAGGCATTGAGAAGATTATTACCAAGGCTGAGCAGGAGCTGCTCAATCCGGAAGGCATCAACGTGATCCGTTCCTTGCCGGAAGGCATCTGTGTCTGGGGCGCAAGAACCCTGTCTTCGGATTCCGAATGGAATTATGTCAACGTCCGGCGTCTGCTGATGTACATTGAGGAGTCACTCGATGAAGGCAGCCAATGGGTTGTGTTTGAACCGAATGATCCAAGCCTCTGGGGTAAAGTGAAACGTAACCTCACAGCCTTCCTGACCCGGGTCTGGAGAGACGGCGCTTTGTACGGAACTACGCAGGAAGAAGCCTTCTTCGTCAAAGTGGACGAGGAGAATAATCCACCTGCTGTGCGGGATGCGGGCCAGCTGATTATCGAGGTCGGTGTGGCACCGGTCAAACCTGCTGAATTCGTAGTCATTCGCGTCAGCCAGAAAACCCTATCCAAATAAGAGATTGAGAGGAGATTTATCCTATGGCAACCGGCAAAAGAATGGATCCTTACCGCAATTACCGCTTCCGCGTCGTGATTGATGGTATTCAAACCGCAGCATTCGCTGATGCGACAATTCCAGATACCTCCACTGAGGCTGTGGATTACCGTGAGGGCATTGATGCTCCGCATGCACGCAAGCTTTCCGGGCTGACTAAGTTCGGTAACATCACCCTGAAAAAAGGTCTGACCGACTCCCTGGAGCTCTACAACTGGCGCAAGTCGATTGAAGACAAGGGTGCCCTGAAGAACCGTAAAAGTTTGTCCATCATCCTGGTGGATGAAGAAGGCAATGACAAGGCCCAGTGGGATATCCTCGAAGCCTGGCCGATCAAATATGATGTCAGTGCACTTAGCGCCAAAGGGAACGAAGTCTCCGTTGAATCCATGGAGCTGGTCCATGAAGGTGTACGCAGAGTGAAATAACTTCTCCACCCGTCGTCACAGGGGATTTGATACGATACGCCAAAACATGAGAGGGCCGGTATACTAATCAAATTCACTGCCTGGGGACGCGGACGGAGCGTAAGAATAACAATTTTCTGAAGTGAGGGATATCTCTTGGAACTTTTGCAAACCGAATTCAGCTTTACCCTGCCAAAGGGTTATGTGGATGAGGCGGGCACTCTCCATAAGCAGGGAACGATGCGCCTGGCTACCGCAGCGGATGAAATTACGCCGCTCCGGGATTCCCGGGTCCAGTCGAACCCCGCGTATTTGACGGTCATTCTGCTCTCCAGAGTGGTAACCAGCCTGGGTGGCCTTGGGATGATCACGCCGAGAGTGATTGAAGAATTGTATACTTCGGATTTTGCTTATCTGCAGGATATGTATAACCGGATTAACCAGAACGGTACTAATACCGTACATGCTAAATGCCCCAAATGCGAGCAGCCGTTTGAGATTGAACTGGAACCGCCGGGGGAATAATGGGCTACCCCCTTGACCGCCTCTATGAGGAGGTAGCCTTTCTAACCTACTATCTGCATTGGGACTATCCGGACGTGATGAACCTCGAACACACCGAACGGGACCGCTGGTGCCGGGAAGTCAGCAAAATCAACCAAAAGCTGAGTGGCGGGGAAGAGAAGAAGAACTTCTTTGAGGCTTAGGAGGATAACATGAAGGCGAATATTTTGAATATCGGTGCAAGAAGCAATTGGGTGCCCGGCTATAGGGAGGATCCTTATCTTGCCTATAACTTCATAGTAGAGATTGAAGGGATATCCGTCGCCGGCTTCTCCGATGTCTCAGGTCTCAGTGTTGAGACACAGGTGGAACGCAAGACTTTCGGCGGCGAGAACCACAAGGAATTTGTCTTCCTCGGCCAGACGAAATATTCCGACCTGACGCTGAAAAATGGAGTCACGAACGACGAATATTTGTGGAACTGGTATCAAAATGTGATTAATGGAGTCGTAAAACGCCGCAACGGGTCCATCTGTCTGCTGGATCATTCCGGCACGCCAAAGGTGTGGTGGAACTTCATCGAAGCCTGTCCCATCAAGTGGGAAGGACCGGCATTCAGTGCCAGCAGCAGTGCGGTGGCTGTGGAAAGTCTGGTTCTGACTCATAACGGGCTGTACAGGTACCGGTAAATGAATACATCAACAGCTTCACAAGTGGATCAGAAAAGGCTGGATTTCGTCCAGTCCATTCTGGGAAGGTATGGCATCACCAGATGGCGGAGCCGGTTTCAGAATCTGATCCTGCGGCAATTCCCATTGTTGTTCCCGGAGCCTGAAGCGGTGAAGCCGGAAGGTGCAGTTATTAATCAGGTGAACCTGATTCAGCACACACATATTCATCAGTCCATCATTCATCCGCTGACGCGGGTCATGATGCAGCCGGGATCTCCAAATCAAATGCTGCAAATTAGGACAGGCAGCAATGAAACTGTAATAGGCAATTCTGATTCATTACAGGAATACCAAGGCGGCAGGACGGATGATTTTCATGCTCAGAACAGCAATCTGAACCTTATCCATGTATTGCAGGAGAGAGTCGGAAAACAGAATAGTAGTGATAAACATCCTGTAACAAGGGGTTATCGAACTTTTCAACAAGCTGATACTGAACCGGAACCTATAAGCCCTCAGAATGATCAGAATCAGAAGCGAACAGCTGAAACAAGGCCGTTGCACCTGTTACCCGTGCCGGAATCCCCGGCAGGCGGAACAGAGCAGGTAGAGCAAGACCAGAGAAATAGGCTTGTGCCGCATGTCCGGAAATCCCGGCTGCATGATTTCTTCACGAACGATGAACCACAGCCGTTGCGGACTGTCCATCATCAGCTGCACACGCTGCGGACGTACACTTTATCCACAGGAGTTGCCCCCTTGAACATTGAGCGTCCTATGACGCTGAGAAGGGAGCTGCCTGCTAATCGGGATGTGCAGACAGGGCAACCTCCAGGATTCGTACTAAGGAATAGCAGAAAGGTTGTCTCCAGCTCTGGCGGGACCGCTGTGGATGTACAGCATAACTCTTCTCCATTAATCTTCATGCCAAGTCAGGATTTTCTCCCTTCCGCAAGCCCCGGTCTTCATCTGGGCTTAGGCCCGGGGGTAGCGGCAGTGCTGGAGAAGATGGAGAGCAAGCTGCCTAGCCGGAATCCGTTGCTACAGGAGTCGGCATCACTTCACAACCTGCGGCAGTCCTTGGCCGTCCAGCCCATTCAGCTTCTTACAGCTCCGTCAGAATCTCAGCGGGAAGTTCAGCGGCAGGGTTCACTCCTGCTCGGCAGCACTACACGCCGGGCGGATGCTACAGTCCTTCCAGCAGAAGATCCGATGCCCGGCTTAATTCATATGGCAGAGGAGCCCGCAGCGCCTTCCGCACAGCGGAGGAGCGGCCGCGGGAGCCGGCCATTTACAGTTGCTCCGGGGCAAGAGGAGGAGCAGCAGGCCGCTGGCAGGCATTCCAGCCTGGTTCTGCGGAAGTCGGAAGCCCCAAAGGCTGCAGGGCAGGAACCGGTCCAGCAGCTGCAGGAAGCGATGCTTCAGGAGCAGGCCGTCCAGCAGCTTAAGGCACAGCCATCTCCCAGAGCAGCAGTTCCTGCTGCAAAGATGGACGCTGCGGAACTGAATCAGCTGGCTGAACGGGTCTATCAGGTGCTGGAGAAGAAAATGGCGATCCGCAAGGATCGGAGGGGGCTTAGATAATGGCAGAAAAAGCGAAGATTATCCCTCTGGATATGGGCGGCGGAGCCATTGAGGTGATGTTCAACCCCAATGAGTACACCGTTTCCTTTGAAGGAAAATATACCGGGGAGAAGAACAACAAGCAATTTCAAATCACGGAAACACCGGAGTTCAAGGTGTCCTTATTCTATGACACGTATGAAAAGCGCACGGATGTACGCAAGAAAACCAGACTGTTGACTTCGCTGCTCGACCCCAAAGTTAGCGGGAAAAGCACGAAAAAGCCACCGGTATGCATGTTCGTCTGGGGCGGCTTTACCTATCGCGGACTCCTCAGCAAGATTGAGCAGAAGTTCACGATGTTCATGGAGAATGGCACACCGGTCCGCTCGCTGCTCGACGTTACCTTTATCACGGATGAGCCGGACAAAACCGTGGAGGACAGCCAGGGCTTGAATGCCTGCCGTAAGTTATGGGTGGTTAAAAGCGGTGACCGTCTGGACCTGATCGCGAATGAAGCGCTGAAGGAGCCGCTGGCGTGGCGCAGGATTGCCGAGCTGAACCGGATTTCGAATCCCGTTGGCTTTCCTGGAAAAAACGATATCGGGAGGACCTTGGTCATCCCGGATTAAGGCGGGGGTTGCATGGGCACCAGTGTAGCGAATTATAAGATTGAGCTGAATGGAAGCAAGCTGCCGGCAGATCTAACAGCCGCGGTCGAGGGAGTTACGCTGGAGGATGAGATCAATCTGCCGGCTTTATTTTCCATTCAGATGAATATGGTCAATTCCAGTGGCGGGATGTGGCGGGGAACGGATCTTAAGAGCATTAAGCCGGGGGATAAAGTGAAGCTGTCGCTTGGCCTCGATAAGCCGCAGCCCCTGATCAGCGGGGAGGTTACGTCGCTGGATCTGAATTTCTCGGAGCATTCCGTGCTGGATATCCGCGGGTATGACCTGCTGCACCGGCTGCGGATGGGGACGAGAAGCAAAGTATTTCTGAAGAAAAAGGACAGCGACATCGCCTCGGAAATTGCCAAGGAGCATGGTCTGACCCCAGTGGTTGATGATACGGGAACCCTCTATCCCTATCTGTTCCAGAATAATCAGAGCAACTACGAGTTTCTGCTGGAACGGGCGGCCATGCTGGATTATGAGCTCTATGTGGACGACAAAAAGCTGTATTTTGTCAAATCGCGTTCGGTCAAGGCTCCGGGACTGCCTGAGATGACCTTCAAGAAGGATTTTGAACGGCTGAATCTGGAGCTTCGGACACTTACGCGGGGGAGTAAGGTGAAGGTAAAGGGCTGGGACGTGAAGGAGAAAAAGGCGATAGAAGCCGAAGCAAAGACCGGAGACGAGACGACTAAGATGGGCGGCACAGAATCCGGTTTCTCTATAAGCGCCAAAGCCATCCAGGAATCACCCATCTCCATCATGGCGGAAAATTTGCTCGATATGAGTGAGGCCAAAGTACTGGCATCTGCCGCCTACAACAGCCGTCTGCGCGATTTCATCGCCGGTGAGGGCATGTGCTGGGGAAATCCGCTGCTCCGGGCGGGTCAGACGGTGAAGCTGATGGGCATGGGAGACCGCTTCAGCGGTATTTATTATATTGTGTCTACGGTTCACAAGATCGACAGCAAGGGGTACACAACGACTTTTAAGGTGAAGAGGACAGGCCTATGAATGAGGGAACCGGAATTACCAGTTTTATCGACAGTATGATCAGCGAAGGACGGCTCTTCGGGGTAATGGTGGGGATTGTGATCAACAATGACTCAGCGAACCATGCGGATAAACCGGGACCCGGACGGGTTAAGGTGAAGATCCCTCTAATGGGGATGCCGGAATCCAACTGGGCCCGAATGGCCTCCTGGATGGCCGGGAAGGAACGCGGTGCTTTTTGTCTGCCTGAGGTGGACGATGAGGTACTGGTGGTTTTTGAGAATGGGGATGTGAACCGCCCCTATGTGATCGGTTCCTTGTGGAACGGGAAGGATGCCCCTCCGGAGACCAACAAGGACGGTAAGAATAACATTCGAATGTTCAAGTCGCGGAGCGGACATATCCTCCAGTTTAACGATACCGGCGGAGAAGAGAACATTACGCTCACCTCTGCGAAGGGGCATGTAATCCGGCTGGATGACAAGAGCGGGGCAGAACTCATTCAGATCGCCGATAAATCGGGGAAGAACAAAATCGTTATCGATACCAAAGCTAATAAGGTGTCGGTCCTCTCCGGCAAGGATATTGAAATTTCCGCCCCGAGCGGCAAGCTGTCCCTCTCCGCCAAAACCATTGAAATGAAATCATCGGCGGACACCAAGATTGAAGCATCGGCAGGCATGGATGTCAAAGCATCGGCCAATATGACGATCAAAGGGGCAACCGTCAACATCAATTAAAGAGGAGACGATAGGTATGGGACAGCCTGCCGCGAAAAAAGGTGACCGCATTCTGGCTACCGATACGCATATTGTGATGCTTCCTGCCGGAGCTGCACTTGTTCCAACACCGTTGCCTCATCCGTTTACGGGGATTCTGGACGGCGCACTTAGCATGAATGTCAAGATTATGGGTCAGCCGGCAGCCACTGTGGACTCAACGGCAACCAATACACCGGCACATGTCCCGCAGGGAGGCCCGTTTCAAAAACCTCCCAAAAACCAGGGGAAAATCATCGCCGGAAGCGCTAGCGTAAAAATCAACGGGAAAATGGCCGCCAGAAACAGTGATCCGGCACTGACGTGCAATGATCCGGCCGACCTGCCGGTGGGCAAGGTGGTTGCGGCGGGAACGGTCTTAATAGGAGGCTGAATTATGGAAGTTGTGGATTTTTTGGGACGGGGCTGGAAGTATCCCTTCGCTGTCCAAAGAGGCAGAATCAATGCATCGGAGGGAGAAGATTCCATCCGGGAATCGGTCATTCTGATCCTTTCCACCGCCCGTGGTGAGCGGGTGATGAGACCGGACTTTGGCTGCCGGCTGAACGAGCTGGTATTTGCTCCGAATACGATGAGCACTGCCACATTGTTAAGAAGCTTTATTGAAGAAGCGCTGCAGAACTGGGAGCCGCGGATCGAGGTGGATGACATTACAGTCACACCGCGTTCCGACCAGTCTGAGCTGGAAGTGTCTATTGACTATACCATCAGAGCCAGTAACAGCAAATATAATCTCGTCTATCCATTCTTCCTTGAAAGCGTGGGGAAATAATGACAAACCTTATACCTACCATTGACAAGCGGAATCAGGAACAGCTGGTTCCGGAGCTGAGACGCTTAATCTACCAATACTGCAGCAGGGAATGGACGGATTTGACGGAGCTGGAAGCAGACAAGAAGGTAGATGCTCTGGTTCATATTTTCACCAATATGACAGGTAAGGTTATCGACCGGTTGAACAAGGCACCAGAGAAAAATTTCATCTCCTTTCTGAATCTGATTGGCATTCATCCTACCCCGCCGAGAGCAGCCAAAGTTCCGCTGCTGTTCAGACAAAAGCCGGATGCGGAACCAATCAATACAATTCCGGCAGGGACCAAGGTATCGGCCCAGCCTGAGAATCAGGCAGAGGTTATTTTTGAAACGGAAAAGGATCTGACGGTCATCCAGCCACGGCTGGTGCGAGCTGTTAGTCTGGAGCCTGAAGAAGACCAGTGGAGCAATCAGGATTACCTCTTCGCCGCGGAGTCTACCGGTCAAAACGCCAAATTGTTCAGAGGGGATTCAACGGTAGTCCATAGGTTGTACCTGGGACAATCGGAACTGCTGGCCTTCGAGGAGGCGGGAAGCAGCTTGTCTGTGTACTTTAACAAACCGGATTCCGCTCTGATTGCATCTGCGAATAGACAAGATCTGACCGATGTGACCGAAAGCCTGCTGCTGAATATGGATTGGTTCTGCTTCGATGAAGAGGGCAATACCGTTCAGCTGATGCCTAAGATGGCTGAGGTCGTAGAGGATAATGTATGGAGAGCTGTGTTCCGGTTCGATCAGCTGTCCGGAGTGCATGTGAAGACAATTGCCGGCTATGAACAAGCTGAGGTTCGGCGTGAATGGTCCAATAAGTGGATATTTGCCGAGCTGAAGACACCTATAACAGCTGCTACCCAGATGCCGGACATCGAGGAGATCCGCATGGAGCTGAATGTGACAAGCCCGCTGCCTCTGGCTCCGGATTTGGCGGTTAACAACGGCAACCAGCTGGATATGGGCAAAGATTATTATCCTTTCGGGGAGAAGCCCAAAGTGAACGACACCTTCTATATCGCTTGTAGCGAAGCTTTCTCCAAGCCGTCTGCGCAGATTACATTGGCGATCGAGCTGTCTGATCCGGAAATCAGCAAGCTGCCGGATACTCCTTACGTGCGACTTGACTGGGAGTACTGGAACGGCAAGGAATGGCTCGTAATCGACAGCCTGGAAGATATGCCTGGTGAAGATACATCGGCTGCAGTAAGCAGCACCGGCCGTGCGGCGAGTCTTACGGCAAGCGGAACACTGAGATTCCAGTGTCCGGGGATCCAGCCGCTGACTCTGAATGGTGAAGAACGTTACTGGGTTCGTGTCCGCATCACTGGCGGCAATTACGGTGAGGAAGCCAAATATGAATACGAAGATGAAGCGGTCAAGCTGGGAGAAGGCAGCATCACCGTAGCGCAGCTTAAGGTTACGCAAGCAACCTATGCGCCTCCTTCGATACGCAAGCTTAGTATTGCATACAGCTACACGCTGGAGGCACATCCGCAAACCGTGCTCACAGAGAACAATTTCAGCTTTGAGGATAAGACAGATGAATGCCTGAAGCCCGGGGAGTATTTCAAACCCTTTTATCCCTGTGCCGAGCTTTCACCTACGTTCTATTTGGGCTTTGACCGTGATATCAGCAATCTTCCGGTTTCGCTCTTTTTCCCGTTAACCGGCGAACAGCTCGGGCGCCCGGTAGTGGCCTGGGAATACTGGGACGGCAGAAGATGGCTGACATTAAGTGTCAATGACGAAATCCGGGGCTTCACCCGCAGGGAAATCCTGCAGTTTGCTGTACCCTCGGATATTGAAAAGCGTGCGTTGTTTGGAACCGAGCAGTACTGGATTCGCGCCCGGCTGGACGAGGGACGTTTTGAGATCTTTCCGCAGGTAGATGCCATCTCTTCCAATGCGGTGTGGGCCCGTAACTCCTATACCGTTGCAGGGGAGATTCCGGGGTCGAGCAACGGTGAAGAGAACCAGAGCTTCCAGTTATCGAAGACGCCTGTACTGCCTGGCCAGAGTATTCGCGTCCGCGAGGCCTCGGGCCAAGGGGAATGGGTGCTGTGGGAGGAAGTTGACACCTTCTCCTTGTCCGCTTCGGACAGCAGGCATTATGTGCTGGACAGAAGCAGCGGAACGCTTGTATTCGGTGATGGCAAGAACGGAATGATCCCGCCTACCGGAATCGATAATATCGAGTGCGACTACAAGCATGGGGGCGGAGCGGCCGGCAATGTTGCGGCCGGGGCTGTAACAAAGATATGGGACAGCTTCAGCTGGCTGGATTCGGTGACCAATCCGGTTGCGGCAGACGGAGGATTTGACCAGGAAGAGGCGGACCAGGCCGAGATCCGCGGGCCGCATACGCTGAAAAGCTGGGACAGGGGAGTTACCGCAGAGGACATGGAATGGCTGGTGCGCGAGGCTATGCCCCAGATTGCCAAGGTGAAATGTCTCAGTGCCATGAATCGTGATCTGGAATTCGTCCCAGGTACAGCCACAATCATTGTGGTGCCGGATACAGACGAGCCGAAGCCGGTTCCCAGCCAGGAATTGCTCAGCGAGATTGAATCTTATCTATGCGATAGAACTTCGGCGACGCTGGACACGAATGTGCCGGGAATCGCAGTGATTGGCCCGGATTATGTGCAGATCGGGGTAGAAGCAACAGTCGTGTTTACCTCGGTAGATCAGCGTAAGGTAGCAGAGGGCCGGATCATTGACAACCTGAAGCAGTTTTTTCATCCGCTCTATGGAGGGGATGGGAATAAGGGCTGGGAGCTGGGCCAGAACCTGTATGTCTCCGAGGTCTATGCTGTGATTAAGAATACGCCTGGCGTGGATTATGTCTCCGATATTGCCATTAAGGCTTCGGTGCAATGCTTCACTGTAAGTCTTGAGCCTTTGGAAGGCGGTCCCTATAAACCACTTGCTGCTTACCCCAAATACAGCGCAGTCAGGTCTGACGACAATTCCATTCAGTACGCGCTTGCCGAGCGGGTAGAGGCTGGAAGCGGAGTGAAATCGCTGGTGCTTAAGGGCTTCAAGAAGAATGGGATCATCAGGCTGCGCTATAGAACCTATGAGCCGGTGGAGCTGATCGTTGTCTCCATTGACGGTGATATTCTGGAATGTCAGACACTGGACGGACAACCTCTGGAGCATAGCTATCCTGAAGGCAGCGACCTCGAATTTGATATCACTGATGATCTGATGGTCCGCACCTATATTCTTAACCGTGTGGATTCGGGGGCAACTTCGTTTTTTGTGAAAATCGCTGTGTTTGAGCGCGGTGACATCGTCTATTTAAGCAGGACTGATGAGTATGTCAATACTACACCGCTAAAAATCCGTGGAATCCACTCGGAAAATATCTTCCTTGAAGAGGACGAGCTGATCTATGGAGGGACACACCTGATCAACAAGCCGGAGGAGCATCTCTTTTCATATCTTCTGGATAAGAACAAGGGCCTGGTTCATGATCTGACCGGGACCACTGCAGAATGCGGGCTTGCCGCCATCCTTAAGGAGGACCGGAAGTTTTTGACCGATCTGGCTGCTGCTCCGGAGTCTACGATACATTGTACTTATTGTTTTCCCGCGGAACCGTAAATTGTAAATTGACCTTAGAAAGGAGGAAGACTTATGCCGCTTCCAGTACCGAGTCTGGATGATCTGGGCTTTGAAGAGCTTGTGGCGGATGCCAAAACGCTGATTCCGCTCTACGATCCGGACTGGACGAATTACAACCCCTCGGATCCAGGTATTACCCTGATTGAACTGTTTGCATGGTTCAGCGAAATGGTCCTCTACCGGATTGACCAGGTTACAGAAGAAAGCCAGCAGCAGTTTCTCAAACTGCTGGGTGTGACCTTGGCTGATAAGGAGGAGCTGACAAGCGGGATACGGCGTGGGGTAAAGCAGTTCTCGGAATGCTATAGAGCAGTAACTGCAGGGGATTTTCAGCTTTTGGCCGAACAAGGCTTGCTGGAAATTCCGGGTATCCTGGAGACGTATCCTGACCTTGCTGTGCGTATTCTCTGTCTGATTAATACAGATATGGAGAACGGCACCGGCGTGAACAAAGAGGCTTTCGGTCATGTCTCCGTGATCCTGGTTCTTCAGACTGCCAATCAGAAGGATCTGCTGAGAGAAATGACGGCAATCAAGCAGCGGGTCAAAGCCTATCTGGATACCCGCAAGCTGCTGACCACACGCGTGCATGTGGTAGAGCCCGATTACCGGGATGTTACGATCGAGATGGTGGTTTCAGCCACGGATAAAAGCATCGCCAATACCGTTAATGACAGCATTCGGCGGTTTCTTGATCCGGTAAGCGGAGGAGAAGAAGGCCGGGGCTGGCTTCCCGGAAGAAAGCTGTACAACTCCGATTTGTATCATCTTGTAGAAGGCATATCCGGGATCGATCATGTGACGAGTGTGACGCTGGACTCTCCCGACCTGCTGCCGTTTCAATTATTCAAGCTGAAGGATCTGAAGGTTGAGGTGGAATCATGAGCAGTACGGACGATTACAGTTATGTGCAGTACCTTCCAAGAGTATTCCAGCAGAAAGCGGGGGAATCCGACGAGAAGTTTTTTCTGGGCCGGTTCCTGAAGGCTTTCGAAGCCATGCTCTCTGGTAAAACAGGCGCAGCTAGTCAGGAGTCGCTTGGAATTGAAGCGCTTGTGGATAGCTTGCATCAGTATTTTGACCCAGACACGACGCCGTCCCAGTTTCTTCCCTGGCTTGCAGGCTGGGTAGGCCTGGAGCTTGAAGAAGGCCTCGAATATGACGGCGAGCAGGATAACAGGGAAAGGGCGCTTTCCCCTCTGCAGATTCTGCCCCTTACAGCCGCCCGCAGTACGGTTAACCGCAATTTGATCGGCAGCATTGTCCAGCTTTACAAAAAACGCGGCACACTGGATGGACTCGCAGAATACTTGCAGGTATATGCGGGGGAAGAAGCGGCTATTCACATCAGTGATTACGAAGAGCCTGTCCGCTGCGGCCAGTCGCAACGTGTGGGGATCAATACGATGGTGGGGGCGGCGGAGCCGAGTTATTTTTCTGTTCATGTCATTCTACCCGCATACAGCCGGAGTATCCTGCAGAATAAAGTGCAAATCCTGCAGAAGGTCATCCGGAAGGAAAAACCTTTTCACACCAATTCCAGCTTGAATATTGAAGTTCCGCGCATGTGCCTTGGGGTATATGGACGCGTAGGAATGGAGACCTTGCTCGGGGGTATGACAGAGGAATAGAGAATATAGATCGGAGGCAAAGCGAATCATGGGAAAAGAATTTGCAAGAATGCGTTACTTTGACGGGCTCTTCCTGAATGCAGATGATTATAAGCTGGATCAGGATTTTTACCTGCGCCTTCAGCGGCTGCATAACCGCTATCTGCATACCTGGGGTATTGTTTGCGGACTGAAGGTACTGCCTTTGCTGGATCAGGGCGAATACATGAAGGTGAAGATTGCCGAAGGGCTGGCTTTGAATCAGGCAGTGATTAAGGGGGCCACCCCTCAGAAGAATGAGAGCATCAGCCAGGAAATCCTTATATATGAAGGTCATCCGGACAATCCGGTGGATCTATCTGAGTATAACGCCAATGAAAGTATCTATATCTGGGTGAGCTATGAAGAGATGGAGACCGACCGCAATATTGAGCGGGGCCAGGGAGAGAAGATTCATATCTGGGAGCGCGGGCGGATCAGCCACGGTACCGTGAAGCCGGTCAGCTCAGAACATATTGTTCTGGCCCGGGTTGTCCCGCGCAAGGATGGTACAGAGACGGTAATCGACAGCGCGTGTATCTTCGACTACGACAGTGACGCGGTCCGCACGCCTCTCCGAACCTACGCGGGTGCGGCAGGCAAGAAGATGGTGACCGAGAAGCTGATCATCAAAGCCACAAGTGAGGACAGCATCGACAATATGCAGTTAAATGAAGAAACACTGGCGGCCATGCCTTCGGTCTATACGCTGCAGGAAGGCAAGGTGCTGGAGGTCAGTGCCCCGGATACTCAATTTACAGGAAACCTCATGGTTGCTGGTGATTTGACCCTCCAGGGAGAGCTCATTCTGCAGAGCAAGGATAAATCACAAAGTGAAATGCGGATCATGAACAGCTTCGTTGAGGTTAACAGTCCCAATACGGATGATCCGAACTATGTATTTCCCGGCGCGCGGGACGGCGGACTTGAAGTCTACCGCGGCGATGGAGGTACTCATGACGCTCGGATTGTATGGGTGGAAGCGGATCAATGCTTCAAAGCCGGGATTGGTACGGATCTCAAAAAAATCGCTTATGGCAACGAGTGGGACAGCCTCATCAAGTATGAGTTCGCCGACCTCCTGCACAGACACAGCAGACTATCGTCCCCGGGCGGATCGTCGGTGGGCTTCAATAGCTCCGGCAAGCTCTACAGCGACGCAGATCTGGCGCTGAAGGACGAAACAACCCTATGGCTAAAAGGCACCAACCCGGACACTATCGACAGCTCGCATGGTCTCGGCTGGTTCGGAACCGGCAAGCCTTTTGCGGCTGCAGAGGTGGACGGACCTGTGCTATTCGGGAACAGCGGCGGTGTTCTGGGCACAAGAACGGCAAATAGTGACGGCTCCCGGACAGAGAAGCCGGTTCTCTCCTGGAACAAGACCGGTTATGTAGGGATCGGCCCGCGCAAAGCGCTGGAGGATTCCCTGGATGTCGATGGTAGCCTGCGGATTATGAGCGGCAAAAACCCGGTCCGTTTCACATCCGTATGGTCGGGATTCCCTGATAATCAGATTAATGGGGCGGAGATCAGTAATGACATTACCGATCACAAAGCATTAATGATTGTGGGTAACCAGTCCGCAGGGCAGGGGAGAAAGGTTGCGATCTGGGACCGTCTCGATGTGAACGGATTTCTGTATGTGAACGGTAAAATGCAGGCCGCACAGGAGATCATTCCAAGTGCAGGCAAAGGGGAGCATAACGGCATCATATTCCCGGCCAACCCGGGTGGTGGCGGTGCAGACCTTGCATGGATCAAATACTATCCGCGCACAGGCGAGGATTGCACGCTGGAAATCGGCACTTCGAATGATGCCAATGATCACATCTCGCTGAATGCTTCCGGGAATGTGGGCATTGGTACACTGACCCCGGCGGATAAGCTCGATGTGGCCGGAGAGCTGCGTGTCCTGAGCGGTAAGAATCCGGTCCGCTTCACCTCGGCCTGGTCAGGGTTCCCGGACCAAGCCCGGAACCAGGCAGAGATCAGTAATGATACCACAACCTACAAATCCTTGATGCTTGTAGGTAATTCCTCCTCACCGGAGGGCAAACGCAAGGTCTCCGTCTGGGATCAGCTGGATGTGAACGGCTTCCTGCAGGTGAATGGCGGCGCCCGCATCAATGGGGATCTGCAGATTACAGGCAGCATCAAGACAGATGTATTCAACTTTGACGGGCGGTTCAAAAAGCTGGATGTCGCTGATAATTTCGGAGCCTATGTACGCTGCGCCGATTTCTATATCGGCTACTCGGGCCGCCGCGGAACTCCGGGTAGAGCTTTGGTCGACAACGGAAGCCATCTGGTGCTCAACTACGGTAATGACTGGTCTTATGCTTCTGTCCACAGCAGTCTTGAAGTCAAGAATGCGCTGAATCCCAGCGCAGGCAGCGGCAATAACGGCATTATCTTCCCATCCGACCCAGGCGGCGGCAGCGGCGACTCGGCCTGGATCAAGTTCTATCCGACCAGCGGGGAGAACTGCGTGCTGGATATCGGAGTATCCAATGACGCCGGTGACCGCATCTATCTGCATGCCAGCGGCGGTGTCTACGCCAATGGCAGCATGTACTGGTGGTCTTCACGCGAGCTGAAGGACAATATCGCTGATATTCCTGTCAAGGAAGCGAAGCAGCTGCTCGATGGGCTGAACCCGGTTTCTTTTAAATACAAAGGCAGCACGAAGGAAAGAACCCTTGGTTTTATTGCTGAAGAAGTGCCAGCGGTTCTGGCAGACCCCGATCAGCGGGCTATCAGCGGAATGGATATTATGGCCGTTCTGACCAGTGTGATGAAAGACCAGCAGAAAGCTATTGCAAGAATGCAAAAACAAATCGCAACCCTGCAGGGTGCCTAACAAATTGGAGGATGAAATGATGAAAGAACAATTGGAAACACGCATGAAGGAATTGAAGGCAGAACTCGAATCCGGCCGGCAGATGATGCAGGAGCTGGACGAGAAACGCAGTAATCTGGGCTATGCTATGACACGGATTAGCGGGGCTATCCAGGTGCTGGAGGAATTGGCAGCCGGGGAAGAAGAGGCCGTTCAAGCCTGAAACAAGCTGTAACTATGAAAGCCGGGAGGAGTGGGATTGTGCCAAAGGATATGAAACGCATGAATTATTTCAACGGGCTGCTGCTGAAGGAAGAGGACTTAACGCTGGATCAGAATTATCATAAGCGTGTACGCGGTCTGCACAACCGTTATTTTCATAATTGGGGAGTCGTCACAGGACTGAAGGTCAACCCCAAAGAGCTGACCAAAGTTGAGATTGATCCGGGCCTGGCCCTGAACCGAGTCACAGATCCTGACAACAATGAAGAGATCAGCCAAGAGATTCTGGTCAGTGACACCCATCCGGCACGGGTGCTGGATCTGTCCGGATACAGCACCTCAGATCAGATCTATATTTCAGTCAGCTATAAGGAAGAACTGGCGGACCCTGATCTGCTCAAGGGGGGCGGGCATGAGATTCATGTGTGGGAAATCGCGGATATCAAATCCAGCTCCCTGAAGCCTGAGGATGTGCGCAAGGACGTCTTATTGGCACGTGTGACGCTGAAGCATAATCAGGACGGAGCGCTTAGCATCGACCAGATCTATGAGACGGATGTGGATGGAACGCCGCTGGTGACCAGAGCCGTGGGCGGCGAGACACTGAAGGCGAACAAAATCATTCTCGGATCGAAGGAGGACCCGAACCAGCCATTCCTGAGCAACTCGGTGGCAGAGGATGGTACAGAGGGGAATAAGCTGAATGTTCATGCAGGTTTGACTGAATTTACGGGCAATCTGAGAACAGGTGCGATCAGTACCTACGGGACCCTGGGAGTAACTGGAGAGCTATCTGTCACTGCTGGCAGTGAGCAAGTGTTCAAGGTCAACGAATCCGGGGACGTGGATATGACGGGTTCCGTTGCTATCGCAGGGCCCTTGTCCGCGAAAAGCGGAATTGAAGTCAGCGGAGGCATGGCAGTACTGGATGTGCCTCAGGTCATGATCGGCGGCAATATGGTGACGATCAACAAAAATGCCAGTGAGAAAAACAGCAGCGGTATCGAAATCGTCCGGAAGGATCAGCCCAGCGCCAAGCTGCTGTGGGATGAAAAGACCAACGGATGGATGATGGGTACCGACGAGAAAGAAGGGGACCCGGCCAGCGGCATGTATCGCGTCGCTTATGGCGAAGAGTGGGAGCAACTGCATGACGGCTCCATGGCGGATAGCCTGCATACCCACAGCCAGCTGAATTCGGCGGATGGAAAGCCGGTTCTGCGTACCGACAAGGCGGGGAATATCCAGATTGATCAGACCTTGACCGTATCCGGAAGTCTTGTGTCCAAACAGGATGGACTGGAAGTGTTCCGGGGTGAAACACTGCCTAATGCCAAAATTGCCTGGAATGAGGCGGCCAAATCCTGGCAGATCGGAACGGCTAACGGGGATATGACCAATATCCCTGACGGGAAACAGTGGGAAGAGCTGACTGGCGGCAACAGCAATGCGGATGCTCTTCATACCCACAGACAATTTCATAATGAGGACAAGAGCCTGTTGGCTCTGGAAATTGGTGCGGACGGGAATGTGAATATCCCGCATGAGTTAATGGTTGGCGAGACGCTTACGGTCAATAAGCTGATCGTCAGAGAAGAAGAGGTCGTTATCAAAAAAGTCGAGCAGGAAGTGACAGACAGCTTCCTCACTGTGAATAAGGCAGAGAATGATACGGCACTCGGCAGCAAGGGCGGCCTGGACGTGTACCGGGGCAGCCAGAATCCGAAGGCCCGGATGGAATGGAACGAGACTGACCGTAAATGGAAGATCGGAATCGAAGGCAGTCTGTCTGACATTCCTTATGGAAACAAGTGGGATTCCTTGACAAACGGTTCTCTGGCCGACACTGCCCACAAGCACAGCTCCCTAAGCACTCCTTCAGGCGGGACTGTACTGTCTGCGAATGAACAGGGGAAGCTGTCGGCTTCCGGAAATGTGGAGATTGCGGGTACGCTGCTGAGCAAAGGCAGTGCAAATCTGAATGCCGACCTGAATGTGGGCGGTTCTGCTACCATCGAGGGGAACCTTACGGTAAAGGGGAAGACTACCTATGTCAATAAAGAAGATATAGTTGTGGTCAGTAACCGGATTGAGCTGAACAAATTCGAAGGCAACAGCTCCGCCTTGAAGCAGAGCAGCATTGAAGTCTACCGGGGCAAGCTGAAACCGAGCGCCAAGCTGGTCTGGAGTGAGACGGACGGCAGATGGAAGCTGGGCCTCGGAGATGAGCTGTCCAATATTGCTTACGGCAGCAATTGGGATGCGCTGACCGGAGGTGTGAGTTCGGATGCGGACGGCCTGCACCGGCACAATTCGCTCAGTGACAGCGAGGGGAACACTGCGATCCAGGCAACCGCTGATGGCGATATTGAAATTGCGAACAGTGCGGAAGTGCAAGGAACACTTACTGTCAACAACGGTGCGGATATCAGCGGCGGCCTGGCGGTGGAGGGCTTGCTTACGGTGGACGGCAACCTGATTGTCAAAGGAAGCACCACAACAGTAGAGCGTAAAGATTTGGTCGTTACCAATAATGTAATCGAGATTAACAAGTTCGAAGGGGCTACCCCTCCTGCGAACGAAAGTGGTATAGAGGTCTACCGGGGGGAATCCCAGCCCGCAGCCAGAATTATCTGGAATGAAAGTGAGCGGAAATGGAAGGTTGGCACCGGCAGTGCTCTGGAAAATATCGCAAGCGGCAGCTCATGGGACAAGCTGACGCAAATGGCAAGTGCGGATTCCCTGCATATCCACAGTCAGCTGTACAATCCGCAGACCGATATTTTGGCGCTTAGCGCAAGTGCCGGTGGCGATGTGGATATTCATCATGACCTGACGGTCGGCAGCAATCTTACGGTGGCCGGAGATCTGGAGATCCGGGGGACTTCTGCCAGTATTAACACGGATGAACTGGAGATCGGTAGTCCATGGATCACGATTAATCAGGATGGTGACAATGTCTCTTCCCTTTCCGGAGGAGGACTGGAGATCTATCGCGGCGTGAACGAGCCTGTAGCCTCCATCTCCTGGAATGAGGATAAGGATCAGTGGCAGCTTGCAACTCCAACAGAACCCTCCGCACTCGTTGTGGATACATCCGGCAATGTGAATGCAGCCGGCGGGTTGAATGCAGCTAATGCCAAAATCCTGGGCACCCTGACCGCAGCCAGTGCCGCTATTGCCGGAACGGTGACCGTAGGTGACGGGCTTGAAGTCCTCCAGGGAACGGAGACCAGCGCACAGATCAAATGGGCGAAGGACCGCTGGAAGCTGGGGACGGCAGGCAAGACAGTACTCAGCCTGACCCGCAGCGGAAAAATGGGTGTGGGTACGGATAATCCTACTGAAGTGTTGGACGTGGCCGGCAAGGCCATCTTCCGCACGGAAGCAGAAATTGCCGGAGCAGCAACCTTTTCCGGTAAAGTCACTGCACAAAATGAAGCCACCTTCGAAGGTAAAGCTACATTTAACAAAGCAGTCAGTGCCGTGGATGTTGCAGTAAGCAATAACGCTGTGGTAGCCGGAAGCGTTGTGGCTGGCGGCTTTGAGGCCCCGCGCGGGCTGGACAGCAACGGTAAAGCCTTGCCGAATGCGCGGATCGTCTGGAATAACGTGCAGAAGGCCTGGTTCTATGGTGACGGAGATACGCTCTCTGAATTCGGCACAGGCAAAGGCGGGCAGAACAAGCTCTATAACGCACTTGGTGATACGATTGCCCTATTTGCGGATTCCGAAGGGAAGGTGGGGATCGGAACCAACACCCCGCTAGCACTGCTGGATGTCAAGATTAAGGGCGGGAACACAGCTTTCAGTGTAACCGGATCCGGGAATGTCGGAATCGGGACCTATACTCCCAAAGTGAAGCTTGATGTACAAGGCGACACAGCGATTACAGGTAACCTTACTACTACAGGAACTCTTACTACAGGAAATCTAACTGCAGCAAATGCGGTCATCTCCAAGGATTTGACTGTCACAGGCAATCTAACCGTGAATGGGGATACGGTGACCCTCAATACTGCTACGCTTGAAGTGGAAGACAATATAATCAGGGTGAACAAATATACACCGCAGAACACTCCGATTGTGACAAATGCCGGTCTGGAGGTCTTCCGCGGCGGAACTGCGCTCCCTGCCCAGCTTCTGTGGGATGAGACTGCCGATCAGTGGCTGGCCGGTCTCTCCAATTCGCTGAAGGCTATTGAATTCAAAGGTCATACCCATCCGGAGTTTTCCGACTTATCGGGAGCATTTACTGTAGATTCCGGTAATGTCGGGATCGGTACTGCGACACCAGCGGCCAAGCTGGATGTCAATGGCAATGTGGCGGTTTCCGGCAAACTGAACGTTGTGGACTCTACTGTCAGTGGTATTTTAACTGCCAAGGATGCAGCACTGACCGGAACGGCTACATTAAAAGACGTAACGGTAAGCGGCGGATTCACTGCCAAGGATGCAAATCTCAGTGGTTCATTGACCGCCAAGGATGCTTCAATCAGCGGCAGCCTTATGCTCAGCCAGGGTATCGAAGTCGGGCGGGGAACAGATGCGAAAGCTCAGATTCTATGGAACGAAGCTTTGGATGAATGGCAGATAGGGATAGCTGGCAGCTTGAAGCAGCTTTCATACAGCGGTCATACCCATCAGGAGCTGACGGATTTGACTGGAGTGCTCAAAATTGCCTCCGGAAATCTCGGGATTGGTACTGCAACACCAGCGGCCAAGCTGGATGTGAATGGCAATGCGGCTGTCTCCGGCAAATTGACTGTCGCTGAAGCCGGCATCAGCGGTATATTAACCACTAAGGATGCGACAGTGAGTGGCATTTTGACCGCAAAAGATGCCACGGTTAGCGGCGCTTTGACCGTTAAGGATGCAACAGTCAGCGGCATATTCACTACAGCCAATGCATCGGTTACCGGTAATTTAGCAGCCAAAGACGCAGCCATTAGCGGTATCCTATCCGCTAAGGATGCATCCGTCAGCGGCAACCTTACGCTCAGCCAGGGCATTGAAGTCGGCCGTGAAACAGACGCGAAAGCCCAGATTCTATGGAACGAAACTCTGGATGAATGGCAGGTGGGCATAGCCGGCAGTCTGAAACAGCTCTCTTACAGCGGTCACACGCATCAAGAGCTTACAGATCTGACGGGTGTGCTGAAGATCGCTTCCGGAAATATCGGAATCGGCACTGCAGCACCAACTGCAAAGCTGGATGTGAACGGCAATGTGGCAGTTACCGGTAAGCTCTTGGCAAGTGATGCCGAACTAAGCGGGAAGCTGACTGCGAAGGACGCTTCACTCACAGGCAAGCTAAGTGTGAAAGATGCTGAGATCAGCGGAAGTCTGACAGTTAGCCAAGGCATCGAAGTCACCCGCGGAACGGATAAGAAAGCCCGGATTATCTGGGACACGTCAAACAATGTATGGCAGGCAGGAATTGAAGACAATCTGCAGACCCTCGTCTGCAAAGATGCCGTTTATGACGAGCTTACCCAGTTAGCCGGTGCGGTAACGCTTGACTCCAAAAACAATATAGGGATCGGTAAAACCCCAACCGATGATTATAAGCTGGATGTGGAAGGAAACTTGCGGGCGACTAATTTCGCGCAGACCTCTTCCAGAACCTTCAAAGAGAACATCACCAGCCTTCCGGTGAAAAAAGCTTTGGAGCTGCTGAATAAGCTGAAGCCCGTTACCTTCAACTATAAAGCGGAGAATTCCAAGAAACAGAACATCGGCTTCATCGCTGAGGACGTACCACAGATTTTCTCTACCGCTGATCACAAGTCAGTAGTTCTGATGGATATCATCGGTGTGCTTACTACTGTTGTGCAGAAGCAACAAAAGGAAGCCCAGGACATGCGGAAACAAGTTAATGAACTTCAGGTTCAGGTTGCTGCCCTAGCAGGTGCATGATGCGATAGGTATTTAGATCAGAGATAGACCAGCTCCTTCAGTCATAGCGCTGTGGGGGCTGGTTTTTTTCATTAATCTCGAAAATTTGATAACATATTAGAGTGTACAACTGAGCGGAAGAAGTGCATGAATTGGGCGTACGAAGGCTAAATGGTGAAATGAGAATCTGCTACAGCCCACTCTGTTCGTATCAAAAGTTTACAAGGAGGGATAACGTGGATGGCATTACTCCGAAAGAAGCAACGTTAAAGGCGAATCACCGCCCTCAAGATACCATTACGGCGGGTCGCCGTCATACCGTCCTGCTTCAATCTGACGGTAAGGTCATGGCTGTGGGGGATAATAAATATGGCCAATGTAATGTGAGCAGCTGGAGCGATATGGTGGCTGTAGCGGCAGGTAATGTACATATGGCAACGAACACGGGGAATGCTCACACTATCGGTCTGAGATCAGACGGTACTGTGGCGGCTGTAGGTTGGAACAGGCATGGCCAATGCGATGTGACCGGCTGGCGTGATATTGTAGCGGTTGCGGCGGGATGGTGTCGTACCCTTGGGGTTAAATTTGATGGCACGGTGGTAGCTGTGGGCCGAAATAATGAAGGTGAATGCAATGTAAGCGGCTGGCATGATATAGTGGCGGCCGCGGCGGGTGACTGGCACACCATCGGTCTTCAACAAGATGGCACGGTGATGGCTTTAGGTAATAATCGGTTCCGCCAATGCGATGTAGGCGTCTGGGGCGATATGGTGGCGGTTGCGGCGGGTTATCTGCATACCATCGGTCTTCAATCGGACGGTACGGTGATGGCCGCGGGTATGAATAAACATGATCAATGCGAGGTGAGCGGCTGGAGCGGTATTGTAGCGGTCGCGGCGGGTAGTAATCATACCATCGGGCTTAAACATGACGGCACGGTGGTAGCTGTAGGTTGGAATGAGTATGGCCAATGTAATGTTAGTGAATGGCGTGATGTTGTGGCGGTCGCGGCGGGTTGTGCTCACACCATCGGCCTGAAATCAGACGGTACGGTGATTGCTGTGGGTGATAATGAATATGGCCAGTGCGATGTAAGCGGCTGGCACGGCATTCAGCAGACCAGCAATTAGTCTGAACTAGATCTTCTATATAATTTCTCATGAGCGAATTTGCCCATGGACTGTGATTTCGCAAAATAAGGTGTAAAATAGTCAGAAGATGAACACTGCAGGAGGAACATGAATGTCAAAAGAATATCCGCGTACGTATATTGAGAGTATTAAGCTGGAGCTGTTGAGCAGGTTAGGTCTGAAGCAGGTCTACTACAAGGGGCAGGCAGGTGATGATTTGCTCTATGAAGCCACGGGTTTTGACAATAAGTCACAGCATAAATTCTGCGTCAGAACCAAAACCGGGACCATCGATGAGTTCGTTGCCGGCAAATGGATGAAGGTCCGCAGCTTTGAAATCAAGAGTAAGCAACAATAGCAGAGGGATTTTAACACTTTGATACTATAAAACAAGCCGCCAAACTCTCCCTGGGCTAAGCGGCTTGTTTTACTGTAATCTACATCGAGAAGTCGTTGCCCAGATATACATTCGGCGCAGTTAGATAAAGCTCCCGGACCACCACGTTTTGCGGCTGCTGCAATGCGTAGACTACCGCTCTCGCAATATCATCACCACTCAAAAATGTCGGTCCCATCGTGCCGCCGATTCGGGCAATCAGCTCTTCCGGCAGATGCTCTCCCTGATTGAATTCCACCTCCATCCCCCGGCCGGGTTCTGATCATGCGGGGCTTTTTGCTATGCAGTGAATACCCATAACCCAGCGTCAAACAAAGGAGTGACAATTGAAAATGTTATTATAGACAGTTGTTAAGGGAAGGGTGAACAGATTGGAACTTCGCGTAGGTAAAACAACAGTACAATCGCTATGGATGATATGGGAAAAAGTGTTTGCGATGGGTTCACATTTTCGCGGAGCGGGGACGTCTCATTTTGGTATCTGCAGTGTGATGCTCAAAAAACACAGAGGCCAGGCTATCGTATGTGCGGATTCTACAGTTATTCACGATGGGGAATGGGTAGGTGAGCTCCACCTTGATAATGGAAGCATCCTGAAGCTGATCCAGTCGGAAGGCTCAGACCGTGCTGCGCTGCGTACGGCAAGGCTGCTGCGTCAATCCATGAGCCAGATCAATGAAGCCTTTGAATCCCAGTCAGAGTTCAGACAGGTCAAGGCTTTACTGGGAATTACGCTGCTACACCGGGGACTTACACATGGACTGGGCTTCGAACAGCAGGTTATGCAGCCTGGAGTTTTTAGACGGATGACTACGATTTATCTGCGTCTTCTTCTCTCTGCACTGCACCCGGATGGAAAGAACAGAATCCGTCGGCGCACCGATAAGCTAGTCCCTATGCTGCTGATTCATTCTCGTTCATCCCTCAAAAACCGTTTCTCTCGCGGAGAGTAACTGTCAGTCTAAATAGATTTCGGATGAAGGAGGAAGCTATGCTCATTTATCTTGGAATTGGAATGGTCAGCATTATAGTAATGTACATGTTAGCTCCTAGTCTGATTACAAGGCTGACGGGATACGGCGTACTGCGCCAAGGAACGACTCCCAAGCAGGTCGCTTTTACATTCGATGACGGTCCGCATCCGGAATACACGCCAAGGCTGCTGGATCTTCTCAAGCTCCATCAAGTAAAAGCCACTTTTTTCGTGCTTGGTGCACAGGCGGAGCTATATCCCGAGCTGATCAGAAGAATGGATGCGGAGGGCCATCAGATTGGTATTCATAACTATATTCATACTTCCAATTGGCTGATGCTGCCGGGAACCATCCGGCGTGGGCATCTGGAGCGGACCGCAGATATTGTGGAGTCTATCATCGGAACCCGGCCCAATCATTACCGTCCGCCTTGGGGACTCATTAATGTGTTCGATTTCTTGCGGCTCAGGCAGTACCGGATTGTGCTATGGTCGCTAATGGGACATGATTGGAGCCGTCAGAGATGTCAGACCTCCCTGCGCTCCACATTGTTAGACCGGATGAAGGACGGATCGATTATTCTACTGCATGACAGCGGGGATACACTGGGGGCGGACGGAAATGCTCCTCATTATATGATACAGGCACTGGAGGATGTACTGCTGCAATTGAAGAGCAGGAATCTGACATGTGTGCGGCTGGATGAAATGGCTTGAATAATTTGAATTTCTATAGTTAAAAAATGATAGACACAAATTTGTGAAATTTATCACGTTGTATTTATTAAAATTTTAATATATAATATGAATATATCATAAATAGGGGGAATTATTGTGAAGATAGTAAAAGGATTGTTGGTTGCAGGCGTAGCGGCAGCATTGTTGTCGGGTTGTGGAAATAATAATAACGATACAGCAAAAGAAGCGGCTAGCGCATCACCAGCTGCAAGTGCAGCGGCAACTGAACAGACTGATGCAAAAAGCACGGCATCCATCGTTAACCAAGCAGATGCTTTTACCAAAGCAGTTAGTTCAGAAGGTAACTGGATCGTAGCTATTCTGAATGATCTGACTGTTGACACTGATGTTGTTGTTGCCGGTGAATTCCACGATAAAGGCGCTGCCGAAAATGCAATCTACCGTAAACTGGCTCTGTATGCACAGGATGCAGACCACAAAATCACTGCCAGCTATACGCTGACTGCCCCTAAGGTCACTGTTCAAAGTGAAAACTTCAAAGTGCAAGGCGGAACGATCAAAGGTGACGTTTATGTAGAAGCCAAAGGATTCACTCTTGATAAAACAGCAACTATTGACGGCAACCTGTACTTTAAAAGCGATGATCTGAAAACAAGTGCTGTCCTTGATGGTAAAGTAACTGGCGAAACAGCCGTTAAATAATTGAATTTCTTAAGTCATAGCTATCATAATGTTCTATAGAAAAGCCTATAGACCGGCCCTAACCAGGGTTCGTGTTCTACAGGCTTTTTTTTGTTCTTATTTGTATCCATAATAGGGTATACAGTAGTCATATGAATATACACCTTCATATACAATGCCTATAGTATTTTATTGCAATGCTCTAAAGGGAACACACCCGTCAATATGGTGCACGAACTGTCGGAATCGGGTCCTGAAATACTGTTATTCTGGGTTTGAGGGAAGGAGGCAGAAGCATGAACTTACTGGAGAACATGAATGATGCGTTATCCTACATTGAAGATCATCTTACAGATGAGATTAATTTTAAAGAAGTTGCCAGAAGGGCATTATGCTCCGAATATCACTTCAAGCGGATGTTTTCATTCCTTGCGGGGGTATCACTCTCGGAGTATATTCGCCGCAGACGCCTTACACTGGCCGCATTCGAGCTTCAGAAAAGCCAACTGCGGATCATCGACGTGGCTATAAATGCTGGTTACAGTTCACCGGATGCTTTCACGAAAGCGTTCCAGCTTTTTCATGGTGTGACTCCATCTGAAGCGCGAGCGGGTGGTTCATCGCTGAAGTCCTTCCCCCGAATGACTTTTCAGTTGACGATCAGAGGAGGCAGTGAAATGAATTACCGTATGGAGGAAAAAAAGGCCTTTCGTATCGTCGGGCTGAAGAAGAGGATTACCATTCAATTTAATGGTGTCAATCCGGAGATTGCCGAAATGTGGCAGAGTCTGAACATGCAGATGATTACCGAGCTGAAGCAGCTGTCGAACACCGATCCAGCCGGGATCATCTGTGCATCGGTGAATTTCTCTGAGGGCCGCATGGAAGAAAAGGGAGAACTGGATCATTACATTGGGGTTGCTACGACGCTGGAAGGTCCGGAGCATTATGCTCAGCTAGAGGTTCCGGCTTCCACATGGGCAGTATTTGAAGCGGTTGGGCCGTTCCCGGATACCCTCCAGAATATATGGGGCCGGATTTATTCCGAATGGTTCCCTTCTTCTAATTACGAGCTGGTGGAAGGGCCGGAAATCTTGTGGAATGAGAGCAAAGACACGGCTTCGGCCACGTATAGAAGTGAAATATGGATACCTGTTCAAGTATCAATTGAAAAGTGAGGTGTTATAAAATTGGTTCAAGTTAAGGAAATACTGGGCAACCAGTTGCTCGCGAATGCAAATGACCCAAGCTGGTATGTGACCTTCACAGAATCCGTGCAAGGCTTGAGTGAAGAAGAGGCTGTATGGAAGCCGGACGAAGACAGCAACAGCATTGCTGAGCTGGTTCAGCATCTGCTGTATTGGAATCAGACCTGGCAGTCCCGGTACCGGGAAGCCAGTGTTCATGCCGTACCCTCTGTGGAGAGCAACAATCTTACATTTGAGCTTCCACAGGGTATCTCTTTTGAACAGCTTCAAACGAGTTTACTGGAGGTGTTGCTGAATTGGCAGAGCCTGTTAACCGATGCTCAGCTCGCAGAAGACGTAAAGGAATTCCCCGGCAGCCAGTGGTGGGAAGTTATTGGAAATGTAACCACCCATAATGCTTATCATATCGGGCAGATCGTATTGATCCGCAAGCTGCAGAAGAGCTGGAGACGGTGCAGGGAATAGATGAGCAGACATTAACAGCCAGAGAGTGGAGTACACCCGGAAAACACTAACCCGAAGGGATAATTAACCTGACGGGTTAGTGTTTTTTATTAATATCATTGAGTCATTTTGTCCGTATATACATAAGTATGATTCGCAAAATGTTATAATAAGGAAAAATCGCTTAAAAAGGTGGCGATAAGACCATGAGAATGATATTGCCCAGAGAAATGCTGATAGTGGCATTGTGTTTGGTGTTTCTTGTACTGCAATCTCTTGTGATTCGGATAATCCTTTAACTTCAGGGCAAGCGGAAGCATTGATTTTGGCGGATAAGAAGTTATCTGCTACAAGCGAAATGACCTCACATTTGATCGATATCACTCCACTTGACATTTGGGAGCAGACGGGGCGTCAGCTTTTTAAAAATGTAGAAGGGACTTCGAGCTGGGATACCTTTGCCGTCTCAGCTGGGAGTGCAGTACAGATCGGTATGGGTTTCGGCGGATTTGGGGTAACCAGCGCTGTCCCATATGATGTTAATAAAGACGGTACAGTGGATATAGTCTATGCGTATTCCTTTGGCTCAGGTCTTCACCGCTCGGTTATTGCGTGGCTGGACCTGGAGAATTCCACCGAGCATATTGTTACAAATAAACCTGCCGATATGGCATTCCGCCAGTATGATCTGATCCTCAAATTGAAGAAAAAGCAGATTGAAGTTTACCGTATTCATGGAATCGACACGAGCAAAACCAGTATGGATGTATTACGTACATACCCTGCTCCTAGTGATATTGAGAATATGACTCTAGTAAAAGAAGGGCACCTGGTGTGGGAGAATGGTGAAATGTTCAACATTAATAATTAATGGTTAGGGGGATTATTTTGTTTCATCCTGTAAGCCTTATAATACCGCTGATGATAATGTTGCCCAATCTGCTGTTTATCAGATTTGGGTCTCAGAACATGCCTAGTGTCCCTCCCAGGAATTTACTTTTGTCCGATGCCGAATTCGTTGGGCGTATAGGTGTGATAGCCGTTCCACTTTTCTATTCCCTGCATTTGCAGAATGGATATGAGATCCTGGCGCTGATAGTGATGCTGTTCTCGCTGGGCATGTACTATTTGGGATGGGGAAGATATTTCAGGAATGGAAGACCGTACAGCCTGCTGTTCACACCGCTTATGGGTGTTCCTGTGCCTCTGGCGCTAAGTCCGGTCCTCTACTTCCTGTTCGCTTCAGTGATTCTTCACTCAGGATATCTGCTCATCTTCAGTATTATTCTAGGAGCGGGGCACATTCCCGCCAGTTTCATTGAGTATAAACGGAATGCTTAAGCTCTTTACGGTTAACGCTACATATACTCTCCAAACAGCTGAACCAGTATAGCCCTGTTCACGCCAAGCTTGCCTTGCCAGCCCGCCCAGGGCATTTCCATATCGGAACGGCCTTTGGTATTGTTCAATTCCTGCTCACCGTTCAAGATCTCTTCAATCTTCGCAAAGTGGTTGGGGGCTAGCGGCAGGATAGTGTTCGGCAGCACACCGACCATGGCAAGAGACTGCAGAATGCCGCGGCGTGTGCCAGAGGTTCCTTTGAGCAGCTTGGACGAAGTCAGATGTTTCTCGAATTGGCCGGGCGTTAGTTCATCTGCCGCTGCTTCAAGCATTTGTATGAGCTGGTTGAAGAGCTGAATATCTTCGCGGGTCGGGACACCGAATCCACGTTCAAGCAGATCAATTAATTCCGTCAGATCCGTATAGGCTCCTACATTGCTGCCGTAGGTGTTACCCAAATGAATAGCGTATCTGATCCGGGACAGGTTCTCCCATTGATCCTTATGGAACCCGCAGTACTTGCAGCACACAAAGCGTTGGGCTTGTTCATACTCATGCTCCTGCATATGGATCATCCGGTGATAGCTCATGAGGGAAGAAATGCCTCTGGGGAAACTCCCGCCAACCCCCGCAATAAAAGCTCCCGCGATCCGCGACCAGTCTGCACGTTCGTCTGATTGCAGAGCCATCAGTTTCCGGTTGATATCTTCATGTGTTATTTCATGTATGTCATTGGTCTCCCACCCGGACTGCTCCAGCAGCTTGCGCTCAGCAGGCTCCAGGGTATCCGTTCGGTACAAGCTAACCCCGCGTTCCGCATCGTATTCGGAATTCGTATGATGATAGAGTTTCTTAAGTACAGCAAGTATTTTCTTGTCCATTAAACAAGGTCCTCTCTGCGCGGATATTTGTCTGCTTTTTTGACTACTGGATAAGATGAACTGTAGTTACGATTAAGCCCCATATGGAAATCTCAAGTTCAACTTAGCATAGATTTGCTTTAGACGAACAGGAATGTTTTACAAAATAGCTTTGAGAATGATAACTTTTTGCCACTTTTTAGGCAGGAGAATAGTATATGGTTAAGAGTATCAGGAACATATAAGGAGGATTAGCGATGCGTCGAGGACTTATTTTGAAAAAAGAGCCTTGGTATGCGCTATTGATAATGTTGTTGTTATCAGTAATGTCTGTAGCTGGAATAAGTGAGGGCAGCAGTTCCAAGCTCAAACCGGGTACGGTTTATACACGGAACTCGGCAGGGGAACAGGTCATTGCATATAACGCTGGTCATTCGTATTCGCTCGATAAGGACGGTCACGTGATTATTTCTTACAGCAACGGGAAATCGAAGGTAAAGGCCCCTCTGACCCTGATTCCGGGCTATCGTGAAGACTCGGGAATGTCCGAAGATGAAACGGGTTTTTTTATTTCCATCGACAAGACAGCTATTACTTATGGAGGTTCCAGAGGAACTCCGGTTCAGGTGCTGATCTCCAATGACCAGGGGAAAACATGGAATACCTATCCAGTGACCAGAGAACTCATCGGTACAACCAAAAACATCGGATTCCTTACCAAAAATGAAGGCTGGTTAGTTCTCAGCAGATTTAATGGTATGGGCAGCGAAAATCATTATATCTACAAGACGCGGGATGGCGGGAAATCCTGGAGTGAAGTGAAAGGGAACGCGAATACTGTATACGCAAGAGTATTAACCGGAGCAGGCTTTGCCAATGACAAGATCGGTTTTATGGGGTTCAGATATGAAACAGACTTCCAACCGGCCATATGCTGGACACAGGACGGAGGGGAAAGCTGGACCAAGCTCCATATCAAGCTACCCGATGGTTTTGCAGATTATAGCTTGACGCCGCTGTCTCCAGTATTCGATGGGGCAACAGGACAATTCCCTATACAACTCAGTAAGGATGGAGCGAGTAATGTAGTCGGTACGGTCTATTTGACTAGCCAAAATTATGGGAAGACGTGGAAGTATAATAAAGTCGTATTTCGTTAAAAAGCACTCCAAAGAACCCCGCCTCGAGTTCACGAAGCGGGGTTCACTTTTATTTATCCTCGTCTACAACTTCCCGGTCGGGTAATTGTGTGACATAGCTGTCTGACAGGTGCAGCAGCTCAAGTGCACGATTGAATTCATCTTCTGTGGCTTTCAGCGGCTGATGGCCATTACCGGATAAAGTATAATGCTGGCCGTCCTCAAACCCGCTGCCGGAGAGGAAGAGTTCTTCATTATTAACGAAGGAGCCTGTCGGTAAATAATAACGCTGCGGAAGCAGATTATAGGTGGATTGATTCAAGAGATCCTGTCCAAAATGGATATGATTGCTTAGTGATACGCCTAACAGATTGGATACCGTAGGCAAAATATCAACCTGACCGCCTAATTGCTCCTTCACGCTGGGCGATGTCAATCCTGTCGATGCAATGATGAGCGGAATATTTATCAAATCTCGTTCCGTATACTCGTGATTGAGAATTTCGGCGAGCAAGGCTTGATCGGCTTCCTTCAATGAGAAAATAGGAAGTCCCCGATGATCGCCATACAACACAATTAAGCTGTTACCCCAAACTCCATTGGCTTTGAGTTCGTCAATGAACTGGCCAAGCGCATAGTCCGCGTAATTCTGGGCACGGATATAATCTCCAACGAGTGTTCCTTCGAACCGTTCCGGGAGTGTCATCTTGTATTTGCTCTCTGGAATGGAAAAAGGATTATGAGAAGACATGGAGATTACATGTGAATAGAAAGGCTGGCTGCTCTGGTCCATTCTCGCCAATTCATCGGATGTCTTCTTGTACAGAACTTCATCAGAAGCCCCGTAGAAGACAGTGTCATCTTCACCGAAGAAGGCTTTGTCATAATAACGGTCAAATCCTACTGCCTTGTACAGCTCCCCGCGGTTCCAAAAGTCAACTTCATTGGTATGAAAAGTTGCCGTATCGTACCCTTGTGCCTGCAGCAGCTTGGGCAAGCTTGGGAGCTCCTTGGGAGCATATATGTCGGTAGCCGCTCCATCCGGTGGAACATAAAAAGAAGTGTTCACTATGAATTCAGCATCAGAAGTATTGCCTTGACCGACTTGCTGGTAGAAGCGGGGGAAGTAAAAGTTCCCGGCAGCCAGCTTGTTCATATTGGGTGTGATTTCTTGTCCATCGATGGATAAGTTAATCAGGAAATTCTGGAAAGATTCCATCTGAAGAATGATCAGGTTCTTTCCTTTGGCGGCACCGAACAAGGCGGGTTTTGCCGGTTCTTGAATGCCTTTTGTGTCATTGATAGCGGATTGCGTGATTTTGGATAGCTCAATCTGCTCTTCCTCATGCTCTCCCAGCAGCGCGTAGGCTTCATAATTGAGAATTCCCATTTGCTCGGCTTGAACGTTTTCATTCATGCTGGCCTGATTCGGGAAAATATTCATCATACACATTGCGAAGGAAATACAGAACAAGGCGGCAACAGCTTTGCGGTTGCTCCGGCGTGACATGGCTGTCTTCCAGGCTACTGCTTTTTTGCGGCTGAACATGACCAGGCTGATGATAATGATATCCAGGAAAATAAGCATGTACTGCGGGTGGATCACTGAGAAAATACTCTTTTTCACAGCTCCAACCTGCTTGGCCTGACCGAACACCTTAGAGGTAGCGATAATCCCAAAATGATTATGATAGATAATCAGAGAGAAGAATAAGACCGTAATCAACAAATTCACAAGCATGTAGATAGCTATTTTCCGTTTCGTGGCGAACCATTCGATCAAACAGAAGATTAGCAGCACAAAAGGAAGTTCTTTAAATAAGGTAGTCCAGGTGGGTCCGTCTTCGAATAAGTAATACCAGGCAAAATAGCTTTTGGCGAGCATGATCAGTGAGAAAAATATAATTGATCTTTTGCTGAGTGTGCGTGGCTCTTTCAACCGCATTTCATATGCGCATCCTTTTCTATATAATTAGTCCATTCTATTACATAGCAGGTTTCAAAATCAACTAGAGTGATAACCTGGTTTTACAAAATATGTGACTATTATTCGATAAAAATAATGGCTGAAGCAACCGGAGAATGGTGGACGTAACCCAACCCACAGGTTCTATGTTAAAATAACCCTGGATTCTATCTATGAGCCTGCACAGATTTGAAATGAGGTGTCTCTATTGTTCAAAATAATGCTCATTGAAGACGATATCACTCTTTTCGGGGAGATTAAGGAGCGGTTGTCTCAGTGGTCTTATGAGGTATACGGTATTTCCGATTTCGGAAAAGTCATTCAGGAGTTTACGGAGGTCCAGCCTGAACTGGTCATTATTGATATCCAGCTGCCGCAGTTTGACGGGTTTCACTGGTGCCGGATCATAAGGGCCCATTCCAATGTGCCTATTATTTTTCTGTCCTCCCGCGACCATCCGAGTGATATGGTGATGTCGATGCAGTTCGGAGCTGATGACTTTATACAGAAGCCGTTCCATTTCGATGTGCTTATCGCCAAAATCCAGGCCACCTTGCGCCGGGTGTACAACTACAACACGGAACGGATCGAGCTTAAGACTTGGCGCGGAGCAACCATTGAATATGTGAAGAACACTGTCACAAAAGACCAAGACTCAGCACTGCTAACGAAGAATGAAATGCTGATCCTCAAAATATTGATAGAGTGCAAAGACCGGATTGTAAAGCGCGAGGAGCTCATAAAAAACCTGTGGGACAACGAGCATTTTGTGAGTGACAATACGCTTACTGTGAATGTGAACCGGCTGCGAAAAAAACTGGAGCCTCTGGGTCTGGATGCGTATATTGAAACCAAAGTCGGACAAGGCTACATGGCAACCGAAGAGGCGGCCTTATGATCAGGAAGTACATAAAAGAAAAGCTCAGCTGGCTGCTCCTGCTTGGCGGGTTGCAGATTATCTTTTTATTCGTGGCCTATGTTGATTCTTCCATACCCTTCATGCCCATATTGTACATCGTCGGATTGAATGTAATGGTATGTACTATTTTTGTGTTTCTCAGATATTCTAAGGAGACCCGCTTCTATCATCGGATTGGGGACTGGGATGAGATTTATGATCTAAGCACTTTCAAGGGAGCCGACAGTCCGTTCGAAAGGATTGTGGAGGAAGCCGTGAATGCCCAAACCGAACGCTACCGGCTGGAATCTTCAGCGAATTTCCAACAGCTGGAACAGGAGAAGGACGACCTGCTGTCATGGATTCATGAGGTCAAAACTCCGCTTACAGCCATGCAGTTAATGATCGAACGGCTGCCGGATGAAACACTGAAACGGCAAATCATGTACGAATGGCTGAGAATCAATCATTTGCTCGACCAGCAGCTTCATCAGAAACGGATTCCGTTCATGCATAATGATCTGTATATCGAGATGACCCGGCTTGAACCGATCCTCCATAAGGAGATCCGGGCGCTGAAATCCTGGTGTATTCCCAAAGGAGTAGGGTTTGACGTTGAACTTACAGCGGAAGAAGTGCTCACTGACAGCAAATGGCTTGGTTTTATACTTAGACAGCTGCTGACCAATGCTGTGAAATACAGCGAATTCTCTGATATCCTCATTCAGAGCAGGGAAACGGAGGGTCATGTTGTGCTGACCATCACGGATCATGGAAGAGGAATTGACCCCAAAGACTTGCCTCGTATTTATGATAAAGGCTTCACATCCACGACCGGACGCCAAGAAGGTGCGGCTACAGGCATGGGCCTCTATTTGACGAAACAGGCAGCGGGACCGCTGCTGATCGATATTCAGGCAGCATCCCAACCCGGGGAGGGCACTTCCTTTACATTGACCTTTCCGCGCAAAAATGACTTTCTGAGTATTGCGGGCATGTGACAACAATGTCACATGCCTCTTTGTTTTGTTCGTCAAAACGCAGGAAAACAGAACGCAACCCGCTTATGATAGAAATGTAGAGATCAGACATAGTGCAACATCAGAAGATCAAGGGAGTTTTGATCTTATCATTTGAAGAGATCTGACATAGTACAACATCAGAAGATCAAGGGGGGTTTTGATCTTAAATCTTTTGATCTTAAATCTTTTGATCTTAAATCTTTTGATCTTAATCTCTACTTCGTATCCAGGTCACGCCGCAGTTAAGCGTGTCCCGCAGGGACGGCAAGCGATCCTACTCCCCACACCTCTAAGTCCCGCCTGCCTGAACACCCACGCTAATTGCACTTAGACGGGTGTCCAGAGGGCAGAGCCCTTGGGGCCCTCCCTTGGCTAAGGGAGGGTTTGGGAGGGATCGAAATAATTCAGGGATCGAAATAATTTAGGGATCGGAATGTAATTCTATTTTAAGGAGTGCGAAGAACGTGCTGATATTGGAAGCGAACAAAATTTATAAGACATACGGTAACAAATTCAACAAACAGGAAGTGCTGAAAGGGATTGATCTTCAAGTCAGTAAAGGCGAATTCGTCGGCATTATGGGGGCATCCGGTTCTGGCAAAACCACACTGCTGAATGTCCTTTCCTCTATTGACCGGGTAAGTCAAGGAACGATTGAAATTGAGGGCAAGGAGTTTACGGGCATGAAGGAGAAACAGCTGGCCGAATTCCGCAAGCAGCATCTGGGATTCATTTTTCAGGAATATAACCTGCTCGACACCCTGACGGTCAAAGAAAACGTGATGCTTCCGCTCACGATCACCGGGATCTCGAAGAAAGAAGCCCATCAGAAGTTTGAACAGGTGGCCGGTGAACTGGGGATCTACGAATTGAAAGATAAATACCCGGCGGAAATCTCCGGCGGACAGAAGCAGCGGACATCAGCAGCACGGGCGTTTATACATGATCCGAGCATTATTTTTGCAGATGAGCCGACAGGTGCGCTTGATTCCAAATCTGCCTCAGATCTGCTGAACAAGCTTGCCGATATGAATACGAAGCGCCAGGCCACCATTGTAATGGTTACCCATGATGCTGTTGCCGCAAGTTACTGCAGCCGGGTAGTGTTCATACGTGACGGGCAGATTTATACTCAACTGAACAAAGGGGAAGAAGCACGGCAGTCCTTTTTCAACGATATCATCAAGACTACGAGTGTACTAGGTGGTGTTCAGCAATGAGCCTGAACTACATCATCCTGCGCAATCTGCGAAAAAACATTAGGAACTATTACCTTTACGTCTTCGCACTGATCTTCGGTGTGGCGCTGTATTTCTCTTTTGTTACGCTTCAGTATGACCCGTCCATGGATGAAGTTGCCGGTACAGTTAAAGGAGGGGCAGCCATTGGTACATCTTCGGTGCTGCTGGTAGCTATTGTCGCTATTTTTCTGCTGTATGCAAATACGATCTTCATTAAGCGCCGCAGCCGCGAGATCGGGCTGTTTCAATTGATTGGACTAACAAAGGGCAAAATCTTCAAGCTGTTAAGTGCAGAGAATCTGATCCTGTATTTCGGGTCCATGATCCTGGGGATTGGTGCCGGGTTTGCGGTATCGCGGCTGATTTTGATGATCTTATTCAAAATTTTGGCGATTGAGACGGTAGCGAAGCTACGTTTTTCACATGAGGCGCTGCAGCATACCGTGGTCGTCTTTGCCGCGATTTATGTGCTCATCATGCTGATGAATTACATATTTATTAAAGGGCAGAGCATTCTCTCACTCTTCAAAGTTACTTCCACTGCACAGGAGCGTATCCGAAAGATACCGCTATGGGAGATTATCCTGGGCCTGCTGGGCATTGGTTTTATTGCAACAGGGTATTATTTATCATCCTTGCTCTTCATGGGTGAAATAAACGACATGACAGAACTGATGATTTCGATGATCCTTATCCTGGGTCTGGTCATAATCGGCACGTATCTATTCTATAAAGGGTCCGTCAGCTTTGTGTTCAACGCCATCCGCAAGAGTAAGCAGGGTTACCTCTCCATCAATGAGGTGCTCTCACTCTCATCCATTATGTTCCGGATGAAGTCCAATGCGCTGCTCCTGACAATTATCACCACGGTATCCGCGCTGGCTATCGGTCTGTTGTCTCTCAGCTATATTTCATATTATTCGGCTGAAGCCACTGCCAAAGAAAGTTCGCCGAACGATTATGGGTTTGCTGGGGTAGAAGTCAAAGAGAAATTTGTGGAGGCACTGGACCGTGCGCAAATTAAATATAGAGAAATCCATATGCAGCCAATCATGATGGAAGTGGATGCCTCGCAAATTATGGAGAAGGGGTCTAGTGACACGATCCTTACCACTTCTGTAATCAGTGACATCAGCGTTGAGGGTGTAGATGTAAAACCCGGTGAATCCATGATCTTGGGATACAGCAATGCTATTGAAAGTCTCGTGTCCCTGCGTGAAACCGGCGAGATTGGCTTTAAGACCTTGAATGGAACGATGAAGCAGCGGCTTATAGGAATATCCAAAGCATCGGTTTTGCCTTTCTATTACAGCGGAGGAGCCGGAGTGTTTGTAGTCGACGAGACGGTCTACCAGAAGCTGGCGGAGGTCCTGAATCCCAAGCTGCAGAGAGACAAGAAAAAGTCAGAATACTATGGTGTTGAACTTGCGAGCCGTTCGCAGGTAGACGCAGCCTATCAAATATATGTGGAACAGAAACCCGAAGCGCCGAGCATTTCACAGCATGAATACGAACTGAACCAGCGGAGCAATATGGGGCTTATCATGTTTATTGTCGGATTCCTTGGGTTGACGTTCCTGATTACCTCCGGCTGTATTCTATATTTCAAGCAAATGGATGAAGGGGAGGAGGAAAAAGCCGGTTATACCATTCTGCGGAAACTAGGTTTTACCCAAGGTGATCTCTTACGCGGTATCCAGTTCAAGCAGTTGTTCAACTTTGGCATCCCGCTGGTCGTTGGTCTCAGCCATAGCTATTTTGCCGTCAAATCCGGCTGGTTCTTCTTCGGCACGGAAATGCTCACACCCATGATCTTGGTTATGCTCCTGTACACGGCGCTATATTCTATTTTTGGCTTCCTGTCGGTGCTGTATTATAAAAGAGTGATTGGAGAGTCGTTGTGACCCAATGAACAGAATGGCACTTCACTCCATTCAACGATACTCCAACTGAAGATTATGGCTGTCAAAATACACGAGATCCCCACTGTCATAATGCCAAACCGCCTGCAGGTGTGTAGGTTGTCTAATACCGTTAATCCACTTGTAATCCTTCATAAGCGCGGACCATCGCACATGCTGCTTGGAGCCATCCATTCCGACGGCGGTGCGGTCGTCCGTAGTGAAAGACAGACATTCTCCCTGGTCATTAAAGCTGAAGATTCCAGTAGCCGTAATCCCATAGCACGAAATGATCGCCTGGGCATGATGATTGTCAACGGGGACCCAAGTGATGTAGCCCTGTATGGCGGCACTCGGCAGCCAGAGAGTTTCCGACAAAAAAGTAACCAGACTCGCCTGATCCATCTCTACGCCAAGCTGGTTAAAGAGCGTGAATGTCTTGCCCAGGACGCCTTTCATACTGCCGGTACCCTCTATATAGGAATCAAGTCCTTGAAAAGGGATGCCGTATAGAGCCGTCTCGATCAGGGCGATTCTGGTGAGGGGCCGTACGAAATTGTACTGCTTATAATCTATGGACACAGCAGGTTTTTTGGGGGACAGGATGAAGTCTACTTTGTTAAATACGGCTTTCATCGAGGACATCTTAGGCTTGCCGGTAAACCCGCTGCTCTCAAAATACAACCGGACAGGGGGAGGAAGCAGCTTCCAGTCCTCGTTAGTGAATGCATCATTCGGGATGGGAGGGTTGGCGAGGTTCCTGTCTGCTATCCGCCGGAATTCTGCTTTGGTTGTGGAATAGGGAATCTTGAAAAAAACAATCGTGGCCGCTGCGGCGCCAGCCAGAATAAATATAAGGGTCATATGTTTCTACTCCTTTTCTTCACCCGATGAAGTTGTCTCCATTCGGGTAATGTTCTCGGTAAGCCTGGTTAATCCGCGGTATAAACCTTCGGTTAGCCCGTGGTCGAACGACTGGAATAGTGCGTCCATGAAACCTGCTTCCCGCTCATTTCTTCCCGCAAAATAGATTCCGCATTTCTCGGTCAACTGCAGCCTGAGGATACGTGCATCTTTGCTGTCCTTGGTGAGCGTAATGAACCCCTGCTTCTCGAGCAGTAGGGCCATCTTTTTTACATTTTGCCGCGAACTGCCGATCATCCCGGCGACATCACTTAAGGTGGGGGAGGATGAACCACTCTTCAGAATGACTGCGATCAGCAGCCACTGCTTCATGGTTATTTGATCGTCCAATTGATCCCCCAGTACCTGAAGACGGTTGGCAAGTGTCAGTACAGCACCCAGAATGTAAGCCTGCTGCTCCTTTTCGTCCAATACGATTCAGCTCCTCTAATTAATAAGGTAACCTGTTACATAAATATTATATGTAATAGGTTACCTATTTGTCTATATGGAATGATGGAATGATCTTCCCGTCGCTTTGTACTCTCTTGATTAAATATGTTTACAAAATGTAAAAATTAGCAATTACATATACTATTCCATAATTTACTATGTTATTCTATTAGCGGCTATTCAGGCCTAATTCTATTAAAGAGAGTGGAGGAATGAAGAATGTTTCTAAGCTTCCCGCGTTTGCGCAAAACCTGGACGAGCCTGGCCATGGCCGCTTTACTTGCAGTGGCAGTGGGTATCCAGCCGTTAGAGGTGTATGCTGAAGGACCTTCCGATCCGGCACCGAGCATCACGCCAGCTTCGGCCAACGGCAAGAAAGTATTGTTCGACAATACGCATGCACAAACTGCAGGTGCGGCAGACTGGGTGATTGATGGCGGGTTCTCGGATTTTGCGAACGGGCTGGCAGCCGCAGGCTACTACGTCAAAGAGCTGCGAAAGAGCACGCCAATCACCTTATCAGATCTGTCTGGCTATGACGTATTCATCATTCCCGAGGCGAACATTCCATACAAGACATCGGAACAAAGCGCGCTGCTGAGCTACGTGCAAAGCGGGGGAAGCATTTTCTTCATTAGTGATCACTATAACGCAGACCGGAACAAGAACCGCTGGGACGCTTCCGAAGTTTTCAACGGTTACCGCCGGGGGGGCTGGTCGAATCCGGCTGCTGGAATGAGCACAGAGGAAGCGGCTTCACCAGCCATGTCCGGGGTAGCAAGCTCCGACTGGCTGTCCACGAACTTTGGTGTGAGGTTCCGTTACAATGCTCTTGGCGATGTGACAGCAGGCAGCATTGTGGCTCCTGCACAAGCATTCAATATTACAAGCGGTGTATCCAGTGTGGCTGTTCATGCCGGTTCAACACTTGCGATTACCAATCCTGCAAAAGCAAAAGGAATCGTATATGTTCCAACGACAGCTCCCGCCTGGTCCAGTGCAGTGGATGCCGGTGTGTATAATGGCGGCGGAGTCGCGGAGGGGCCCTTTGTGGCTGTATCCAAGGTAAGTGCCGGCAAAGCAGGATTTATTGGTGACTCCTCCCCGGTTGAGGATGCTTCGCCTAAATATAAAAGAGAAGAGACCGGGGGCACCAAAACGACCTATGACGGCTATAAAGAAGCGGATGATGCCACTCTACTGATCAACATGGTGAACTGGCTTGCCACACCGGAGAGTTACACAACGCTCTCAGCCGTATCCGGACTTACTCTGGATTCAGCTACTTCGTTATACAGTTGGGAAGCGCCTGCCAGTTCCACTGAACCGCAGGCCGAACCTTGGGCGGCACCGGCTTCAGGCTATAAATGGTATGATCCCTCTACTTTCAAAACCGGTTCCTTCGGTGCTGGAAGCTCTACCGTTCCTACAACACCGGGTTATACTTTCGGCCATCAGGCGACCCTTCCGAACCATTATGAGTTCGAAGTAGAAGTGAAGGTCTCCGGACTAACACCGGGCTCCACCACTACCGGTTACAGCCTTGGAATCTATACCAGCTCGGGTACGCAGGTGGCGAAGGTGAAGAATAGTGACGGTTCATGGCCTTCATCCTACGGCTACAGCTCTACCTTCGCCCTGACGGCTGACTCTAGCGGGGTGGCATCCAGAATTTTAACGGTAACCATCAATCCAAACACAACCGGGGCAGGCAATATGCGGCTCCGCTTAAACAGCACTGCAAAATACACAGAGGCAGTGACAATCGCGGACGTTCCTGTCGAGTAATTCCAACTAAATGGTAGAACTGAAGCTCGGGGGATGGCTTAACGCCTTATCCCGGGCTTTTTGTGTATTGTTATACTGTTTCGCTACATCCAGAGACTGAGGCAAAAATGCGCTTGGAGACCGTTAAGCGGTTTATCCGCCGGGAGTATAATGAAGCAGCACCAGAGGAATACATATCAAGTTTATATTCAGTTTAAACTGGACATTTATGATCCCAATATATTAGTTGACTAGGAGGAACGGCAAATGAATCAAATAAAAAAAACAGCTTCGCCACGAAGGGACTTGGCTATCGAAGCGGATGGGCTTGTCAAGGTTTTTGGAAATAACCGGGCGGTAGATGGCGTGAACCTGCAGGTGGCAACAGGCTCAATATACGGTGTGCTGGGACCTAATGGGGCGGGGAAGACAACCGCCATCCGGATGCTGGCTACGCTGCTGAGACCGGATGGAGGATCCGCCAGGATTTTTGGGCATGATGTGGTGAAGGAGCCGCAAATCGTGCGTCAGCTGATCGGAGTAACAGGACAATATGCTTCCGTGGATGAATCGCTGAGTGCAACCGAGAATCTGGTGATATTCTCCCGGCTGCTCGGGCTGGGGCGTGTTGATGCACGACGTAAGGCAGCTGAGCTACTGGAGGAGTTCGGTTTGACGGAAGCGGCCAAACGTCCGCTCAAGAATTTCTCCGGCGGGATGCGCCGGCGGCTCGATCTGGCGGCAAGCCTAATTGCGCAGCCGCCGCTTATTTTCCTGGATGAACCCACGACGGGTCTGGACCCGCGCACGCGCAATCAGATGTGGGATACGATCCGCCGTTTGATTCAGTCTGGTTCAACTGTACTTCTGACCACACAATATCTGGAAGAAGCAGATCAATTGGCTGACCGGATTGCTGTTATTGATCATGGCCGTGTAGTCGCGGAAGGAACGGCAGATGAGCTGAAATCATCCGTGGGCACATCTTCCCTGCAATTAAGGGTACAGAAGCCGCAGGACAACGGCATTGCCCGTCAGACGGTTGAACGCGTGCTGAAGGTGCCTACAAGCATATCAGCGGAAGCGGCGCTTATTACTGCACCGATGGCGAATGCCGATCTGGTTACGGATCTGCTGATTGCTCTCCGTGCGGCTGGGATTTCACTCGCGGAGCTGAGTGTACAGAAGCCAACGCTCGACGAGGTTTTTTTGAGCATCACAGGCCATGGAGTAGAGGAGAAATCCATTCCCGCATCAGGTACATCCAATCAAATGGAGGGACAGTCAGTATGAGTACATTCATTAAGCCAGGTGCTGAGCGCCAATTGAAAAACCACTCCAGCTTCAGACAGTCGGTACGCAACTCACTAACCATGGCATACCGGGGACTGTTAAAAATCAAACGCACCCCTGAGCAGTTATTTGACGTCACGCTGCAGCCAATCATTTTCACTCTGATGTTCACCTATATTTTTGGCGGGGCAATCTCTGGTGATGTCCTGAATTATTTACCGGTCATCATCCCCGGCATTCTCGTTCAGACTGTAATCACCACTTCGATTGTTACCGGTGTCCAGCTGCGTGAGGATATGGAAAAAGGCGTCTTTGACCGCTTCAAATCGCTGCCGATCTCGCGGATTGCCCCGCTGGCCGGAGCGCTGCTTGCAGACACTGTGCGGTACACGATCGCAACGGTGCTTACCTTTGCAATGGGATATCTGCTCGGGTTTCGCCCTGAAGGCGGTATCGGGTATGTGGCCATCGCGGCTCTGCTCGTGATTGGGTGCTCGTGGGCTATCAGCTGGATATTTGCCTTCTTTGGAGTCATTGCCCGGACAGCTTCCAGTGTGCAGGGGATCTCTATGATCGTGCTGTTCCCGCTTACGTTCCTGTCGAATGCTTTTGTCCCGGTGGATACGCTGCCGGATTGGCTTCAGTGGTTCGTCAAAATAAACCCGATTTCCCATCTGGTCACTGCAGTCCGTGAGCTCGTCAACTCAGGAACTGTGGGCTCGGATCTCGTGTTCTCCCTTGTCGGTGCGGCGGTCATCGTAGCGATATTCGCACCGATCACGGTGCGTGCTTATATGCGGCGGACGTAAGGGGATGGAGCGTTAGGAAGACATAAGTCAGACAATATGGAGCCTTATCCTCGGGGATAGGGCTTTTAATTTTGAGAAATTTACAAATAAGGCTGTGAAAAGGTCCCTGAAATTACCATTACTAGTATATGAACATTCAGGGAGTGACCCTCTATGCCAAGCAAGATCGCAGTACACAAGCCGGCAGAGCCGCTGGCCGAGACGAAAAAGAGTTCTGCACAAACCCCGATTACAGACAAAGCGGCGTTGAAGCCGCTGCTGCGAACACCGCTTGAGCTGAAACGGTTAACCAACCGCCTTTTAACAGCCCCGGAAACAGTGACATCCGGTGAGTTCAATATGCTCACGGGAGTCATTGGCCTCCGCAGTGCTCTTATGCTGCTCGATAAAGGCAAGCGGAACAAGGAAATAGCAAAACCTGTACCAGATTCAACCCCGAAAGCATCACAGAACTCATCTGTCCCTCTTTCAAGCTCATCGGTACCTCAAGAGTCCCCATCAACGATTCCATCCGATAAACCGGCCGGAGTTCGGGTATTTCAAGCTACAAGGAAAACGTCTCAACCTGGATACGAAGCGGAAAACAAACCAGAGAACAAACCAGAGAACAAATCAGAGAACAAATCAGAGAACAAAGCAAAGATGGTCAAAGTAGAAGCCAAACGGGAAAGAAAAGTGGAGTCTAAAGCAGAGGTAGAGTCAGCAGACAGAATTGAAGCGAAGGCGGAGGCTAAGCCAAATGTGAAATCAGGCAGCAAAGCGGAAGCAAAGCCGGAAGGGAAGTCAGCAGTCAAGCCAGAAGCCAAGCCAGAAGCCAAGCCAGCTCTTCCAGCGCCAAAGTCTGCTGCCTCAGGTCCATTGTCCGCTGGCCTGCCGCTGCAAGCCAGAAAGGCACCTGCCAAAGCACCTGTTGTAAATATTAAAGGCGGTAATCCTGGCAGTGTGATTCAGCAGCTCGGCAGCATTGCTCCATCCGAAATCGTCGGGGCGTATACTCAAGCATTGAATGTCTCGGCAGGAGCGCTGGAGCAGCAAAGACAGCAGGCTGAGAAGGCGTTGCCTGAAATTCCGACACCAACCGGAATCGCCCCCGGCAAAGATATTGAAGCTGCTAATCCCTCGAAGCGGGCAGCGGCAGATCCGGTGCGGGTAACCGAGCTGCCAGCTTTTCAGAGTGGGAAACAAGGCGGAGATCCTTCCCCAAGAATGACTAGCTTGCCTCAGGGCTCAGAGGAGGCAGATCCTGACCAAATTATGGCGGAAGCCAGCCAATATGCTGCGAATCCGCCGGAGATTGGACTGACAGGTGAAGCGGACCCTTCCCAAGTGGAGAGCTTTCGCACAGAAGCTGCACAGCACGTACAGACTGCGCAGCATTCCGAGCTTGAGCAGACCCGGCAGGATTTCGGAGAGGACCGGATTCTGCCCAAGCCGGATGCGGCCATTCTCAAGTCCGGGCACAGCATCCGCCCCGTGACCCCGCCTGCTTTTCAGCTGAGATCAACCGGTGTCATCCCCCCAGATGTTGCAGGTTACCTCAACCCTCATCTGGAGAGTTCACTTCAGACTTATATGGAGAATAGCCAAGGGGAGTATCAGAAAGGGAAGGAACCTTTTGACAGTGGAATCACAACTGCCAAAAGCGACACCAAGGCCGAAGTAGAACGGCTCAAAACAGAAGCTTCAGAGAAGCAGCGAAGCGAGCAGACTGCAGCCAAGGCAGAGGTCTCAGGGTACCGGAGCCAGTGGCAGGAAGAGATCAAGGCTACCAGCGGTGAGTTTGACCGTGAAGCGGGCACAGCAGCAGCAGAGAAGAACAAGGAAATTACCGGAATCAAGGATGAGAAGGAAGGCGAGGTCAAGCAAAAGCTGTCCGAAGCCGAAACCGAATCCCGGAAGGAATATAAGAACACGAAAAACCAGGCAGATGAGAAACAAAAAGAAGGTGAACAAGAAAAGAAAAAAGCCAAAAACCCTTGGGAATGGATCAAAGAAAAGGGAAAGCAATTAGGGGACGCCATCAAAAAGGGCATGAACTTCCTCTTCACCCAGTTGCGTAAGGCCGTCAAATTTATTTTTGACAAAGCCAAGCAAGCTGTAGTGGGGCTGATAGAGCAGGGCCGGAAGCTGATAGTCAGCGCTATTAAGGGATTCGGGAAGCTGCTTAAGGGATTAGCCAATAAAATTTTTGCCCGGTTTCCGGGCATTGCCAAGCGGATCAACGGCTGGATCGACCGTGCAGTGAACAAGGCGGTTCAAGCCGTCAATACTGCCGCAAGTCTCCTGAAGAAAGGGGTTAGCGCTGCCCTGGATTTTATGGGGAAAACAGTGGATAAGCTGTTCGCTGGTGTCCAGTCACTGTATAACAAAATATTGTCGGGAATCGGGAAATTCCTGAACGGCGATTTTAAAGTGAACTTCGGCAAGTTTCTGGAGATTGCACAGATCGCTGCTGAGATTGCTGCCGCTTTTGCAACGGGGGGAGGCAGTGTCCTGGCTCAAATCATCACTTGGCTGACTTCGACACTTCCTAAGCTGTTGCGTCAGGCGAATACGGTCATGACTGTAGTTAATACATTGCGGAATTTCAAAGTGCAGAATGTGAAGCAGTTCCTGAATCCGGCGGGAATGGGCGGTTTTCTGGTCAAGGGGCTGTTCGGAGAACTTAAGCCGTTGCAGACGGGCCAAGCCGATGACAAGGACAAAGACGCTGGCAAGGCCCCGAAAAACGGAGGCCAGGAAAAAGGACTGATGAAAGTCCTGCAGCTCCTTCAGAGTGTGTTCGAAATTCTGCAAAAGACCGTCGGCAAGGTTGCAGGAGCCATCAACAAGGCTTTACCGGTAATCAATATTTCCAATAAATCATGGTTTAACCCGTTCAGTATCGCTTATGCTGGGGCTGTTCAGGCCCTGGAAGTCATACAGAATCCTGCCGGGATGCTGAGTGAGGGGGCGGGCAAGCTTAAAGCAGCGGCTGGAGGCTTTTTTAAGGGGATTCGGGAAAAGGTAACCGAGGCTGCCAGCGGGATCAAAGCGAAAGTGCAGCTGCTCGGGAAACCGGCTCAGCTCATGCCGATCTTGGCCAACAAAGGCGTGGATATGGTGCTGAATTTTATCATTTCTAACCCGCCATCAGCACTCATCAAAGCGGTATTCAAAGGAATTGAAGCCGCCTCCGGCCAATCCCTGGTTGAACTGATCCGCCAGCATATTCCGTTTGCGGACAAGCTGATCAACAAAATCGCAGAGTCCGGTCCGGTACAGGGCCTGCTGCAGCCGCTTCAGGCGCCAGTGGAAAAGGTAGGCGGAATGATTGACGAAGCTACAGAAGGAGCGACGGCCCTTGTCGATGATGCCGAATCGCAGACGGTGAATGTCTTCGGCAATGGCACGAAGCTGCTGGCTAATCTGTCCGGTACGACAGGCGGGGGAAGCAAAGACAATTCAGGCAAACAAGATGGGCGAAAAGCCGGCGGCAAGGCAGGCGCTGTCCCTAATGAAGCCTCCGGTGATTTCCTCGGAACCATCAAAGGGGGGATTCACTCCCGGCTGTTAGCTTTCGGCAAGCAGCTGTTGAAGTCAGGAGTTAACCTCGTGGTAGCTGGAGCCAGCAAACTTAAGAATGCTATATCCGGCCTGCTGGTCAACTTCAAAATCGGCAAAGCAAGCCACAAGCTCTGGGTCGAAAAGAGCGGCACCGGTCATGTCGTGAAGATGGCTAGTAAAGAAAAAGAAATCCCGGATGTAATAAAGGAATCGAGAACTATAGCGGAGAAATTGAAAGGTGAAGAAAAGAAAAAACTGGGAAATTCAACGGAGCAGCTTCAGCAGAAAAACCAGAAGATCCAATCCGAAAAAACAGAACAGGTGACAAGCAAGCAACTTGAAACATTAGTCTCTGATTTGTCAGTGATTGAGCCCTATTTGGAAAATGTAGGTGGGGATGCTGAGGAGACTGGTGAAACTAAAACATATCCTGATGGAAGTGTTAGGGACTCAAAAGGTAGATTCGCAGGCAGTAACGGTACGGTTCCAGGTACTCCTGGTGTGGATAAAGCAATTCAACAAATAAAAACGGACCCTAAATATAGGGGGTATGAAGTTGTTGGTACTGAGATATCTGTAAAGAGTTCTGATGGAACACTTAGAAGATATGATGTTGTAGTAAGGAAGCCAGATGGTACAATAACAGGTATAGAAGTGAAAAGTGGTTCGGCAACAAGAACGGCACAACAAAAAAGGATTGACAACGAACTTAATGCAAATGGAGGTTTACCAACCACTGGTAATAGGGCTAAAGAAGCGGGCGTAACGAGAATTGATTCTGTCGAATTAATAACAGTGAAGTAGGTGATGAAATCAATGCCATTACAATCAACAATTGAATCTACACTTGATAGTCTTATTATTGGTCTTAGCCCTTCTCTTCAAGAAATGGGCTTTGACCTAAAGAAAAAAAGGTCTTTTGTTAAAAAACTGAAAGAATGTAATCAAGAACTAAATATTCAATTTCGTCATATTAAAGGTCAGGAAGCCGGTTATATTGCGCTTTTCCCCAATATCATCTTTGAGGATATTGGAAAAATGACAGCCTTTCTTAGAAATGAAAACCATAAGAAAGGATGGCCTACAGTTGCGGCTAATATTGGGAATTTACAAGAGAATAGAGAGTATTTGGAATGCCCCCTTGTTTTGACGAGTAATATTCAGGGGTTAATCAATTTACTACAAGACCAAATTGTTAATATAGCGAAACCATTTTGGGATGATTATTCAACGTTAGATAACCTAATAAATGGTTACGAAAATTTCGATACTCGTCTTACAATAAGTGGTAATACGTATATTTGGAATTTGATTGCTGCATATTGTTTAAAACACGAGTACGAAAAGGCTATTCACACCTTAAGAAATTGGGATATCGGGAAACCATCAGTCGAACTTATAGAGGGAACTTTGAGTAAAATAAATGAACTGTGGAGGGAACAATGATATTTGAATCCCAAAATGGCATACGGAAAGAAGAAATAAAAACGACAGAACTGGAAAGTTACCTCATGAAAATTAACGGCACTACAAATTCTTATGCCTTCTTAGAAAAGCAAGATGGTAGTTACATTCAAGTTGGTGGGGGCCCTATAGAATTTACAGTTGAGATAAGAAAATACCTTGAGAATGGAAAGTTTATTCACAGTAGAGCGAGTAAAAGGAACTCAATTTTTTCAGGAGCAACACAATTAATAATCTCTGGTACAGTTGTTACGTTACAAATCAATCAAATCTTAAATTTGGAGGAAGTAATTCTTCTATTTAACTCATATTTGAATGGCGATGAGTTTTCATCGTTTGTTGACTGGGTCCACATTACTGAAATGTTTGCATAAAATACCCTTCATCAGATTAGGGGCTACCCAGTGCCGAATGAACACATCATTCAACCAATAACACATATAACCCATGTAATACCAATACCAAATTTTTCTGAAAACTGATGTACGCACGTGTTGTTCGAAAAGTATACCGCAATAACGCAATAGCATTACATGAAAACAGGTCACTTTTGTGCAGATAGCACCTTTGCTGATCTGTTTTTCATTATGTTCGTTATCTTGCGGATTTTTCAAAAATTATCGCAACTGTACGAATGGATGAAGCGATGTATACATTGTCAGATATCTACTAAGCATTTCAACCAACGGGAAGGTCATGTGTTAATGGCTAGCCACCTGCCCTCTAATTAAGCCCGAAATTCATTAAAAATTTCGGAGGGGGCGGCACAAGAACAGGTGACAAGCAAGCAACTTGAAACATTAGTCCCTGAATTGTCAGTGATTGAGCCCTATTTGGATAGAGTCGGGGGGAATGCTGAGGGGACGGGTGATGGTAGCAGAAGAGCACCTCACTTAAAAAACATTGACGAATTTTTATCGGGAAGAAAACCGTTTGATGAAGTTCTTGATGACTATGCTAAGCATTATGTTGATGTAATAAACATTAAAGGGTGGTCTTGGGAGAAAAGTATTGTTGGAGGAGATAGTCTAACCGCTAAGCAAAGAAAGTTGATAAAAAGTAAAGCCGAGGAATTAAATCTCATACCTAAAATTGAAGTGATTTTGAAAGTCCTGGGGTGGTAGTGCATACTGACGAGCTCCCAAAAGATTTGTGGAAAAAAGGTGATACAGAGCAGTTTGATTGGTTGAATAATAATCTTCCGAAAGACATAAGGAAACTGGTGGAAAACGGAACGTATACATGGCACCATTCTGAAGTGCCAGGGAAAATGCAATTGGTTCCTTATGGGATTCATAACATTACAACTCACAATGGAGGAAGGTCTACTGGAATGTGGGCTGATGCGGCAAGATGAACAAGAAGGAGGAATTAAGTATGCAAATAAAACAAGAGTCAATAATTTATCCGTTACCGTCTGATCAACTGTTATCAAAAGAAGAAGATTTTTGGAGAGTAGAATTGCCATTAGTGTATAAAGAATTTATTAAAATAAATAATGGGGGAATTCCAGAAATTCGTTCGTTTATTTGTAATGATCATAGCTATGTAATTACTAGATTTTTATGCATTCTTGAGGAACCAACAGAAAATGAATTTGGAATATTTGATATTGACGCTACTAAATCTCAGCTTGATGAGAGACTAATTGATAATGAAGATTTGATAGGGGTTGCATTATTACCAATTGCTGTTCTATTTGCTGGTGATTTTTTATGCTTAGATTTTCGTGAATCAAGAAGTAATCCTAACATTTGTGTGTGGGATCATGCAAATTCTGGAGAATTCGACCCAGTAAGCTATCGTGTTGCGGATAGTTTTGAAGATTTTGTATCAATGTTAACTGATTAGAAGAATTAAGGTTACTCAGTACCGAATAAACCCATCATTCATACATGAACACCTATAAACTATATAATATAGATGTGAACATCTCCTTATATTGGTTGTACGCTTATTGATGCTTTAATTTCATACACTAAATAATGTTTTTTGTCACATCGAACAGGTCGATTATGGTCATATACCACCATGATTGACTTGTTTTTTGTTGTCTTCGCTTTCTTGCGGATTTTTAAAATAAACGCAACTTTATGATTAGATACCCCGATGGATATAGTGTCGAGAGCAACGCAACTAATTTTCAAGATAGTACGACAACTAAATTATCAGGACTTAACAGAACATTTCTCAACGGGAAGGTCATGTGTTAATAGCCACCTGCCCCTCTAATAAGGAGAGGGGGCGGCACATGAAAGGGGTCACTGTATCCATAGACCGTATTGTCATTGACTTCACAGGAGTATACTGGGACTTCTTCAATCCCTTCATGCGCTCCGAATATGCCACTTCTACGGAGTCAGGATGTATACGGAGGAAAAGGGCTTTATCTATCACATCAATATCAATACCGGAGAAGACTTCTTGCATATCTCATACCAATTGGCTTTTGCCATAAAGTCTAGGAAGCACACTCTACGAATCGAAGCGTACCCCGAGTCATTGGTACATTTCAAAGATTGGCTGATGCAGATTCAGACAAAAACCAAGGAAAGAGTATTACCATCGGAAGCTAGCGGAAGGTAAGACTAAGAAGCAAGCCCTTATGTTCATCATGAGAAGGCTCGTCAACATCATCAACAGCATGATGAAGCACAAGACAGAGTATCGGGCGGCGGCTCACATAACAGAACGCCAAGCAAGCTGATATAATGGTGGTAATTGGAAGAACCAGCTACCACCTTCTTTATTCCCCAGTTTAAGATTATAACTTAGGGGACGGATTATACTGGAGGAAGAACTCAAAAGGAATTAGTTGATTTGGCGGGTGTTCCTTCACATGGGGGAAGAATTGAGGCTCAGGGCATAAAAGAGAAAGATATAGGGTTGGATTTAGAAAGTCAAGGTAAGTTAGGAAGAATTATAAGGGATCCAAAGGCAGATAAGGGGGCTGAATTTATTGATGAAACCACTGGTCAAAAGTGGGATATAAAGAGTTTTGAATCTTATCCCAATGGTCATACTTCACCTAAAGAGGGTGCCTTTACAGTTAATAATGCAATGAAGAAAATATACAAGGAATTTGAACGAGGACATAACGTAATAATTGACAAGCGAAATCTGACTCCAGAGCATGTCGAACAATTAAAAGATGCAATTCAAAAGGAGGGAATATCAGTCAGGATAATTTGGTATCCCTAAAAGGAGGAACACACTATGAAAGATCATAGAGATGAGAAACTAATTCAGTCTTTAAAATCACATAAAATCTGGATTGAAACAGTTGGTCGAGAGGGGGAAAAGTTAGCGGTCGATGAAGTGGATTTTCGAGATATAGATTTAGCAGATTACCCTCTAGATCAAGCCTATATAACTGCGTGTGTATTTAATGGAATGAACTTGGTAAAAAAGGATATGTATGCCTCAGTGGTTTGTTCCTCTACTTTTGAAAATGCAAATCTAGAAAGTGCTGATTTTTATAAGGTAGACGTCTCTTATGCAAATTTTACGAATGCGAATTTGCAAAACGCACGATTTGCTAGAAGTGATTGTATTGAAACTATATTTAACAAAGCTGATTTGAGAAATGCGAAATTAGTAGGGGCACTTTTTGATCATGTAGATTTCCGCAATGCGAACCTCCAAAATACTGATGTAAGCACCTCAACATTTGAAGAAGTATTGCTTCAAGCAGCACAACTAGAAGGTATGCGTGGATTAGAAGAGTCTTTCATTAAGAGTATCAATATCGGCACTCCAGAACAACCTATCATTCTTAAAGGCGAAGATGCTAAACATTGGCTCATAATCAATTCCACAGATAACTCTAAGTAATCTACAGCCCTAGCCCTGATGCAGCGGGAAAACTTGCTCGGGCTTTTTTTAGATGATATGGACGATCTTGTCAGCATCTTCGTCAAGTACAGGAGCAGGTGGAGCTCTGCCTCGCACATTACCTTGCTAAGTCCAAACACAATGATATCGTTTATCGGAATCAAGTCTTAGCCAAAGTTGTTCAGTTCCTGAAGATACTTGTTAGCAAGGTGATGTATCAGTATTTGTCTCAGTAAATGTTAGCTAACTTCGTAACCTTGATTGGCTTCGAGACTTTCAAGCTTCTTTTATTTTGTGGAGAATTATCGCCCGAGTAATCGAATGACTAAGAGGAGTGAGTGAAAGGGAAATGGATTTATGAAGTCCAGTGGACACGAGAACAGCTATGGCGAGGTTGCATCGTAGCATCTATTGCTCATGCAGCTAAGGAATCTGGATTCAAAGCGATAGCGTCATATGATATTAGACCCCACTGAGTGCCGAATGAACCCATCATTCCCGGTTGGAAGGGATTTGGGACAGTTTTATAGAAAAAATGGCATAGGTGAAAATGGTGATTTTGATGTAAAGAATATCAAATAATAATTGTTGTTCATTTCAAGAAAGTTGTAATTTGAACTCAATTAGAGCGGGAACAAGTGAGGTGCATAATGTTAAAAGAACTATTCAATGATTTCATAGAGTTATCTTTGAGACTGAGGTCTGAATATCCAGAGAGTTTAGGTAAGCCTACTGTAGAGTGGATGAAAGTATTCAATGATCTTGCTAAAATACCAGAACTGTTTGAAGTAATATACAGTACTGTTCAGGGAACAAAGAGGGATATGAAAGATCAGAAATTAATGGATTTCATTCCCGGGTTTCGTTTAATACACATTGAGGAATTTGTCCAAGAGAAAAAAACTTAGATAGCATAGGTTCTTGGCAAAAAGGTTCGCTTGTTTTACCGTTACTAGTTAACTATTCAAATGATTACTTTTGTTATGTAGAAAATTTCGAAGGTGATTTTGGAATTTATATATTTATGCACGATGAGGGGAATCTAAATTTATTATATCGCTCACCGGAAAAATTTCTAAAAACAATAATTGAGTTTTATAAGCAACATGTATACTACTTAGATGATGATGGTTACCTTGATTATGATTTTCAAAAGGAAGGTATCATAGGTGAAAACCTAAACCCTGATGTGAAATACTGGAACATTTGAACATTATATATTCTTGAATGGCTATTTTACCTTTCAGGGTTTAGAGAAGTAGGAGGTGTCTTGGTTGGATAACTTGATTAAAATACTCACTCCCCCCGAAAATCCATATAATACTGGGGATGAAGAACAATGGCAACAAGTTTTCAATGCTCTTGGGACAGAGCTACCTTCAGACTATAAGAGATTTATTGGAATTTATGGAACGGGTGGTATTGGAAACTTTTTGTGGATATTAACTCCATTTGTGAAGGATCATAATATAAACTTCCTGGGTAGACAAAAAGAAATGTGCGACTCTTATTTACAATCCAAAGCAAGTTTCCCACAGTACTTTAGACATGACGTTTACCCTGCAACCGGGGGGCTGCTTCCTTGGGCATATACTGATAATGGTGACGAGCTGTACTGGTTAACTGATGGAAAACCCGACGAATGGAAAGTTGTAGTGTACGAATCAAGATCACCTGAGAATTATACTTATTCACTTAATATGGCAGACTTTTTATATCAAATAATAACTAGAGAATTAGTGTGTGACGCATTCCCTGATGATTTTCCAAGTGATGAATCAGTATTTATCTCAGTAAATGTTAGCTAACTTCTTAACCTTGATTGGCTTCGTGCCTTTCAAGGTTCTTTTATTTCGTGGAGATGGGGGAAACAAAAACCAGGGCTTGAAGAGCACAACTGCTTAGTGAATTCCGGACGAAGCTTGGAGAGTTCACTGAAATAACTGCTAAGGGCGTGATTGAGGCTGACGGACCCTTTTTGAAAAGAAAGGGGGTACAAGGTCTGGACATGGCTGTAATAATATCGTTTGTCGCTGCGGGGCAGTTTGAAGATCGAGGGCGGAACATAGGTGGCAGCATCAAAAAGATTGCCGATACGGTAGCTGTTCGATACATACTTGGAACAAGTCTTTGCGAAGACCGGATCGCCGACGCGAGGAGAACCATAGGTATACAGGCGCGGAGTATTAAAGGCTGTATTGGCAGCAACATCGGGGGCACATAGTGTGGCCAGCGCTCCTCCAAGGCTGTGACCGGTAATATATAGTTTTTTGCTTGAGGACAGCCGGGAGAGTGCGGAGTGAATATCGCTTCGTGCAGAGGAATAGATGTCAGTGAAACCACGGTGTGTAAGACAGTAGTTTTCCTTGATGAATTTATACCTTTTTTGCGTGGCGTTGGCGTTAGAAATCCAATTGGCCGTTGAACTGCTACCACGGAAGGCAATAATAATCTCTTGCGGAGATTCTATGATGAATCCGAACGGCTCCCATACACGGCCCAAAGACTTCGCTTGAATGATATGAATGATTGAATAACCTGCTGGAACGGTGAACGTTCTATCTGAATGATTAAACTGGACATAGGTCTGTCCACAGACAGCCGCCAGAAAGATAGCCCGTTCTTCAAAAGCCTGATTATTGCCCACCTGCATCCCGCCTCTCCTTATAACCTGTGTATGATTGGAGCATAGGATAGGTGCCTGTCGCTGGAATAAAAGCTTCTAATCTGTGAAGTTCAAATCCATTGAAATTAAGGATTAAGGCGGTTTTCCCCTACGTATCAGTCTAAAAGGTATGGGGTAATAAGGTTGTAGTCCCAAATACAACCTTAGGAGGAATGCAGATTGGAATGGACCCTTGAAGACGTGGAAGAGACGAGCCGATTATTCCCGCAATCCTTTTTTATCCCCTCCGAACAAGAACGCAGGGCACAGGGTATAGGAAGGAAAGTAAGGCTGCATTTTACATTGACGAATCCGGCAGATGGAGACCCTCGCACAGAGCGGATGTGGGTTGAGATTACTGGCCAAGATCCGGTTACCCATACGTATACAGGAGTATTGATTAATGCTCCGTTAAGCCTAAAGACACTGCAAGCCGGGGATGTTCTGGAATTCGAGACCCGGCATATAGCGCAGACCATTCTCCGTAAAGGAGACCCTTCATGGGTAGAGGTTGGCGAGAAAGTGGCGTTTGTCTCCAAAAAATGTCTTAAACCTGGAAGTGCGGTACTATGGATGTACCGGGAAACCACCGAACGGGAGCAGGACAGCGGCTGGCGTCTTTTTGCCGGTGACGAAGATAGCGAATATCTCAGCAATCCCAATAACACTCGTCTGATGAATGTATACTATATTCTGGATCTTGACCCTAGTCTACTGGAGCCGTTCAAGCGGGAGACGGGCACTGCGTTTGAGCGGGAGAGCCAGGATGCCGAATGGGTGGAGGTTAAGGATTGGGCAAGGGGCAAACAGATGTAATAGTGGTTCGTGAAGGAAATGCACTGCTGTTCACGAATAAGCGCTCAAAAGCATAAGAGCTATGCTTTGAGCGCTTATTCGTTTCGTATGGTTATTGCGGGATCAACTGGGTGAGCTGGTCTAATAACTCATTGATTTGGTTAATGGTCTCAGGAATGTCTGTTGATTCAAAGGCGGCCTTGCCTTCCTCGAGGTTGGTGATGGCCTGATCCAGACCTTTCTGTAGCGTTTCGTTATACCCCACAATAGATTGATGCAGGTCTGCTGCATATTCGGGAACCTGAAGATCAGCATACTGGACGATCTGTTCCTTGAGCGCAAGGAGTCTATCGGTCAATGCCTGCTTCGCCTGCGGATCTGAGGCAGCGGCAGCGGCCAGCGTATCCATTTCCTGCCCGAACGCTGTTAAGGTCTGCATATATGAAGCTGTATCGGTGGCGAAATTGACGCTGTTCCCTACCTTTTCTGCAAACCCGCAACCTGGAACAACCAGCAAAATGAAAAGCAGCAGACTTATTCCGTATTTCCGCATTTGCTTCACTCCTCTTGAGTTATTGTATGTGCCAAGTATACTGAAGGTAATACGGGAAGGATTACTCCAGGTTGCGAACGTGACGACTTGGAGGAGTCTCCCAGCCTAGCAAAGAAAGGGGTAATTTCATTGAACCAAGTGTTGTTGATCATCGATGCGCAGCAGGAATTAATGGACGGGAACCAGGAGGAAAGTGCAGTATGGAATAAAGATCAGCTTATTCTAACGATCAATAAAATGATTAATAAGGCCAAAGAGACTGGCGTAGAAGCGGTGTTTGTCAGGGATCTCGATGTAGCTGAAGGAAAAGGCGCAGGTTTTCAGGTGCACAATGAAATTCATATGCCTGTAGATGCTAAAGTGTTTGATAAGCAGGCAACGAATGCTTTTCACGGGACAGGACTTCTGCCATATCTGCAAGAACAACAGGTGGAGCATGTAGTGATTATGGGCTGTAAGACACAGCACTGTATCGATACGGCAGTACGGATGGCTACCGTCAATAAGCTGGATGTCACCCTGGTCGGAGATGGACACTCTACAACAGACAGCGAAGTACTGAATGCCGAGCAAATCATCAAGCATCATAACCGTACACTGCATGGGCACTACAATGTGGAACACTTTTCGATGGTCAGAGGCTCGGAAGAAGATCTGTTTCGTCCAACACATGACTCGTACAGATAGGGGTATACATGCTGGCGGCACTCTGAGAGTGCTGCTTGAAATCTAAATCTAAAAGATATATAGTATATTCAGAAAACAAAAGTTAGGGTGAATACAATTGTCATACTCGACAGCCTTATCACAAGGGATCTCCATATTAGTCTATATACATGGTATATCGGAGGAAAACTGTGCTAATTTTTTATCCACCAAAGTGATTTCCGAGCAGCTCAATATTCCAGTACCAACCACGGTGAAAGTCATCCGCAACCTGAATAATGCCAAACTGACGATTGCCAAAGAAGGGGCTAAAGGCGGTATCCTGCTGGCAAGACCGTTATCCGAGATCACGATATTGGATGTTTTTCTGGCCGTAGAGCCTGGAAAAGCCTTGTTCAAACTCCACACAGATGTAACCCTGCAAGGAAAAGAAGTGGATGAAGTGAAACAAAAAATCTCAGACAGTCTGGAGGCTGCAGAGATAGCGATGCAGAATCAATTAAAAAAAGTAAGGTTAACGGATTTATTAACTTAATAAAGTTAACCTATTTTTTTTGATTTAACTATATATAAAATATATAAAGAATATTACGTATATTATAATTGTTAATTAGCGAAAAGGAGCATTCATATGAATTTAGAATCAACAGTAGTGAGAGCAAGCAATGGCGTCGCAATCCCGCAATTAGGGTTTGGAGTGTATAAAATAACGAAGGAGGATGAGTTCAGGATAGCAATCAGCGAGGCTATTCGGATAGGCTACCGGCATTTTGATACCGCCAGAATTTACGGGAACGAGGAAGCTTTAGGCATAGCGATCCGGAACAGACAACTGCCGCGTGAGCAATTTTTCATCACCTCCAAAGTATGGAACACAGATCATGGGTATAAAGAGACCAGGAAGGCCTTTGAACGAACCATTCAAAAGCTGGGTGTAGATTACCTGGATATGTATCTAATCCATTTCGCATCACCCAACTATATAGAGACGTGGAAAGCGATGGAGGAATTATATGAAGCGGGGAAGATCAAAGTCATTGGGGTGGCAAATTTTGAGATTCAGCATCTGGAGTGTTTAATGAAACACAGCACAATCCCGCCAATGATCAATCAGATTGAGACCCATCCGGAGTTTCCGCAACTGGAGCTGCATAATTATCTTAAGGAGCATCAGATCCTGCACGAGGCCTGGGCCCCGCTAGGACAAGGCAACCAGACACTTCTCCAACATCCGGAATTAAAAAAGATCGCTGATCAGCATCATAAAACGGTGGCTCAGGTCATTTTACGCTGGCACCTGGAACGGGGAGTAATCCTTATTCCCAAGTCCTCCAATCCCAAAAGAATCATGGAAAACAGTGAGATCTTTGACTTTAGCCTGACCAGCGGCAATATGGAAATAATCAGCCAGCTGAATACAGGCAAACGCTATTCTATGAATCCAACGGGGTATATGATTAACCCAATCTATAATCGTCTGATGAAACTATTTCTTAAATAAAGCTACCTTTATTCATAAGCTGCTCCATTTTTGCAATGGTGCCGTCCTGTTGCGGAACGTGAATGGACACAGTCAGGTTTGGATTATCCAGGGACTGGAAAGAGACCAAGTCGAAATTCAGCATCCCGAGATTAGGACATCTCAGCGCTTTGTGGCTGTCAATGGCATCCCTTATGTCATGAGTCTCCCAGAATTCCCGGAACTCGGGACTGGCCTTGGATAAAGCCTCGTACTGCTCAGACCACCAGGGATCGTCTGCATAACGGGCATAACCGGCATGGAATTGAGCAGCGATTCGGCGGGCGTGCAGTTCCCATTGATCGCCTTTGAGGTACCGGAATTGCGGGGAGGTAAAGGTCATCCATACGAAATTCCGTTCCCGTTCAGACATGGAGGATAAGTCACCATTAATGGCACAGTATGCGGAATTCCATGCGACGATGTTCATTCGGGTATCCATGATACTGGCAGGAGAAGTATCGAGACTATCCAGGAAACCTTGAAGCGACGGGCTGACAAGGGAGGCGTCAAAAGGTAGCTCAAGGGGCAGCTCCCTACGTGCCAGGGAAAACAAATGTTTGCGTTCGGAGGCATCCAGCATGAGAACGTTGGACAATCGCTCAAGCACTTCAGGGGATGCATTAATGTGCCGGCCCTGTTCCAGATAGGTGTACCAATCCAATCCTACTTCCGCTAGCATTGCGACTTCTCCACGGCGAAGCCCGGGAGTGCGTCTGCGTCCGTTATATGGCAATCCGACTTGATCAGGCCGAATCCGTTCTCTGCGAATACGCAAGAATCGGGCTAATTCCTGATATCGATCCAATTGGGGTGTAGACATATCATTCTTCCCTTTCACATGAATTTCACAAGGAGAGTGGGACTGACAATCCCAGGATAATCAAATCTCTTACTAACCCGGGGAGTACTTTATACAATAGCTTATGTCATCTATAGAGAAGAAGCAATGAAGACCAAGATAATATCCAATACTCTAATGGAGGGTTCATCATGTACGAGCATATCGTTCTTTTTAAATTCAATAACAGCGGCACTGAAGAGAAGCAAGAAGAAATCATCCAGACCGTGAACTCTTTTAAAACCTCGATTCCCGGTATTATTGAACTGACCGCTGGCATCAATGTAACGGAGGAAGTTGAGCATAAGAATGGATTTACTGTGGGGATCCGGATTACTTTCGAAGACAAGCAGGCAAGCCAGAACTATTTACACCATCCGCTGCATCAGCAATTTCTGCAAAACGCAGGCAGTTCGATTGAAAGTGTTATTGTTGTGGATTACCCGTTCCATTGAACGGAGGATGAGGCCTCGCAGACTATCAAGTTGATCCCGGAACAAGCTGCTTTGTTGACGCTTCAGGATTATAATCATTATAATCTTGCTATGACAATATCTATTGTATCTACCAAGCTGTATATCACCCCGACCAGGTCAAAAATTGTTGTCCGCCAGCGACTGCTGGAGCGGCTTAACGAGAGTTTGCAAGGCAAGCTGACTGTTCTCTCCGCCTCTGCCGGTTATGGTAAAACGACACTCGCCAGTGCATGGCTCTCCGTCTGCGGACGCAGAGCTGGATGGCTGTCGCTGGATGCTGGGGATAATGATCCTGCAAGCTTCCTCACGTATCTGTGTGCCGCTTGCCGGACTATCGGCGTGAACATCGGAGAGGGTGTGTTTGCTGCGCTTCAATCCCCTCATCCCCCGCCAATCGAATCCTTGCTGACCACACTTCTGAATGAAATCACTTCTACCTCTGAACCTTCCATTCTTGTCCTTGACGATTATCATCTGATTGATTCGAAGACGGTCAATGAAGCCGTTGCTTTTCTAATTGAGCACCTGCCGCCGCAGATGCATCTGGTCATCTCCACACGCCAGGATCCGGTTTTGCCGCTCTCCAGGCTACGTGTGCGGCATCAATTGACTGAACTTCATGCTGCAGACCTGCGTTTTAACGCCTCAGAAGCTGCTGAATTTCTGGACCAGGTCATGGGGCTGACGCTTTCCGCTGAAGATGTTATGCTCCTTGAATCCCGCACAGAGGGCTGGATAGCTGGCCTGCAATTAGCCGCGCTCTCCTTACAGGGACGCAGTGATGCCACAGGTTTCATCCAGTCGTTCTCAGGGCGCCACAAGTTTGTTCTGGATTATCTGTTAGATGAAGTGCTGCAGCAACAGTCCGAGAGCATTCAAGCCTTTTTACTGTTCACATCGGTCCTGAGCCGGATGTGCGGTCCGCTGTGTGATGCTGTTCTTGGTGAAGAATGCGGAGGATCACGGCTTTCCTCCGGACAATGTACCTTGGAATATCTTGAACATGCGAATTTGTTCCTTGTCCCTTTAGACAACGAAAGACGCTGGTACCGTTATCACCATCTCTTTGCGGATTTGCTGCGGGAACGGCTGTCTCAAGGCTTTCCTCCGTTAACAGGGGAAGGGAAGATGACCGCTACTGAATTACATATACGGGCCAGCAGATGGTATGAGGACAATGGTTTTGAACTTGAAGCTTTCCACCATTCAGCTGCTGCGGGGGATATGGAACGCACTGCCCGGTTGATGGAAGGAGAGGGAATGCCGCTGCATTTCCGGGGAGCGGTAACTCCTGTACTGAACTGGCTGCAATCCTTGCCGGGGGCGATTCTGGACGCAAGGCCCTCCTTGTGGGTGATGTATGCTTCAGCACTCCTCATGAAGGGTCGGATATCGGGTATAGAACAGATGCTTCAAGCTGCCGAACAGGCGCTGCAAGATATTATACAGAACGAGAGGACCCGTGATCTTACAGGACACATTGCCTCCATACGTGCTACGCTCGCTGTAAGCAAACACCAGGCTGAACCCATATTGAACGAATCGCGCCGTGCTTTGGAATATCTGCATCCTGACAATCTGCCGGTGCGCGCAGCGGCAACGTGGTCACTGGGTTATGCCTATCAGCTTCAAGGGGATCGCGGTTTAGCCGTTACAGCTTATGCCGAAGCCTTATCGATCAGCAAGAGGATCGGGCATGTGATGATCACAATCATGGCAACCCTTGGTCTCGGAAACATTCAGGAAGCAGAGAACCTGTTGCCGGCTGCGGCTGAGAGTTATCTTGGTGTGCTGGAATGGGCAGGGGAACCGCCACTGCCGGCCGCATGTGAAGCGCATCTGGGATTAGCGCGGATCTATTATGAATGGAATCAGTGGGATGATGCCATCTTTCACACCCAATTAAGCGTCAAGCTTGCGCAGCAGTTTGAAGATTTGGACCGGGGTGTGGCAGGGGAGGTGCTGCTCGCGAAGCTGAAGCTTGCACGTGGAGAGGTGGGCGCGGCGGCTACTATTTTAGCGCAAGCAGAGCTTTTCGCCCGCCAGGAACATTTTTGGATACAGATTCCGCAGATTGCTGCTGTGCAAGTATCGGTTATGCTTCATCAAGGGAGTCTGGATGCAGCAGCTTTACTTGCTGAGCAGCACGGGATTCCACTCTGGCAGGCTAAGGTCAACATGGCACGCGGTGATACTTCTGCCGTGTTAGCGTTGCTGGAGCCCCTGCTTAGGCAAGCAGCCGTCAAGGGTCGCCCGGACGAACAGCTCAGGGGAATGATTCTATATGCAGCAGTCCTTTACAAGTGCGGAGATAAGTCTGCTGCGATGCAAGCATTAATCGAATCTATGACAATGGCCCAGCCTGGCGGCTTCATCCGTGCTTTTGTAGACGAAGGGCCGCTGGTCGAAAGGCTGCTGCGTGAAGCTGAGGTGCGTGGGGAACTGCTGGATTATCGGGGGAAGCTGCTGGCTGCATTTGAAGCAGAGAAACTGCAACATAGCCATTTGAAATCGATTCAGCATCTGGCTCAGCCTGCCCCAACCATTGTCGAGACGCTGAGCGGGCGTGAACTCCAAATATTGCATCTCATAGAACAAGGTCTCTCGAATAAAGAGATAGGTGAGCGGCTATTTCTGGCACTTAGTACCGTTAAGGGGTATAACCGGAATATCTTTGACAAACTTCAGGTCTCACGTCGCACAGAGGCAGTTGCCCGGGCCCGCACGCTAGGCTTATTGTGATAACTTCAACAGTACTACCGCAGTTTTTGCTAAAACCATACTTAAGTATCTACCTGATTCCACCCCGCCGAAGCTATACTTATTGCAAATCGATACCCGGGGGGAAGCTCATGAAAGCTGTAGTATGTTCCAAATACGGATCACCAGAAACACTGCGCCTTATGGAGTTGGAGAGGCCTGTGCCCAAGGGCAAAGAGCTGCTGATCAAGGTTCATGCTTCAACTGTAACCGCAGGGGACATTCGAGTACGGACTTTTAAGAGTCCTGTCTTGTTATGGCTGCCTATGCGGCTCGTTTTAGGTCTGAGCAAACCCAGAAAACCTGTTTTGGGTGTAGAGTTATCCGGTGAAGTGGAAGCGGTAGGCCATGAAGTGAAGCGGTTTAAGCAAGGCGACCAGGTTTTTGCGTTGACGGGGATGCACTTTGGCGCCCATGCAGAATATGCCTGTCTGCCTGAAGATGGAATGGTAAGCATCAAACCGGCCAATATGACCTTTGAGGAAGCTGCCGCAGCGCTTTATGGGGGAACCACCGCATTGTATTTTCTTAGAAAAGCGGGCATTCAAAGAGGACAAAAAGTTCTGATCTATGGGGCTTCGGGTACTGTAGGGTCATTTGCGTTACAGCTTGCAAAGCACTTTGGGGCAGAGGTTGCCGGGGTATGCAGTACCGCAAATCTGGAATGGGTATATTCCTTGGGCGCGGATCAGGTGATTGATTATACGAAAGAAGATATTACAACTAAAGGCGAGAGGTACGATATCATCTTCGATGCCGTCGGCAAACTTCCCAAATCCAGCTGCAAAAAAGCACTGAAGCCAAACGGAGAATACGTTACAGTAGACGGGCAGGGGATGGCTAAGGTCCGCATTCAAGATCTGCAATTCCTCAAAGAACTCATGGAAACGGGGAAGATTAAATCGGTGATCGACAGGTACTATACATTAGAACAAACGGCAGAGGCTCACCGATATGTGGAACAAGGGCATAAGAAGGGCAGTGTTGTCATCAGAGTGAGGCAAGGCAGCGATCACTAAACCATACAGCATTTTATTCAAACAAGACTACATCAGAGCCGGTCCCTTCATCTGGAGGTGATCGGCTTTATCTATAAAAAAAATATGGAAAACGGAGACTAATAAATGAAAAGACTTATACCCTATGTATCCATAGTATGGCTTGCTTTAATCTTGTCAGGCTGTACGAGCAATGAACCCAATACTACTTCACCCAATGTTCCAGCGGACAGCACTTCTACCCCTCTAGCCACTATTTCACCTACAGTAAGTCCCAAGAACGCTTTTGAAACGGGGGTTTTTATAGATTTAGATGTGGTGGAAAATCCCTTATTTAATGATGAAATCAAACATTCGCTACAAAGTACTCTTGAGGGCTTAGCAGAAAAAAATGAACAACTTTTTCGCAGTGCTTTCGTTGATCAACAAACAGCCAATGCATTTATGTATTTATTGGGGAAGGAGTACCGCTTTGATAAGGTTGGCACCATTTTGAAGGACAATGCAGGCAGGATAGTTGTAGAAGTCAGAGGTCAAGTGAAAGATGATTCAGGGGTCCATGAACCCAATGCCTACTACTATTTCGTCTTGTCAGATCTCAACAAGTGGGCGCTTGGAGCCATAGATTAAGGTCTCCAGATAAGAAAAGTGGTGTAACTCATGAGTCTGGAGAGGATAATAATGGAGCAATCGTGTACAATAAATGGAAAACGCAGCATAACAACAGGACAACAAGGAGGCAACATGACGGAGAGAAAAGAAAGTTCGAATCCAGGGTGGAACTTCGATAATAGTTACGCCAGTCTGCCGAAATCTTTGTTTACTATACAGAAGCCCACACCAGTCCGCTTACCGGAGCTGGTTATTCTGAATGATCCTTTGGCAATTTCTTTAGGATTAAACGGACCGGATCTGCGCACCGATGAAGGGATAGCGGTTCTAGCTGGTAATGAGGTTCCTGAAGGTGCTATACCTCTTGCTCAAGCCTACGCAGGACATCAATTTGGGCATTTCAACATACTAGGAGACGGACGGGCAGTGCTTATTGGTGAACAGATCAATCCGCTCGGTGAGAGATTTGACATTCAATTTAAGGGATCAGGCAGAACGCCATATTCCAGAGGAGGAGATGGGCGGGCGGCGCTTGGACCGATGCTGAGGGAATACATTATCAGCGAAGCGATCCATGCGCTGGGTATTCCTACGACCCGAAGTCTGGCGGTAGTATCAACCGGGGAGTCCTTAATCCGGGACACGGAACAGCCAGGAGCCATTCTGACCCGTGTGGCGGCCAGTCATTTACGCGTTGGGACCTTTCAATATGTTGCTGCTAGAGGCAATACCGAAGATCTCCGGGTGCTCGCTGATTACACTTTGCAAAGACATTATCCAAAGGCTGACACCGGTAGCGGTAACCGCTATCTTATCCTGCTTCAGGAAGTGATCAGGCGTCAGGCAGATTTGATTGCCAAGTGGGAGCTTGTCGGCTTTATTCATGGCGTGATGAACACGGACAACATGGCCCTTAGCGGCGAAACCATTGATTATGGCCCCTGTGCCTTTCTGGATGTGTATGACCCGAATACCGTATTTAGTTCCATTGATCTTCAGGGCCGTTATGCGTTTGGCAATCAGCCCCGTATTGCGGCTTGGAATCTGGCGAGATTTGCGGAAACCCTTCTTCCGCTGCTCCATGAGGATCAGTCGGAGGCCATCAAGCTGGCCGAGAATGCCATTGCAGATTTTTCAGTGCAACAGCATCGTAACTGGCTGACGGGAATGAGGGCGAAGCTCGGAATCTTTAATGAAGAACAAGAGGACATCCACCTTATTGATGAACTGCTGGGTATGATGCAAAGGAGTCGTGCGGACTATACAAATACTTTTCGTGCCTTAACCCTGGGTAAACCCGAAGAAACTGGCCTGTTAAATACGGAGGGATTTGACCAGTGGCATAAGTTATGGCAGGCAAGACTGGATAGACAAAGGGAATCCCAAGCCTCTTCCCAGCAACTGATGCGCAGCAGCAATCCGGCAATTATTCCGCGCAACCATAGGGTAGAAGAGGCGCTGGAAGCAGCGGTGCAACAAGGTAACTACGGAGTATTGGAGAAGCTCCTTCAAGTGCTGTCAGACCCGTATGCCTATTCTGCTGAACAGACGAATTACGCGACATTGCCTAAGGAATCTGAACGTCCTTACCGGACCTTTTGCGGGACTTGATGTGCAAGTGATGAGGGGAGAAACTATGGAAAGAGTACTGGTTATCGGCTCAGGTGGATCGGGGAAATCCACACTGTCCCAAAAGCTTGGCAGCATTCTTAAGCTTCCGGTTATCCATTTGGATACTTACTTTTGGAATGCTAACTGGGTCCCGAAAGAAAATGAGGAATGGGATAAGATCGTGGAGCGATTTACTAACGAAGATCAATGGATCATAGACGGCAACTATTCAAGGACGATGGATATCAGAATCAAGAGAGCAGATCTAATCATTTTTATGGATATGCCGAGGATGCTATGTATGTACCGGATATTTAAACGTCGGGTAATGTACAACAACAAGGCTAGACCTGATATGAACGAAGAATGTCCGGAGAAAATAGATTGGGATTTTGTGAAGTGGGTTTGGAATTACCGGTCAAGAAGCCGCATGAATACGGTTAAGAGGCTCGAACAGATCAAAGCTCCCCAAGAAGTTGTTATTTTGAAAACTAGAAAACAAGTAGATGAGTTCGTCAAGTTGATGGAGAGATAGTATATTCACAGAGGTACCGCATGAATTCCAGCTAACAGGGATACAATAGGCTTTATTCTGTTTATCCCAGGGGGAATTCCATGAACTTACAATCCGGATCTTATTATTGGCCGACCACTTTCCCGGACGCTCTGTCCTACCCCTCCTTGAAGGAGAATATTAATTGTGACGTGGCTATTATCGGCGGAGGAAGCTCCGCAGCGCAGTGCGCGTATTACTTAGCTGACAGCGGGCTTACGGCAGTAGTTGTGGAAAAAGGGATAATTGGCAGCGGGAGCACCAGTACGAACACCGCTATCATTCAATATTCAGGTGAAAAAATGTTCACTTCCCTGGCCCACACCTTTGGTGAGGCGTATATCGGACGGCATCTGAAATTGCTTAAGGAGGCAATCGACGAGATCGAACTAGCTTCGCAGCGTGCCGATATCGATTGTGAATTCTTCCGGAGAGATACACTTTATGCTGCCAGCTGTTCCGAGGATGTAGATCGTCTGCACAGCGAATACGCTTTTATCAAGCGGCATGGCATAGAACTGGATTTTTGGACGAAGAATGACATTGAAGCGAAATATCCGTTCAGCCGGGATGCCGCTATCTATTCCTACAATGATGGCGAACTGAATCCATACAAGTTCACCCATGCATTATTTCAGTATTCGAAGCAGCGGGGAGTTGCTGTGTATGAGCATACGGAGATGAACGGCCACCATTACGATAGGGAACAGCAGCGTATGATCATACACACGAAAACCGGGTATGAACTTAGGGCCCGCTATGTCATTTTTGCAGCTGGCTATGAGAATATGGATATCCGAAAAGAAAAGCAGGCTTCCTTCGTGAGCACCTATACGGTCACCACTGAGCCTGTAGCGGATTTCTCTACCTGGTATAACCGAACCCTACTCTGGGAGACGGCGCGCCCCTACTTATACATCCGCAGCACTGCAGATAACCGGATTATTATCGGTGGTCTGGATGACAATACAACGTATCCGGAGGATCGGGACAGCAAGCTGATGCATAAGAAGGATAAGCTGATTGAGGATTTTAACCGGATGTTTCCCAGTATCAAGGTTGAACCTGCCTTCTATTCCACAGCATTTTACGGAGGGATTGTGGACGGTCTGCCGATCGTCGGAAAATACGATGATTACCCGAACAGCTATTTCCTGCTTGCTTACGGTGACAACGGAACGGTGTACAGCCAACTGTTGGCGAAGATTATCGTTAGCGAAATTGTCAAAGGACATAGTCCTGATATGGAATTGTATTTGCAGGACCGGCCGCTCCTCATGTAGAATTGACAGATCAATAAGCATTTAGAAGCTTCTGCTAGCGCCTTGCAGAGGCTTTTTGGTTTGAATATTATTGGGTGTTCGTGATATGGACAAATTGATGAATAAGGAGTGATGAAATGGAGAGTTCTCCGAAGCATACAGTGACTGCTGCTGTAGTTGTGATGAATGATCGTAACGAAATACTGCTGAAATATGGACCCGAACGCGGGTGGGAAATTCCAGGTGGTAGAGTGGAAGAGGGAGAATCACTGTCTGCTGCAGCCGTACGGGAAACGAAAGAAGAGACGGGTATAGATGTCGAGATTATTAAATTTTGTGGTTTTTTTCAGAATGTTAAGGAATCGGTATGTAATAACTTATTTATAGGGAAGCCCGTCGGAGGAGAGTTTAGAACATCGGATGAAAGCCTGGAGGTTAGGTATTATTCCATTGATGAGGCACTCCAAAAGATAACCTGGAAGAGTTTCAGAGAACAAATTGAATATTGTCTACATTATAAAGAGCCATTTCTAGTTGAATATAATAACCTGGATTTTAAGAAAAAAGTATTTGGCAGGGATATTGTTGAAGGTCCGGATTTCAGATAATAAAAAATTATGATTTTTAAAAACCTGTCTGGAGTTGTGCCGCTTTAGCCTTTATAATATGACAAGAGTACAGTATAAAGGAAAAGGTGTTAATTACATGAGCATATTAAATGTAGAAAAGCTGAGTCACGGATTCGGCGACCGCGCAATTTTTACCGATGTATCCTTCCGCCTGCTAAAAGGCGAACATATTGGTCTGATTGGTGCCAATGGTGAAGGTAAATCCACCTTCATGAACATCATCACAGGCAAGCTTCAGCCGGACGAAGGGAAAGTCGAATGGGCGAAACGCATGCGGGCCGGCTATCTGGACCAGCACGCAGTACTGACGAAGGGGCAATCGATTCGCGATGTTTTACGCGGGGCCTTTCAATATCTCTTCGATATGGAACAAGAGATGAATGACATGTACGGCAGAATGGGCGAGGTGTCTGCGGAGGAACTGGAGCAAATGCTGGAGGATGTCGGAACGATTCAGGACACGCTGACAAGCCAGGATTTCTATATGATCGACGCCAAAATCGACGAAACCGCCCGCGGGCTGGGATTGACGGATATCGGTTTGGATAAGGACGTTCATGATCTCAGCGGTGGACAGCGGACCAAGGTGCTGTTGGCCAAGCTGCTGCTGGAGAAACCGGACATTTTGCTGCTGGATGAGCCTACGAACTATCTGGACGAGCAGCATATTGTGTGGCTGAAGCGGTATTTGCAGGAATATGAGAATGCCTTTATTTTGATATCACATGACATTCCGTTCCTGAATAGTGTAATCAACCTGATCTACCATATGGAAAATCAGTCGTTGACACGTTATGTGGGGGATTACGAGTATTTCCAGCAAGTGTACGAGGCGAAAAAATCTCAGCTTGAATCTGCGTTCAAACGTCAGCAGCAGGAGATTGCGGATCTGAAGGACTTCGTTGCGCGGAACAAGGCCAGTGTGGCTACACGGAATATGGCGATGTCCCGGCAGAAAAAGCTGGATAAGATGGACGTTATCGAACTCGCCAGAGAAAAACCGAAACCGCAGTTCAACTTCAAGGATGCGCGTACTTCCGGCAAACTGATATTCGAAACCAAGGAACTGGTGATCGGGTACGATTCTCCGTTGTCGAGACCTCTGAACCTCCAAATGGAGCGGGGACAGAAGATCGCCCTCGTCGGAGCGAACGGAATCGGTAAGACAACCTTACTGCGAAGCATTCTCGGCCAGATCCCGGCGATTTCAGGTTCGGCCAGACTTGGCGATCTGCTGGAAATCGGCTATTTCGAACAAGAAATTAAGGGAACGAACTACAACACCTGTATTGAAGAGATTTGGACCGAGTTCCCGTCTTACACCCAGTTTGAAATCCGGGCAGCGCTTGCCAAATGTGGTCTGACTACCAATCATATTGAGAGCAAAATCGCAGTCTTAAGCGGCGGCGAGAAAGCCAAAGTCCGCTTGTGCAAGCTGATCAACCGTGAGACGAATCTGCTTGTACTGGATGAGCCGACCAACCATCTCGATGTGGATGCGAAGGACGAGCTGCAGCGTGCACTCAAAGCGTATAAAGGCAGCATTTTACTGATATCTCATGAACCCGAATTTTACCGCGATATCGTGACGGATACTTGGAACTGCGAATCGTGGACGACGAAAGTATTTTAAACAGCCTGGAATAATACGAGTCTGAATGATGACCCGTAAGATGGAAGCTTTGAAAAAAGTGACACTCTTGCGGGTCATTTGTATTGGGCTCTACTGGATTGGATGTGGAGGGGCACGTATGGAAGTACATAATCAGTCAACGTCTGTAAAGCAGCCCAAAAAGAGTATAGTCAATATCATTGTGGACGGTATCTCGGGAATCTTTCTTCCGATTGTCAATATTCTGAGCGCGGCGGGCATTATGAAAGGGTTATTGGCTGGCGCGGCAGCACTGGACATTCTCAGTAAAACGGAAGGAACGTATATTGTGCTGAACGCGATGGCGGACAGCCTGTTCTACTATCTTCCTATTCTTCTGGCGTATACAGCAGCCCGTAAGTTCGGGGCCAACCCATTTACTGCTGTCGTGATTGCCGGGGTGCTGTTGTACCCGAGTCTGACCACATTGTTTGCTGACCATGAGACGATAAGGTTTCTCGGCGTGGGCATTACTCCAGTCAACTATCCGGCTAGCGCGATTCCAATCATTCTCGCAGTAGGTTTGCTGGTCTATGTGGAGCGAATTTGCGGTAAAGTGTTGCCTGAGATCATCCGGGAATTCTTTACACCTTTGATTTCTATTATTGTGGTCTCATCCGCAGCGCTGCTGTTGTTCGGGCCGATGGGCACACTTGCTGGGGACGCGCTCGCTCAAGGGTACAAGTTTGTGTATAATCTCAGTCCGATAGGGGCGGGAATAGTGATTGGCGCAATCATTCAGCCGATGGTCATCTTCGGTCTGCACTGGAGTCTGGTACCGCTGGCAATCAATAATATCACCCTCAATGGTTCGGATACCCTCTTGGCGCTGATGGGTCCGGCCTCCTTCGCGCAGGCTGGTGCGGCGCTCGCAGTTTTCATCAAAGCTAAAGACAAGAAGTTCAAAACCTTGAGCTTATCCGCATCCATTTCGGCCTTGTTCGGAGTGACTGAGCCCGCGATGTTCGGTGTGAATCTGCCCTTGCGCAAGCCGATGATCATTGTTTGCTGTGCTGGAGCCATCGGCGGCGGATTGTCGGGGATGTTTGGAGCGTCGGCGATCTCATTTGCTTTTGCGGGACTGGCGACTTTACCTGCTTACTTGGGTGACGGGTTCGGCGGTTTCCTGATCGCCTGCACAACTGGATTTCTGATTGCTCTGATTGCGACGCTGCTCGTAAAGCTGGAGGCTGAGCCTGTGGTGGATGCACAAGTGAAGTAAAGGGAAGAAGAAACTAGATTATACTAAGAGATGACTTCTGGATTGTTCGGGAGTCATCTTTTTTGTCTTTCCCATCGATTCCACTCTAATCCTCGAAGAAAAATATAGGATTGACAGACTTATTATACTAATAGGCCATTCATTTCAACAGTTGGTTTAGAACACTAGTCTTTTTAGCTATAACTGGGGTGTTTTTGAGGACTTTTATTGAGAAATTTTAGGAAATTAAGACCTATAGAATCTTCTCCTATATCACCGATAATATGGAGTGTGAATATTTCCATATGATATCAGGATCAAATATGCTTTTCACATACATACATAATCCATATATATTTCTGTTTTACATTTTGAAACGGAGTTGAATTTTCTGAAAAAACCGATTATAAAAACCGTGTCAACCCTTATTTCCTGTTCGTTTTTTTTATACAATGTCTCACCTGCCTTTGGCGATGCCAGCGATTTAGTTCCGATGATCCAGTTCATTCGACAACATGAAAGTTACACAAATTTAGATATGTCCTCTGCTCTCAACCTCAACTTTGGATTCAAGACTTTCCCTACAGCAGATGATATTAAGGAACAATTGACAACGGAAGCCGACGGTTATCTGAGCGAACTCGAACTTGCTGCGGCTAACACCCCTACTGCTTATAACATGTACAGGTTGGGCATCGCATACGAAATGAATGGCAAACCGAAAGATGCGATTAACATGCTGGAGAAAACAATCCAATTGATGCCTGGGCAGAAGGATGTCTATCAAGAGCTCATTATGCTCTACGATATGAACAAATCCGGGATTTTTGTGTTCATGAATGGCAGAAAAATGAGCTTCAACAATGGTAAAGAAGAGGTTAAGCCTATGATTCTAGATGGGCATACACTTTTGCCGATAAGGAAATTGTCCGAAAGTCTGGGTGCCCAAGTCGCTTGGAAAAGGGAATCTAGTAGATTTTTCGTCAAAATCATCCTTCCTGATACCACAATTATTATTAACCAGAACTCTGACAAAGCGGTCGTTAATGGTATCCCTGTCAAAATGGATGTTCCTGCCAAGAATATCCAGGGGCATATACTCGTTCCTCTCCGGTTTATCGCGGAGCAGATGCACAAAAGAGTGAACTACATTTCTAATGGTAGTGGAACAGCAATTATTACAATCAGTAATAACATTTCAGCTGAGATTCCCGCAGAGAGTACAGATTCCCTTACTGTTGAAGATTGGTATAGCCGGTTCCAAAATATGCAGCAGCACGAAGAAATCTTGTACAACAATATGAACATGCAGAATAATCAAAATATGCGCCTGATGAATGCCTTATTTAGCAATGTTAATTATACGGATCTGCTGCGGATCAAGGCAGTTCATGATCAAAACCATGTACTTTATGAGACAAACAGCGCGTTGTTTCAGGAATATTACTTCCTCACGTCAAAAGAGAGGTATGACTCGGATAAGCTGACTTATGCGCAAATTGAACAAGTTAAAGCGCGGTTATCTCCGATTATTGGTTTGATGAAAGCCAATCAGAATTCAATAAAGGACATAGTTACCCAGGTCGATAACACCGAAAATCATATCCGGTCAGCATTCGAACCCGTGGCTTCACTGGAAGCACAGCTGAGAATCCTTTGGGACAAGGAGCATGCACTGCAAGAAGAACGGATCTCCGGCTGGGAAGCTGTAGACAGTGCAATCGAAAGTAACAACACCGCAAGTGCAATTCAAGAACTCAATCAAATTGCATATATCAAGGAGCAAATATATAACACCAGATTAAATATATACCTCCTTATGCAGCAAGCAGGGGCTATTTTGACTCAAATTGCACAAACACCATCCACGGACCTTCCTGCGACGATTGATAAAGGTGTACAGCCGCCGTCTACGGAACCTGTGATTATAGATACCCAAGCTCCGACCATACCGGCAGGCTTGATGGCCACGGCTTCCTCCACCAGCGAGGTGAATCTTAACTGGTCGGCTTCAACGGATAACGTTGGTGTGACGGGATATGAAATCTACCGTGACGGCACTTTGATTGGCACAACAGCATCAACTTCGTATAGCGATATGGGATTGACTCCATCCACTTCATACAGCTACACGGTGAAAGCCAAGGATGGAGCAGGGAATACATCAGCAGCAAGTAATGCGGCTAGTGCAACGACGTTGACTTCGCCAGACACACAAGCCCCGACTGCACCGTCAGGCTTGAGCGCTACGGCTTCTTCCATGAGCGAGGTGAATCTCAGCTGGACGGCTTCAACGGACAACGTTGGTGTGGCGGGATATGATGTTTACCGTGACGGCACTTTGATCGGCACAACAGCAAATACAACGTACAGCGATATGGGCCTGGCTCCATCCACTTCATACAGCTACACGGTGAAAGC
>NZ_JBWAVA010000020.1:0-103341 GCF_056121505.1 Paenibacillus sp. LS-5 | reverse complement strand
TGCTTAAAAATAGTATATCAAGATGGACGTTAATCTCCAATACAAAATCCTTGACAAGTATTAGCTGGTTTTTGTGGAGATAAATAGGATCGGCCTTCTCTGTTGAAAAAGGGATGTTCCTGATTGTCAGCTCAAGGGAATTCTGGACTGTCCAATACCTACAAGATGTGTTTTACTTGAAGTCGAAGCGATACAGATAGCGTCTTCGGGAAAATAGAAAAGAGTAGGTGATATGGTGTGGCAGCGAAACAGGAGGTAATGGATGCAAAACAAGCGGTGGAAATACAGGCGAGCTGGGGTGGCAGCCGTTTGTTCTTTTTAACAATTGTATTTATGTTCTGGTTCTCTTCTTATATCTATGTACCGGTGCTCTCGCCGTATGTGGAGCATTTGGGCGCTTCCTATATTATGGTTGGAGCGGTGCTTGGAGTATACGGGCTGATGCAGATTCTATTCCGGTTACCGATCGGTATTGGTTCAGATATTCTAAACCGGCGCAGGCCGTTTATCTACCTTGGACTGATCGCCAGCGGCTCCAGCTGTTTGCTGTTCCTCGCAGGTGCAAGTCCCGGCTGGGCCTTGGCCGCACGTGCGGTATCAGGAATTGCAGCATCGGCTTGGGTTGTCTACTCGGTGATGTTCGCCGGATATTTTCCGAAGGAGCAAGCTGGAAAAGCCATGGGCATGCTGCAGTTCACCACGGTGATTGCCCAACTGGCGAGTATGATGATCAGTGGATATATAACAGAGCATTGGGGCTGGAATGCTCCATTTATTATAGGGGGGCTGGTCGCAGCAGCTGCACTGATATTAACGCTCCGGTTACCGGAACAGCAGCAGGACAAACGCGAAAATACAATCAAGATCAAAGATCTTGCAGAAGTGATCAAGGAACCGCTGTTGGTTAAAGTTTCACTATTATCGGTACTGGCGCATTGTGTGCTGTTCATTACGATGTTCGGATATACTCCGAATCAGGCCCTCGCCATTGGAGCGAGCAAGGAAAGCCTGGGCTGGCTTACGCTGGCATTCATGCTGCCTCATGCAGCTGCGACGTTATATGGTTCCCGCTGGTTCGGCAGGCTGCTGGGAGACCGGGGGACGCTGTTGCTTGGTTTTGCCGGAAGTGCAGTGTTCACTCTGCTGATTCCATCCATGCCGACACTTGCAGCCCTGTGTGCGACCCAGGTGGGTAATGGGGTTATGCAGGGATTGATTTTCCCATTACTGCTGGGCAAATCAGTCTCGGGGGTGGCTCCGTTCAAACGTGCGACGGCCATGGGGTTCTACCAGGCGGTGTACGCGATCGGCATGTCGGGTGGGCCTTTTGTGGCGGGATGGATGAGTTCAGCGTATGGATTGAAGGGTGGATTTTGGCTGGGAGGGATCGCGGCGGTACTTGCTGCTTTGCTATCCTGGGTGTGGATCAGGGAAACAGGCGGAGCCGGTGGCCAGCAGCGAGGATACGGGCAGAAACTTGGCAGCTGATGTAAGGGTTATTGGTTTTTTGTCCAAAAGGGTAATATAATATATAGTAGATAGGATGTGTGGAGGAGGGGCTTGAAAGGATGGTCCAGGTTGTACTGCTATGGTTCGCACTCATTAATATTATAGGATATGTGGTCATGTCCGAGGACAAGAACAGAGCCCGTAAAAGGCGGGACCGAGTGCCGGAAAAAACATTGTTTCTGCTGGCATTCATGGGCGGAGCGCTGGGTGTTCTTATTGCCATGTACCGTAAACGTCACAAAACCAGGCATACTTCCTTCAGGATTGGAATTCCGCTCTTGCTGCTGCTGAATATCTTGCTATATGGTTACTTTTTGGGATAGATAAAACAGAAGAAGAGGTGGCGTACATGTTATTCTCGAAAATTTTGCTGGCCTATGATGGTTCCAAGGCTTCCAATCAGGCGCTGGAGCGCGCGATCGAACTGGCTAAGGTAACTCCGGGCTCATCCCTTTACGTCGTACACGCTTTCGAATTCCCGCGGTTTTTCATCGGGGAAGCTCTCGCGCCTCTGCCAGCTTCAGTGAACAAGGATTATTATGATTTGGCGGAACAGACTACCGATGAAGTGAAGGGCCGCCTGGAGGCGGAAGGATTGAATGCAACGGTTGAGTTGCTGCAGGGTTCTCCTGCTGAAGTGATATTAAGTTATGCTAAGACGCATGATGTGGATGTAATTGTAATCGGCAGCCGCGGGCTTGGCGGAATTCGTGAATTCGTTCTAGGCAGTGTGAGCCACAATGTGGTTCAGAGCGCGCGGATTCCTGTACTGGTAGTTAAATAATATATTTGCCTGGAGGAGCGCCGATGCGTTCCCCTTTTTTTCTTATAGGAAGTTAGATACCTTGCATGCAAGAGAATTCAAATGTGCTCAAAAGCGAACAATTTAACTCCTTTATATGACAATGTTCGTGTTTAAGTTGACATGAAGTGTAGGCCATTGTTAAGATGAACCTATGAAGAGCTCGTATAAAACCGGGGATAGGGCCCGGAAGTTTCTACCCGGTAACCGTAAATTGCCGGACTACGAGGGAATAGGATGACTTGAACGGCCGTCAGCACCGCCCCGGATCCGGGGCAGCGAGCTGTACGCTTGTCTTTGTTAGATGCCGCTGCAGCGATAATACCGATGCGGTAATCCTAATTCCTGCAGTAGTCTGGGTCCACCCGCATCAAAATGCGTCTGGAATCCGGGCTTTTTTTTTCGGATTTATGGAAAACTGAATGGAAACAGGACAAACTTATAGCAACATGAGTCTCTAAATCGGGAGTGGAAGGTAGGTTGAATCATGTCTGTGCAGGTTGGTGTCATCATGGGCAGCAAATCAGATTGGGAAACGATGGAGCAGGCTTGTATTGTGCTTGAGGAGCTGGGTGTAGCGTATGAGAAAAAAGTGATCTCAGCACACCGCACACCAGATCTAATGTTCCGCTACGCTGAAGAGGCGGCGGGCCGCGGCCTGCGGGTGATCATCGCTGGGGCTGGTGGTGCTGCACATCTGCCTGGTATGGTGGCAGCGAAGACGATGCTGCCTGTTATCGGTGTTCCTGTGCAGTCCAAGGCGCTGAACGGCCTGGATTCACTGCTCTCTATCGTGCAGATGCCGGGTGGCATTCCAGTGGCCACAGTAGCGATTGGCCGAGCCGGCGCCATCAATGCGGGGCTGCTTGCGGCGCAGATCATCGGCGCGTTCGATCCTGAGGTGCAGAGCCGGGCACAGCAGCGGCGCAATGCCATTGAGCGCGAAGTGCTGGAAAGCAGCGAGAGCCTATGAGGCCAGAGGAGCTGAAGGTGCAAGGCTCTGGCATAACGGGTCAAGGGAGCCGGGAACAGCTGAAGGCAGAGGATAAGGAGATTCCTAATCCGGTGGCTGCGGCTTCGGGAGACATGGCCGTGCAGGCTACGGGCACGGGCTTACCCCGTACGCTGCTGCCGGGGGCAACCATCGGGGTGCTTGGCGGCGGACAGCTTGGACGTATGATGGCGCTGGCCGGCAGCGCCATGGGTTACCGTTTCGTGGCGCTGGACCCTGCGCCGGATGCGCCCTGCGGGCAGGTAACGCCGCAGATTACGGCGGCGTACAATGACCGGGACGCGGCGCGTCAGCTGGCGCAGCGCGCAGACGTCATCACGTACGAATTCGAGAACGTTGACGCGGGCGTGGCCGCGCTGTTGACGGCTGAGTCGTACGTGCCGCAGGGCAGCGAGCTGCTGTATACGACGCAGCACCGGCTGCGCGAGAAAGCCGCCATCGAGGCAGCGGGCGTGCGCGTTGCCCCGTACCGCAAGGTCGGCAGCCTGGCGGAGCTTACAGCCGCGGCTGCCGAGCTGGGCTTGCCCTGTGTGCTGAAAACAGCCACAGGGGGGTATGACGGCAAGGGACAAGCCGTCATCCGTCAGCCGGAAGAGCTGGAAACCGCCTTCCGGCAGGTAGCGCCAGGCAAGGCAGCAGAGGAGGCCGAACCAGAGCTGGTTCTGGAGAAATTTGTCGCCTTCAAATGCGAAATTTCTGTGGTTGCCGCCCGTAGCGCCTCCGGTGAAGTCAAGAGCTTCCCGCCGGCAGAGAACATCCACGTGAACAACATTCTGCATTTGTCCATCGTGCCAGCAAGGGTGCCGGTGGAGATTCAGCGGCGGGCCTGTGAGCTGGCGGAGCAGATTGTTACCGGGATGAACGCGGTTGGATTGCTGGCCGTGGAAATGTTTGTTACTGAAGATGGTGAACTGTTCGTAAATGAGCTGGCGCCGCGCCCGCATAATTCCGGGCACTATACGATGGACGCCTGCGTGACCTCGCAGTTTGAGCAGCATGTGCGAGCCATCTGTAATCTGCCGCTTGGCGACACCTCCCTGCTGACCCCAGTGGTCATGGTGAACGTGCTCGGCCAGCATCTGGAAGGGGCCATTCAGGCATTCAGCACGGTGAATGAGGAAGCAAACCGGCTTGGAATAGCACCTAAGCTTCATATATATGGCAAGACTGAGAGCAAAACCGGCCGCAAAATGGGCCATATCAACCTGCTCTGCAAGGATACCGGCGACGGGCTGTCCTGGGTAGAGCAAACTAACCTTTGGAGGAACTGAACAGATATGATCGAACGTTACAGCAGACCTGAGATGCGGGCCATTTGGACCGAAGAAAATAAATTCAACGCGTGGCTGGAAGTGGAGATTTGCGCCTGCGAGGCGTGGGCCGAGCTGGGAGTGATCCCACATGAAGATGCCGCAAAGCTGCGGAAGGATGCCAAATTCGACATCGATCGCATTAATGAAATTGAACTGGAAACACGCCATGACGTGATTGCTTTTACCCGTGCAGTATCCGAGAGCCTGGGTGCAGAGCGTAAATGGGTGCATTACGGACTTACTTCTACTGACGTTGTTGATACGGCCCTCGGCTACCTGCTGCGCCAGGCTAACGAGATTCTGGAGAAGGACATTATTAATTTTATTGAAATTCTCAAAGACAAAGCTCTGGCTTACAAGGACACCCCGATGATGGGAAGAACGCATGGCGTACATGCCGAGCCTACTACTTTTGGTCTCAAGATGGCGCTATGGTACGAGGAAATGAAGCGTAACCTGGAGCGATTCCGCCATGCGGCGAATGGAGTGCAGTTCGGTAAAATCTCTGGTGCTGTTGGTACCTACGCTAATATTGACCCGTTCGTCGAAGAGTTCGTTTGCCGCAAGCTGGGAACCAGCCCGGCGCCTATTTCTACACAAACACTGCAGCGTGACCGTCACGCCGAATATATGGCTGCTCTAGCACTCGTCGCCACGTCTCTGGACAAATTCGCAACCGAAATCCGTGCGCTGCAAAAGAGCGAAATCCGCGAGGTGGAAGAAGCTTTTGCCAAAGGCCAAAAAGGTTCCTCAGCAATGCCGCACAAACGCAATCCTATCGGCTGCGAGAACATCTCGGGATTGTCGCGTGTCATTCGCGGCCACATGATGACTGCTTACGAGAACGTGCCGCTGTGGCATGAACGCGATATTTCGCACAGCTCCGTGGAGCGGATCATCCTTCCGGATGCCACTATGCTGCTGAACTATATGTTGAACCGTTTCGGCAATATTGTGAAGAACCTGACCGTATTCCCGGAAAATATGAAGCGCAACATGAACCGTACGTTCGGCGTACCGTTCTCCGGCCGTATTCTGACCAAGCTGATCGACAAAGGCTTCAGCCGTGAGCAGGCTTACGATACCGTACAGCCGCGTGCGATGCAGGCCTGGGAGGAGCAGACCCAGTTCCGTGATATCGTTGAAGCCACACCGGAGATCACAGCCGTGCTCAGTCCGGAAGAGATCGAGGACGCCTTTAACCCTTCCTGGCACCTTAAGCATGTGGACACCATCTTCCGCAAGCTGGAGCTTATTTAATAAAGGTAAGTTAGTGGTGAACTGAGGAGCTGGAGAATAATACGAGCGGAGCGGTGGGGAACTGCTGTTCAGGAGCGGCAGCGACAGAATTGAATCGAATAGGCCAGTTAATATGGAACGGAGAGGGATTTTGGAACTGGAAGAAGCGTCAGCGTTCGCCTTTATCCTCGGATTTCTACCGCGAGTAGCGGTTCAAATCAGGAAATCTGAGGATAACAGCGATCGGAAGTCCAAAATCCCTCGTAGTGTTACCGATTAACTAGCATTTCAGTTCAAATTCACCAGCGAAGCGGAGAATAAGCAATGCCCAAGCTCTTTTAGCTCAAGTATATACGCAAGATCATTAGTTCAAGGGAGGAAAGGTCATGGCATACCCTGCCGTATCCACGGCTGTGGATCTCATAAATGCACCGCTGCTCTACAAAGGAAAGGTCCGCGAGTTATACGATCTGGGGGAAGAAATGCTGGTCGTCGTCACAGACCGGATATCCGCGTTTGACTATGTACTTGAACCGGCGGTGCCGGAGAAAGGCAATGTGCTCAACCGGCTCAGTGCCTTCTGGTTCGGCTTAACCAAGGAACTGATAGAGAATCATGTCGTGCATATCGATGTGGACCAGCTCGGAGAGATCGCGAAAGACCGGGAGGCGCTCAGAAACCGTATTATGGTCGTCCGCAAAGCAGAGCGCATTGACATTGAATGCGTCGTGCGCGGCTGCATCACCGGCGGCGGATGGCGGCAATATCAGGAGACCGGCAAGGTCAACGGAATTGAGCTCCCCGCAGACTTGCGCAAAAATGCGGTGCTGACCCAGCCGATTTTCACCCCTGCCGCCAAAAATGATGTCGGTCATGATGAGGACATCCCTTTTGAGACCATGCAGGAGCTGATTGGTGAAGAGCTGACCCTGGAGCTGAAGGAAAAGAGCCTGAAGCTGTTCTCTTTTGCCAGAGAATACTGTGAAGAGCGCGGCATCATCCTCGCGGATTGCAAATTTGAATTCGGTCTGCTGGACGGCAAGGTAATTCTGATCGATGAGATTTTTACACCGGATGCCTCGCGCTTCTGGGCCAAGGATAACTACGCACTGGATATTGAGATCGACAGTATGGATAAGGAACCGGTCCGGACCTATTTGTCCGCATCCTCCTGGGACAAGAACAGTACGCCAGACCCGCTGCCTGTTGAAGTTGTAGAAGAAACTACACGCCGTTATCTGGATATTTATCATCGCCTCACCGGCAAGTCTTTATAGATTGCAAGTAGTTATGTTCATGCCAAGTCAGGCTCATTAAATTTTAGGAGGAACTACAAGCGTATGTTAAAAGCGACAGTCTATGTCACCATCAAGAAAAGTGTGCTCGATCCCCAAGGTGTAGCCGTGCAAGGGGCGCTGCATTCCGTAGGTTTTCAGGAAGTGGAGAGCTTGCGAATCGGTAAGTATATGGAACTGACCCTGGATACAGACAACCGCGCTGAAGCGGAAGGACGCCTTAAGGAAATGTGCGAAAAACTGCTGGCCAACACGGTGATCGAGGATTACCGCTACGAATTGGAGGACTAAAAGTCATGAAATTTGCTGTACTTGTCTTTCCGGGCTCCAATTGTGACATTGACTGCTACAAAGCAGTAGAAGACAGCCTTGGTGAACCTGTGGATTATGTGTGGCATACGGCGACGGATCTGTCGGCTTATGACTGCATTATCGTACCTGGCGGTTTTTCGTATGGTGATTATCTGCGCTGCGGTGCGATTTCCCGGTTTGCTCCGGTAATGGCCGAAGTGGCCAAAGCGGTAGAACAGGGCAAATACGTACTGGGCATCTGCAACGGGTTCCAAATTTTGACCGAAGCAGGCTTACTGCCTGGGGCACTCCGCCGCAACATGTCGATGAAGTTCCGCTGTCATGATTCGGTGCTTAAGGTGGTTAATAACACTACCCCATTTACAATTGACTATGCAAAGGATGAAGAAATCGTTATTCCGATCGCGCATGGTGAAGGCAATTACTACTGTGATGAAGAGACTTTGGCTGGACTAAAAGCTAACAATCAGATCGTATTCACATATAGCGATAACCCTAACGGTTCTGTGGAACATATTGCGGGGATTTGCAATGTGCAGGGCAACGTGGTTGGCATGATGCCTCACCCGGAACGCGCGGCGAACAGCCTGCTAGGTTCAGAAGACGGCAAACGGATGTTCACATCCATTCTTAAGACATGGAGGGATCGTTATGACGCAGCAAGTATCCGTTAAGGAGCCGACCGCAGAGCAAATCGCGGAGCAGAAAATTTACAGTCAATTCGGTGTGTCGGACAGCGAATATGAGCTCATCACTTCTTTCATGGGACGCAAGCCAAACTATACGGAAATCGGTGTATTCAGCGTAATGTGGTCTGAGCACTGCGCGTACAAGAATTCTAAGCCGCTGCTGGGCCGTTTTCCTACAAGCGGACCACGCGTGCTGATGGGACCGGGTGAAGGCGCCGGGATCGTAGACATCGGGGACAACCAGGCAGTGGTATTCAAAATCGAAAGTCATAACCATCCGTCGGCAGTTGAACCTTATCAAGGTGCGGCAACCGGGGTGGGCGGGATTATCCGCGATATTTTCTCCATGGGTGCAAGACCGGTGGCGCTGCTGAATTCGCTGCGTTTCGGGAAGCTTGAAAGCGACCGTGTTAAATATTTGTTCGAGCATGTGGTATCCGGTATCGCAGGCTACGGCAACTGTATCGGGATACCTACTGTGGGCGGCGAAATTATGTTCGACAACAGCTATGACGGCAATCCGCTGGTCAATGCCATGTGTGTCGGACTCATTGATCATGATAAAATCCAGCGCGGTGTCGCTAAAGGTGTAGGTAATCCTGTGTTCTACGTGGGTCCGCCTACCGGACGCGACGGGATTCACGGAGCAACTTTTGCCTCTGTCGAGCTGAGCGAAGAATCGGAAGCCAAGAAGACTGCAGTACAGGTCGGCGATCCGTTTATGGAAAAGCTGGTCATGGAATCCTGCCTGGAGCTGATCGACAGCGGTATCGTGCTAGGGATTCAGGATATGGGTGCAGCCGGACTGACCTGTTCCAGTGCTGAAATGGCAAGTAAAGCGGGCAATGGCCTTGAACTCTATCTGGACCAGGTGCCACAGCGTGAAGAAGGCATGACCCCTTACGAAATGATGCTCTCCGAATCACAAGAACGGATGCTGTTTGTGGTAGAGCCTAAGGATGAAGCTCAGGCCCAGGAGATTTTTGACCGCTGGGGTGTCATTTGCCGCAAAGTGGGCAAGGTAACGGATGATGGCCGCCTGAAGCTGTTCCATCACGGTGAGGTTGTTGGCGATATGCCCGTAACAGCACTTGTAGATGAATGTCCGATCTATAACAAGCCTTCTGCAGTTCCTGCGTACTATGAGGAGAACGCCTTGGTTGATACGCTGCGCTATGATGAGGTAACTGATCTCGGCGGCGCCCTGCGTACCGTATTGGCTTCACCAACTGTAGCAAGCAAAGCCTGGGTATACAACCAGTACGATTATATGGTACGAACCAGCACTGCGGTTCGTCCCGGCTCCGATGCGGCGGTGGTGACCATCCACGGTACACGCAAAGGGTTGGCTATGACTACGGACTGTAACGGTCGTTATGTTTATCTGGACCCTGAAGTGGGCGGACGCATTGCGGTAAGTGAAGCGGCGCGTAACATTGTTTGTTCCGGGGCCAAGCCGCTGGCGATTACGGACAACCTGAACTTCGGCAGTCCGGAAAAGCCGGAGATTTTCTGGCAGATGGAACAGGCGGTAGAGGGTATGGCTGAAGCCTGCCGAGTGCTGGATACGCCGGTTATCGGCGGAAATGTCAGTCTATACAACGAAAATGCATCCGGCGCCATCTACCCGACACCAGTTGTGGGTATGGTTGGTCTGGTTGAAGATACCGATCATATTACGACTCAGGCCTTCAAGCAGGAAGGCGATGCTATTCTCCTGCTCGGAGTCACCAAAGCAGAGCTGGGCGGCAGTGAATTCCAATATGCGGTGCATGGTGTGACTGAAGGCCGTCCGCCAGAGCTGGATCTGGCTACAGAGCAGAAGCTGTTGGATGCTGTACTCGGCACCATTCGCAGCGGTTTGGTCCGCTCAGCGCATGACCTCTCGGAAGGCGGCTTGGCTGTAGCATTGGCAGAGAGCTGCATCAGCGGCTCGGTCGGTGCGAATGTGGAACTGTCTGCTGGCGGACTGCGTCCGGATGTGGCACTGTTCAGCGAGAGTCAGTCCCGTATTATCCTGACATCGGCACCTGGCCGTGCAGAGGAGCTGAAAGCAGCAGTAGCTGCCTATGGCGTTCCGGTAGAAATTATCGGAACCGTTGGTGGCGACAAACTGCGCGTCTCCCTCGACGGCGCATCCGTGCTGGATGAGGCGGTAGCAGCATTAAAAACCACTTGGGAGGATGCTATTCCATGTCTTATGAAATAAAGACCGGGAACAAGCAGGAGACTCCTATCCTGTGGACCGGCGACTTTTACAACGAAGGAACGGGCTCGGGAGATATTTTTGACACGCTAAAAGAAGAATGTGGTGTCTTCGGTGTCTTCGGACACCCGGAGGCTTCCTCCATGTCATATTACGGCCTGCATGCCTTGCAGCACCGGGGAGAAGAGAGCGCGGGCATTTGCGTGGCAGACGGACGCGACTTCAACTATCACCGCGGTATGGGACTGGTCAAAGAAGTGTTCGATAAGGATAAAATCGCTTCGCTGATCGGCAATATGTCCATTGGCCATGTGCGCTATTCCACCAGCGGTGACAGCCGGCTGACCAATGCGCAGCCACTGGTCTTCAAATACCGTGATGGGGATCTGGCAATCGCCACCAACGGGAACATCGTTAATGAGCCGCTGATCCGCAAGCAGCTGGAGCAGGGCGGATCGATATTCCAGACCACAAGTGACACAGAAGTACTGGCGCATCTGATTGCGCGGTCACAGAAGGATTTTGTCGAAGCTACCAAAGATGCACTTAAGCAGCTTGTGGGGGGATTCGCTTTCCTGCTCATGACAAACGACAAACTGATCGTAGCCTCTGACACGCACGGTCTTCGTCCGCTGGTGATGGGACGTGTAGGTGAAGCCTATGTCTTTGCTTCGGAATCCTGCGCGCTGGAAGTCATCGGTGCCCAGTTTGTCCGCGACATTGAGCCAGGTGAATTGCTGGTACTTGATCAGGATGGCTTCAAGGAAGACCGTTTCGCTGAGCCTCAGCGCAAGGCGCTGTGTGCCATGGAATATATTTATTTCGCCCGTCCCGACAGTGATCTGAATGGCTCCAACCTCCACTCCGCCCGCAAGCGGATGGGCAGCCGGATGGCCCTCGAAGCGTTCGTGGATGCAGATATCGTAACCGGTGTACCAGACTCCAGTATCTCAGCGGCCATTGGCTATGCCGAGCAGACAGGTATTCCCTATGAACTTGGCCTCATTAAGAACAAATACACGGGCCGGACCTTCATCCAGCCCAGCCAGGAACTCCGTGAACAGGGCGTGAAGATGAAGCTGAGCGCGGTCCGCCGCGTCGTTGAAGGCCAGCGCGTAGTTATGATCGACGATTCCATCGTGCGCGGCACAACCTCGCGCCGGATTGTCAATCTCCTTCGCGAAGCCGGAGCCACCGAAGTCCATGTGCGGATCACTTCACCGCCGTTCAAGAATCCGTGCTTCTATGGCATCGACACACCAGACCGCCGCGAGCTGATCGCCTCTTACAAGACGATTGCTGAAATGTGCGAAGAGATCAATGCCGATTCCCTGGCGTTTCTCTCCCCGGAAGGCCTGATTCAGTCCATCGGCGGGTACAACAGCGGGGATTATAAAGGCGGCCTGTGTCTGTCCTGCTTCGATAATGATTACCCGACGCAGGTGGATTTCGGCGGGGAAGAGAAGGACGGATGCAGCTGTTAGACATCCCCCTAAGTCCCCCTTGCAAAGGGGGATTCCGAAGGGCGCTGCCCTCCGGCCACCCGAAAGTTTGGCGGTAGGAGTTTGCTTTTAACTTTCTAAGAGGGGGTAGGTTCGTGTGCCCGCTTTGTCCTGCGGACACGCTTAACGGCGCAACGCACCCTGGCGGCATGCTGCCTCGCCGGGCCAAGGAGCCCCCGCCCCCGTCCTGTTTGCTTCGCAAAAGCGGGGAGCTCTCGCTAAAGGAGGCGCTTGGCTTCGCCAGAAGCGCCGACTGACTGCCCCTGTGCAAGGCGCGATTCTTCGGCTTGCGGCTGGGCTTGAACCCGGTGGTTGGAGTGATGGAGAGGAAGTTTGGAACTGGAGGAGCGAAGCGTTCGCCTTTATGTTTGGATTTCTACCGCGGACAGCGGTTCAAATCAAGGAAATCTAAACATAACAGCGACCGGAAGTCCAAACATTCCTTGTAAGCACGATTATAACCACCCCAGATTCAAATCCCTACCGCCCCGAATACGCGCTCTAAACTAATTCAAATGAGGTGTCCAAAAGTGTCGGAAGCTTATAAAAACGCCGGAGTGGATATTGCGGCTGGCAATGAAGCGGTAGAACGCATGAAAAAGCATGTGAAGCGCACTTATCGTCCGGAAGTTATGACGGAGCTGGGTGGCTTCGGCGCGCTCTTCGGTCTCAATAAAGACAAGTATGATGAGCCGGTGCTGGTATCGGGAACCGATGGTGTAGGCACGAAGCTCAAAATCGCTTTCGCGGCCGACCGCCACGACACGATTGGCATCGATGCCGTAGCCATGTGTGTGAATGATATCGTCGTACAGGGTGCAGAGCCGCTGTTCTTCCTCGATTATCTGGCTTGCGACAAGGTGGTGCCAGAGAAGATTGAAGCGATTGTTGCCGGGATTGCCGAAGGCTGCCATCAGGCAGGCTGCGCGCTGATCGGCGGCGAGACTGCGGAGATGCCGGGTATGTATTCGGCGGGTGAATATGATATCGCTGGATTCACGGTGGGTGTAGCTGATAAGGCCAAGCTGGTAACAGGTGCCGACATTGCGCCTGGAGATACAGTCATTGGTCTGGCTTCCAGCGGTGTGCACAGTAACGGGTTCTCGCTGGTGCGCAAGCTTTTGCTGGAAGAAGACGGTTATGAATTGAACGCTGTGGTTCCAGAGCTGGGCGCTCCGCTGGTAGATGTGCTGCTGGCACCTACCAAGATCTACGTGAAGCCGCTGCTGGGACTGCTGGAGCAGCTCACGGTCAAGGGCATGGCGCATATAACCGGAGGCGGGTTCATTGAGAATATTCCGCGCGTATTGCCGGACGGTGTGAATGTGGAGATCAACTACGGCTCGTGGCCGATATTGCCGATCTTCGATTTGCTGCAGAAGAAGGGCAATGTGAGCAACCGTGATATGTTCACCACCTTTAATATGGGGGTAGGTCTGGTGATCGTTGTAGCTGAAACCGATGGAGAGCGTGCACTGGAACTGCTGAAGGCTGCCGGGGAAGAAGCTTACCGGATTGGCACAGTAACGGAAGGGGAACGTATCGTTACCTTTACGGGAGCTGAAGTCTGATGCAGTGGAGCCGGATCGCGGTCTTTGCTTCTGGGCAGGGCAGCAATTTTGCCGCGTTGGCAGAAGCGGAACGGGCAGGGCTGCTTGGCGGAGGACGCATTGAGCTGCTGGTGTCTGACAGGCCGGAAGCGCGTGTAGCACAGCGTGCAGAAGCGGCGGGCATTCCCGCCCTCCTGCTGCGGCCGAAGGATTTTGCGAGCCGGGAACTATATGAGGCCGAGATTGTGGCGGAGTTGCAGCGCCGGGACATCGGGCTTGTCGTGTTGGCCGGATATATGCGTCTGATTACGCCGGTTCTGCTTGAACCTTATGCAGGACGGATTATTAACATTCATCCTTCGCTTCTGCCGGCCTTTGCCGGGAAAGATGCAATTGGCCAGGCGCTGGATTACGGCGTCAAGCTGACGGGAGTGACAGTTCATTTTGTCGACGGAGGGATGGATACCGGTCCGGTTATCGCCCAGCGCAGTGTGGCTGTGGAACCAGGAGATACTCCGGAATCGCTTGCTGAAAGGATCCATAAGATCGAATACGAGCTGTATCCCGAGGTTGTATGTGCACTGGCTGAGGGGAAGGTTTCGCTGGACGGCAGACAAACCCTTATCCGCGAATAACAGCTTAACAGTCATAGTAAGTTCAAACGAAGCCTCAAAGCCTCAATAATTAGCATAAAATGTTCCTGAGAAATGTTCAACTTACTTGAGGATTCTTCCGTCATCATCAGTCATACACACATAAGTCGACTTGCTCAGACAAGCCCGACTTGTTCTGATATTTCTCGGGAAATATTGCATGGGCAGTGAGTAATTGCCCGGATGTAGGGGGATTTTGTTCTTAATTGCACAGAGGATGAAGGCGAATAACGCGGATTTTTGCCAGACATGGAATTTTGATAAAGTCATTTTCATATAGCAGTGCTTCAGTACCGATTGACCTGTAACTAAATTCAGCATCATCCGGAGGAGGACTATTCAAAGTGAGTATCAAAAGAGCGCTGGTCAGCGTATCGGACAAACAGGGCATCGTGGATTTTTGCCGCGAGTTGTCTGCATTGGGCGTAGAAATTATCTCCACAGGAGGCACGAGCACCCTTTTGGCTAAAGAAGGCGTACCGGTCATCGGCATTTCCGATGTCACGGGGTTCCCTGAAATTATGGACGGACGCGTGAAAACACTGCATCCGGCTGTACACAGCGGCCTGTTGGCGGTTCGTGACAACGAGGAGCATACGCGGCAAATGCAGGAGTTGGGTCTGGACTACATCGATCTGGTCGTGGTAAATCTCTATCCGTTTGCAGAGACGATTGCCAAACCGGATGTGTCCTATGAGGAAGCGATCGAGAACATCGATATCGGCGGACCGACGATGCTGCGTTCGGCAGCGAAGAACCACGCTTTTGTCAGTGTGGTAGTGGATGCGGCCGATTATGCTACTGTGCTTGAAGAAGTACGAGCAGGCGGAGATACGACTCTGGAGACCCGCAAACGTCTTGCGGCAAAAGTGTTCCGCCATACGGCGGCTTACGATGCCCTGATATCCGATTATTTGGCGAATGTGACCGGTGAACCGCTGCCGGAGCGCTATACGGTAACTTACGAAAAGATCCAGGATCTGCGTTACGGGGAGAATCCGCATCAGAAAGCTGCGTTCTACCGCAAACCTCTGGCTGCTCAGGATACACTAACGGCTGCCGAGCAACTACATGGCAAAGAGCTCTCCTATAACAATATCAATGATGCCAATGCGGCTCTGCAGATTGTGAAGGAGTTCGAAGAGCCTGCAGTTGTGGCAGTTAAGCACATGAATCCTTGTGGTGTAGGCGTAGGGGCGAGCGTATATGAAGCTTATCAAAAAGCCTACAATGCCGATCCTACCTCGATCTTTGGCGGGATTGTAGCCGCGAACCGGATTATCGACGCCGATACGGCCAATATGCTTAAGGATATTTTTCTGGAAATCGTGCTGGCTCCAGGCTTTACGGACGAAGCCCTCGAAATTCTCACCAAGAAAAAGAATATCCGGCTGCTCAAACTGGGTAATCTCAGCACGGCTGCTGCACGGAAATCTAGCTTTGTGGTGACCTCTATTGAAGGCGGTATGGTCGTTCAGGAGAGCGATGTGCATTCCGTCAATCCTGAGGAGCTGCAGGTAGTGACTACCCGCAAGCCAACAGAGGAAGAATTGAAGCAGCTGCTGTTCGGCTGGAAGGTCGTTAAGCATGTGAAGTCTAACGCTATCGTGCTGGCGGCAGACGATATGACAGTCGGCGTTGGCGCAGGTCAGATGAACCGTGTGGGTGCAGCGAAGATTGCTATTGAGCAAGCTGGTGAGAAGGCCAAGGGCTCCATACTCGCATCCGACGCTTTTTTCCCCATGGGTGATACGCTTGAAATGGCAGCAAAAGCAGGGATAACCGCAGTCATCCAACCAGGCGGTTCCATCAAGGACGAGGAGTCCATTAAAGTTGCAAATGAATATGGTATTGCCATGGTCTTCACAGGCGTTCGCCATTTCAAACACTAGAACGCTGGGAGGACTCATTTCATATGGATATCTTAGTAGTGGGCGGGGGTGGCCGGGAGCATGCAATCATCTGGAGCTTATCCCGCAGCGCCAAAGCCGGTAAAATCTACTGCGCACCCGGCAATGCCGGGATTGCGCAGCTTGCGGAATGTGTGCCGATCAATGTCTTCGAGTTCGATAAGCTGACCGCTTTTGCCAAAGACAATAACATTGACTATGTTGTTATCGGACCGGATGACCCGCTTGCCGCAGGCATTGTCGATGCATTTGAAGCGCAAGATATTCCGGTATTCGGCCCGCGCAAGAATGCAGCTGAAATTGAAGGCAGCAAGACCTTTATGAAGGACCTGCTGCATAAATACAGCATTCCTACCGCAGCTTATGAGAAGTTCAGTGAGTATGAGGCAGCACTCGCCTACTTACGCAGCCAGGGCTTGCCAATCGTTATTAAGGCTGACGGGCTTGCGGCTGGTAAAGGCGTAACTGTAGCCTATTCACACGAGGAAGCGGAGCTAGCCTTACGGGATATCATGGTGACTAAGGTGTTTGGAGAAGCTGGTGCACATGTGGTCATTGAGGAGTTTTTGGCCGGGCAGGAAATGTCGATTCTTGCTTTTGTGGATGGAGAAACCGTGCGCCCGATGGCCGCTGCACAGGACCACAAGCCTGTTTTTGACGGCGACAAAGGTCCCAATACAGGCGGAATGGGCACCTATTCACCTCTTCCTCATATTGACGAAGCAATTATTCAGGAAGCCGTAGAGACGATTATCAAGCCGACTGCACGGGCAATGGTAGCGGAAGGCCGTCCATTCAGCGGTGTCTTGTTCGCCGGTCTGATGATCTCACCGGATGGCAGACCGAAGACGATTGAATTCAATGCACGCTTTGGCGATCCAGAGACACAGGTTGTGCTTCCGAGGTTGAAGAGTGATCTGCTGGAGATTTTCCTTGCTGTAACCGAGGGAAGACTTGCGGATGTCGAGATTGAATGGAGTGAAGAAGCTGCAGTGTGCGTAGTCCTGGCTTCTGAAGGATATCCGGGTCCTTATCCTAAGGGTGTGCCGATCTCAGGACTGGAGAGCCGCTCGAATGAGCTGGTTTTTCATGCCGGAACTGCGCGCACGGAAGATGGGACATGGGTAACCAATGGCGGGCGGGTGCTGGGGGTGGTTGGCTTGGGAGCGAGTATAGCTGAAGCGCGTACTGCAGCATATGCCAGCGCCTCAAAGATTTCATTTCAAGGAATGCACAGCCGCACCGACATCGCGATGAAGGCATTGGTCTGAGGACAAAGAACTGTATTAGAGCAACCTTTTGCGCTATTAGTCCCAAAAAAGGACTGACAAGTAGTAGAAGAAGTGCTATAATACAACTCGTACGGGGGAAAAATGTGCGGATATATACAGATAAAGGGTCTTTCCTTTCAGGAAAGGCCTTTTTTAAAATTATATTTCTTACAGAACGGCCCCGTCCTTATGTAAGGACGGGGTAGCCGTTTCTGCCTGATCATCAGAAATACAAGTCATATAGATTGCCTCGTGCCGGGAAATGATACCTGTAGTGCAAAAGCAGCAATATGCTATGCGAATGGTTAGTTACAGATTTAAGGGGGAATTACTTTTGAGTAAGGTTGGAAGAAATGAGCTATGCCCGTGCGGAAGCGGGAAAAAATATAAAAGATGCTGCCTGGATAAGGAATCCTCTGCGGTAGAATCCATACTTCGGCTGGTGACTAGAGAAGAAGCGGCTGCGCAGGATGCTGATACCACTCCGCCTGTAATGGAAGAGTCGGTCCAGGAAACCGCGATTCAGCCGGAGAACAAGCTTACCTTGACGAAGCTGAAGAAGATGGTGACACGTGAGCTGAACTGGGAGCATCCGGCTCACGAACAGCTGGCTTTGCAGCTTATCGAGAGCATGAGAAATCAATACGAGCGGGAGCTGATTTTTGAAGCACTGGTTCTGTGGAACGGCTATTCCCGCCAGACCAAACCTGCTGTGAAGAAGACAGGCTCCTTCTGTGCAGCGATCGAATATCTGCTGTCTGAGGAATACGGGTTCAATATTTCACAGGCGGATCTCGCGGTCAAATATGAGGTCACAACGGCTACAATCTCACGCAAGATCAAAGAAATGCTTAACTACATCGAGGAGTATGGCATGGGCGGTGAGGCAGATGAGCTTTTGGCATTGAATGGCCCGGGCACACCTAAGGATAAAGCGCAGGCCCTGCTGTACAAAGCTATGGAGGCGACCTCGTCCAAACGGAGAATACAGCTGGCGCAGACAGCGCTTGAGATGTATCCCGACAGCTCGGACGCTTATCTGATCCTGGCGGAGGAATCGGAGAATGAGCATGAAGCACGGGCTCACCTCAAGGCGGGGATCGCTGCAGGGGAACGAGAGCTGGGTGAACTGTTTTTTGAGAAGAATAAAGGATATTTCTGGGGGCTTCATGAGACCCGTCCATATATCCGGATTTGTAAAAGCTACGCCGAGTCCTGCTGGTTTGGCGGAAATGCCAAAGAAGCTGCACAAATCCTCGAGCATATTCTGGAGCTCAATACGGAAGATAATACCGGAGCGCGCTACCTGCTTGCAGCGGTATACCTATACAGCAACCAATTGAAGCAGGCGGAGCAGGTGCTGGAGAAGTACGGCAAGGATGATGCCGCTGCCGCTTTTGCCTATGACCGCATCATTCTGGAATACAAGAAGAACGGAATCACCTCCCAGCTCAAAATGCTGTACCGCGTGGCACGGGGTGTGAACAAACATGTGCCTGATTACCTGCTGGGTGTGAAGCGGCTGCCGCATAACCTCCCTGATTTTGTCGGAATGGGCGATTCCAATGAAGCGATTGAATATGTCATCATGCACTCCCGTCTATGGGCGAGTGTACCTGATCTGCTGAAGTGGATGCTGAAGCAGTAAGGATGAACAAGGATGGATACTGTAATACGAATCACAGCCGGATATGGCTGTGATTTTTTTGTTTTTATATGTCATAATTTTACGCGAAAAAGGGCGTATTATATAACATGCTGCAGAAAAAAGTAGAATGCAAAAAAAAGAATTGACGGGGTTAAAAAACATGGTTATATTTGCAATATATTAGAAAATATTATCAAATGTTAGCGATGTTGCAGCGGGGAATTTCGCCATTGTGAAGCGTTTCTAAGGGGTGGTTTGTTTGAACCATGCAACCACGATTCGCACCGAGCTGGAGAGTTTTATCGAACGTGAAGCGCTGAGCTTCAGCCAGTTGGGAAAGCTTGCGGGGCTTAATGCAGGTACCGTGAGCTCTATTATGAAGGGTAACCGGATTATGGGCGTGGATCAGCTGGACCGGATGACTGCTGTCCTAGGCTTGCCCAAAGGACACTTTTACGAGCAGTATATTCAGGAATGTATGGTTGAAGCCGTACCGAACTGGCGCAGAGTCAGACCCTTTCTGTACCGCTGTGCGGAGCTGGACAAGCTGAATTGCATCAAGAGAATCCTGCCGCTGCTTTTGGATAATCTGACGTATTCTCCCTTGCTGTTTGAGACAGCGGAGGAGTTCTTCTCCGAGGGAAGGCATGCTGCGGCAGCTCTTCTCTATGAGAGTGTTGCCCTCAGTGAGAGGAGGCAACATTCCGAACGGCTGGCTTTTTGCCAATATCGCTTGTTTACGCTTCGGCTAAGTGATGATCAGGAGGACAATCTTCAAAGTGCGCTTCAGTTTGAGCCTTTTGTGGACAGACTTGACGAGATAGATCAGCTTGATGCGTTAAGAGACCTGGCGAATACGTACCGTTCACTGAGGCGTTGGGACAAAGTGGAGCGGATCGCTCAGGAAATGGAGCGCTTGGCCCATATTCAGCTCTTTACTCCTCTTCAACCGGCGAAAGCAAGACATGAACAACGTAAAAAGCCGAAGAAACCTATGTTTGTATACTTGGCCTTCTCTTATCTGCTTCAAGGAAATGTCTGTAATGCCAGGGGCGATTATGAGCAAGAGATGCAATTCACATACGCCTATCAAGATTTGAGCTGGGTCAAGGAAACCGATGAGGATACGTTGCACTGGCTGAAACTTTATAAAGGTTGGGCACAGGCCAATACGTGCGTATCCAAGCTGATGAATGGCGATGAGAGTATGCTTGCCGATTATGTAGAATATATCGAACAGAACAAAGATGAGCTTCTGGTCGGATTGTTAAACATAACAACTGCTGCCAACCTGTTCGATCTCAATGTGGATAACATCCTAGATTATTTTGATTCCGAAATCAAAAGCTACATGCAGATCAAACATCAAGGTGCTGTGGGTGTATATACGAAGCAAGTTGTTTCTGAGCAGCACGCCCGTTTTCTGTATGGGGTTGCCCAGTATTATTTGAGGAAAGAGTTGTACCAGAAGGGATTTGACTACTTATTGGCAAGTCTGTCCACCTCATCTTTGATCAACAATGAAACCCGTATTCTCGCTTGTGTGAGATTATTTGAGAAATATAGAATCCTGGCATCCCACGAAATACAAAATAAATATCAAAATCTATTACAAGAGGAGGAAGAAGAACATGAAAAGAAAATTGGCATTCCTGTTGGTCGTAGTTAGTTTTGCTCTGGTGCTGGCAACTCCAATTTCTGCAGCGTCAGGTCATTCTTTTGGTATTCTTTATGAACCTCATGGCGGTTAAATTATAGTAATTATTCTGGAGTTCATAATATAGTGGGAAAGGGACCAGTCCTCGGCTGGTCTTTTTCCAATTGTATACAAAAATTATCTGAAAAAATTTTCACCCGAAAAAAGACATAGCCCTCTAAAATACTAAAAAAGGAGGGATAAGAGTGAGAGAAGAAGATGGTTTGAAAAAAGTACTGGAACAAGCCCGGCAAGATTTGAATAATCTGCAATATCAGTACGAACTGGACCATCCAGCCGTGCTTCATCAATCGATGGTACTCGACGAGCTAATCAATCAGTACACCCGAAGCAACGTCGCCCAAGTGAAAAAAAGATCGGGTGCAGCAGGAAACCGGCTGGCAGCTGAAGAGCTATGGCCAACGCATGCACAGATCTATCGTACCGCAAACTCCGCGTCCTAAAACAATGCGTGGAAGTACTCTACGCACTACAGCCTTCGTAGTCATTCTCTCTCAGCTGCACCAGCATCCTTGAATATGCTCGAATGGAACAGCAGGTCGTGTACGCCGCAGGCTTTTAATTTGATTAAATACTATAACAATGCCTGCGGTAGTATAACGCCTCGAATTCCCTCTTTATAATAATCAGCCTCTTAATCAGGCATTTACATAGGTGAATGCTTGTTTAGTTACGTTATTTTTGCAAAATACCTTACACCGTAACAATTTATTCACAGCTTGGAGTCCTGGGATCTCCGAACAGCTACTGGAAGCCTGGAGAAACTGCTGAATAGCGTATTCAGGTTCAAGGCGTAATTGCCAGGGAGGGGACAATGCTTGAAAAAAAGTTCCCGGAAGAGTATGTTACAAGAAGCAATTTGATTAGTTAGAGACAGTGAGGCGAGGAATAATGAGAGAAGGCGAAGACCGGATCGTAGGAATGGAAGATATTGTACGTGCACATCATGTGCTTCGGGAGGTTATCGTCCGTACCCCTTTGCAGCTCGATGCGGTGCTGTCGGCCAGATACGGCTGTAATGTGTATTTGAAACGTGAGGATCTGCAGATTGTCCGCTCCTTCAAGATCAGGGGGGCCTATAATATGATCCGCAGCTTGTCTGCTGAGGACAGGGCCAAGGGCATTGTCTGTGCAAGTGCAGGGAACCATGCTCAGGGCGTAGCCTATTCCTGCAAGGCTCTGGGTATTAAAGGGAAGATTTATATGCCAAGCACCACCCCTAATCAAAAGATTAAGCAGGTCCGGAAGTTCGGCGGCGAGTACGTTGAGGTCATCCTAAAAGGTGACACCTTTGATGATGCGTACGAGGAGGCGCTTCAGGCATGCATTGATCATAGTATGACTCTGATTCATCCTTTTGATGAACCACGGATTATCGCTGGAAACGGCACGATTGCGATGGAGGTCATGGAGAGCCTGGACAAGCCTGCCGACTTTGTGTTTGTTACTATTGGCGGCGGCGGTCTGGCAGCAGGTGTGGCCACCTATGTGAAGACGGTGAGCCCTTCTACAAAAGTAATTGGTGTTGAGCCTTCTGGAGCGGCTTCTATGAGCGAAGCGCTAAAGCGCGGAGAAGTGATCACCCTGGAAGAGATTAATAAATTTGTCGATGGAGCTGCCGTGAAACGGGTGGGCGGATTGACATATGATATCTGCTCCCGCCGGCTTGACGATGTGGTTAAGGTTCCGGAGGGCAAGGCCTGTACGACCATTCTGGAGCTGTACAATGAGAATGCGATTGTTGTGGAGCCTGCAGGATCGCTGCCTATCGCGGCACTTGATCTGTACCGTGACCAGATCCGCGGCAAAACGGTGGTCTGCATTATCAGCGGCGGCAACAATGACATTGACCGGATGCAGGAGATCAAGGAACGTTCGCTGATCTATGAAGGTCTTAAGCATTACTTCATGGTTAACTTCCCGCAGCGCGCCGGTGCCCTGCGCGAGTTCCTCGCTGAGGTGCTTGGATCCGGGGATGATATCACCCGTTTCGAATACACGAAGAAGAATGAGAAGGAAAACGGCCCGGCGCTGGTCGGAATCGAGCTTCAGCATAAAGAGGACTACACCCCGCTCATTGAACGGATGCAGCAAAAAGGTGTGGATTATCTGGAAATTAATAAAGATCCGAACTTGTTTAATATGCTGATCTAATCTTTCATTAAAAACAGACGAAAAGGCCCGCCCCAGGAAGTTAGGGGGCAGGCCTTTTTTACAATCTAGGGATTTACGACTGGGGAACCTCTGTCTTCAGATATTCGGTAATGCCATCATCCAGCTTATAGCCATTCGCCTTCAAGAGCTTCATGAAGCCCTCCAATTTCAGTAGAAAAGGGCTGCTGCCGTTGTTCTTGCTGAGAATACTGCTGTAGGCCTTTTGCGCCTCCAGATCCATCTCCAGATTGTCATAGTGGAAAAGCGGGGTGTTATTCTGCCCATAAAAGGTATTGATTACATAGGTGGAATATAAGGCCCTCACTGCCGAAATGCGGTTCGATTTGGGATGGCTCTGGATGAATTCCTCCTGGGCCAGCGCCCGGGCGGCAACATCCCCCCAGGAAATGACCAGTCCGTTATCTTTTGAAGAAGGCAGATCTGCTTCGGTGGCCATAATGGAAATATAATCACGGATATCATTCATAACGTAAACTTTGTATTTGCGGTAAGCCGCATAATCGATTACCGGAAAAAAGGAGCCTTCAGCAGTCTCCAGCTTATAGCCGCTTTCCCCTGCACTCTTCAGGAGGTCCCGCAGAGAAGCGTCCTCCGTAATCTCAGCCAGCTTGGTCATGCTGATACCTGCTTTGTAGACTGAGGTCAGCTTCCGCTGAACACTGCTGCTGCTGAATTTGCTCTCCCAGGTCTTCATGGTGGCCTTATGGAGATTCTCCAGCTTCAGGATTAAGACGGTTGCCTGATAGGGACTGACGGCATATATATTGTTGTTCAAGAATCGTAGTGCTTCTGGTAATCTGGCGGAAGAGGCCAGCAGGGGCAGAGCCGCCTTGTACACCGCCTCAGCATGACTGTTGCCCGCCTCCGCGGTTACCTTGCTACCAGGGGCAGAAAGTCCCTCGGTTCCGGTGGATGAACTCTTGGCAAGCACATGTCCGTTAATCCCGGACGGCAGTCCCAGAATGGCAGCTATAGCGGCAGATAGAAGAATTGTTTTCATTTTCATGGACATTTCCCCCTGTTTGAGTTGACCTGAGAATCCTGACATCTATGATCTGAAAAAGAAATACTTTAGCGAAAGGCCGCCGGTCACGGCGAGAATCAGACTTACCCAAGGAGAGATGGAAATGACCGGAAACAGATTGTCAAGAAACACGCCAAGGAAGACCACCAGGATAGCAATACCTACATAAATTCCGAGTGCCTTGATATCGAATGCCTTGGGCTGTGGAGCATCATCCTCGGACAAGGAGGACATCCATCTCATGATCATCTCTATAAGGACGATGGCCCCTGCGCCCACAGTAAGGATGGTAAATATACTGATCTGACCGAACATGCCCGGTTCCCCGGTACTCCATGACAGAATCAGACCTGCAATGGCATACACGCTGAATAGTCCAGTCAGTGCAGCGCAGGAAATCATCAGATAGTGGTTCAGCTTGCTGCGTTCCTTGGGGACAGAAGTTTTGCCGGTAATCTCTTTGAAGTAGTCCTCAGGATGATCGCCAAAAATCTGTTTGGCGTTTTTACCCTTGCTTTGGCCCTCCAGCAGAAGTGCAGCCGCCTCAAGCAGCAGCTCTTCGGTGCGGACCGGGTCTACTTTGCTGGCACGGAGCCCCAGCAGCATATCTTCATAATAAGAGCGGTTGAACGGTGTCATCTGCTCACGCAGCACGTTATTTTGCTTCATCATAGCTTTGACTTTCATAGTAAAAATATAAACCTCCAGTAGTGGGTCGGAATAGGCCTTTAACCTAGAGTATACGTTTGGGTGGCGGTTGTGTGCAAGGACAAGCATTTCCGGTCCGGGATGAATAATCCGTTTGGAAGAGTGAACACTAGTAACGTTTCTGCTTCACTACTACGGCTACAAGGAAGGCAGGGAGCGTTATGGAGACTGATAACAGAGAAGAGCCAGGCAAATTCGTGGGTGATGGCTTCGCGCCTCCGCTTGCGGGTGAAGTGGGAGATTGGGGTAATTCCGATGGCTTAAGCTTATGGGATTCTGAATCGGATACGCCCGACAATGGCCTGGAAGGCTGGCAGGGCAGACGGCAGACGCATGATATGTTTCATGAAAGCTATGAATAATGCGTAATTGAAGCACGGTTCCTCCTGTGCTGGGCCTCTTTTGCTCCATGAGGAGCAGAAGGGGTCTTTTATTCGCCGGTACTGCCTGATTTATTCCTGCTTATTATTGACAAGAGACACGCAAAACGTATAATGAAGATATTAATCTGACTAATTTAATCGGGATAATTACAATTTGAAATAGGTTGCCTTTTTAAGGAGGGGTTCAGCAATGGAACGGAATATTACTATTCGTCATAACGGGGAAGAATTAACGGCAAGCATCCATTATCCATCCAGGGAAAAGGGGAGCTCCGGACGCTGCAAGGATAGGGTGCCGCTGGCGGTGATCTGCCATGGATTCGTCGGTAACCGAATCGGAGTCGACCGTATATTTGTCAAGGCTGCCCGCGAGCTGGCTTCTGACGGATATATGGTGATCCGTTTTGATTATGTGGGCTGCGGAGAGAGCAGCGGGAATTATGGCAGTGAAGATATGGAATCGATGATAGCCCAGACCCGGGCCGTCCTCGATTATGGTATCAGCTCTGCAGATGTAGATCCTCAGCGTGTCACGCTGATCGGGCACAGCCTTGGCGGCGCGGTGGCCCTGCTCACCGGGGTCCGGGACCGCCGCGTCAAGAATCTGGTCCTGTGGGCAGCGGTAGGCTATCCATTCAATGATATTGTGAAGATCGTGGGCCGGGAAGCTTTTGACCGTTCGGTGAAGAGTGGTTCTTCGGATTTTGCGGGCTATTCTTTTACACCCGTCTATTTCAACTCGCTTGCTGCTTATCAGCCGTTTCAGGAAGCCGGCAAGTTCAGCGGCGATGTACTGGTGATCCACGGAACCTCAGATGATGTGATTCCTGTGGATTATGCGTTCCTCTACCAGAAACTGTTCTGGACACGCCCTGAGGGGCGCTGCGACAAAGAGGTGATTTTTCAGGGGGATCATACCTTCTCATCAGGCCCGGCGCAGGCCCAGGTGCTGAAGCGCACCAAGGATTGGATGAATCAGCAGGAGCATATACAGGAAGAGTGGCAGAACTGGATGATATAGGGGTCGTCCTCCGCTCGCATTAACCCAGAATAAGCGGTAAAATAAAAATGCAGACCATATACTGGGTTATGGAGGTGGGCACCCTATGAAATTACCGGCATTTTTTATTGCACATGGTTCTCCGCTGCTTGCCCTTGAGGATAACGAATATACCCGTTTCCTGGAACGGCTGGGTGCTGATCTGGGTACCCCCCGCGGGATCGTTGTCTTTTCAGCACATTGGGACAGTCCTGAGCAGCTGATTACGGTGGACGGACAGCACGAAACCATGCATGATTTCTATGGATTCCCGGACGAGATGTACTCGCTAACCTACCCCGCAAAGGGAGATCCTGCACTCAGCCGCCGAATCTCCGAACTCTTTGCCGCCAAGAATCTTCCCCACCAGCCGGTGCTGGGACGGGGGCTCGATCATGGAACCTGGGTCATTCTGAAGAAGATGTTCCCGGCAGCTGATATCCCTGTAGTGGCCTTGTCTGTCGATTCCTTGCGCTCCCCGGAGGAGCAGTATAATATCGGCAAGATGCTGGCTCCGCTGCGAGATGAGGGTATTCTGCTGATCGGAAGCGGGGGGCTGGTTCATAATCTGCGGCTGCTGAAGCAGGACGACCAGCCGGTGCAATGGGCCCTTGACTTTGATGCCTGGATCGCAGCTGGCCTTGAAGTATGGGATCTGCCTGCACTATTCGCCTACGAGAAAAAAGCGCCGCATGTGCGCGATGCGGTTCCCAGCTATGGGCGGGAGCATTTTGTGCCGCTCTTCTATGTGATGGGAACAGCCGACGAAGGCAGAAGTGCGCAGCTTATGATCCAAGCCTATCAATACGGGACACTTAGTCTCAACTGCTGGATGATGGACTAAATCACACATACGATACATGAGGGATACAGCCTGAAGAGGGGTTGTATCTTTTTTAGTGAGGGAATCAAGACAAATGAACTCCGCTATGATTAAATGGGAGATAGCTTACATAAAGATCACGAAGCAAGGCTCCATAAAACTAAGCTCATGCTTCCGATGCCAGTTTTATTACGTAGAAAGATCACGAAGTAAGGCTCCATAAAACTTTTAGGAGGAAAAACACATATGACCCTAAGCCGATATTCTTCCCGCCTGATCACCGGCTGTGTGCTTGCGGCCCTGCTGCTCTCTGCTTGCGGGGAAAAGGAAGCGGAAATAGTGACTGCGCCTTCACCTTCGGCAGTACCAACCCTTGCGCCGTCTCCGGTCACATCTGCGGAGCCATCACCGGCGGACGAGCCTGTGATTGGGCGAATCACCTCCGGGCTGACCGGACTTCCGCTGGAAGAGAGCGTTCTGCCCCGCCCTTTGGCGGTGATGATCAACAACGCACCTGCTGCACGGCCGCAGTCAGGAATCAGCGAAGCGGATATTCTGTACGAGGTGCTGGCCGAGGGCGGAATTACACGGCTGATCGGGATTTTCCAAAGTCATACCGGAGTGGTCAAAATCGGACCGATCCGCAGCATTCGCCCGTATCTCATCGACATCGGTGAAAGCTACGGCGGTGTAACGGTACATGCGGGAGGTAGCCAGGCAGCGTATGCCATTCTCCAGAAGGAGAAAAAGGATGACATGGACGAGATCGGCAGAGCCGGAGCTTACTTCTGGCGCGACAAAGCGCGCAAAGCGCCTCATAATCTGTACAGCAATGCCGCCAAGCTGCGCGAGGGTGCGGACAAGCTCGGATACGCCGGAACAGTGGAGGTTCCCGGGTATCTTTTCACAGATCCCAATTATGTGCCGGTTGAGGGGAAGCCTGCAGCAGAGTTCACAGTCAATTTTCTGCTGAAAAGCTATAACGTAGGGTACAAATACAGCAATGAACGTGAGACCTATCAGCGCTGGGTGAACGGTAAGCCGCATCTGGACCTGAATAACGGCAATCCGGTAGAGGCGGCCAATGTGATGGTGATGGGGGCAGATCATAAAGTGCTCGATGACGTGGGAAGACTGCAGATCGATATCGAGCTGGGAGGGGAGGCCGTGCTGTTTCAGCGTGGACAAGTACAGAAGGGCAGATGGTCACGCAAGCCTGGAGATGTGATCCGCTTCGTGAAGAATGATGGCACAGAGGCGCTGATGTACCCCGGAATCACTCATATTCTGATAGTGCCGAACGCTCCTTCCTTCAGCAGTCATATTCAATATGCACCGACTCCAGTGCCTAACGGGTAGAGACGCCAAAACATGCGGTTTGGATGATTATTTTTACGATTACAGGGAATTGTTATTATAGTGTAAAAAAGTTCGTTTCTTTTACTTCTATCCCTCCTATTGATATGATAAGATAACAAGGGTTGTCATTCATTTTCATGCTGTTTACATATGAATGGCTGCATTTTATGTAAAGGGGTTTAAACTAATGAAGTTGAGAAAAAAGGACATATTCTTTGAGACGCTGGAAAACATGGCTGATACCATTGTCCAGGCGGCAGATTATTTCGCTCAGAATATTACGACTCTGCGGGAGAATGTCGAGAATTTCGCAGCGGTGATGAAGAAATATGAATCCCAATGCGACACGTACACGCACACCGTTATCAAGGAATTGAACAAGACGTTTATCACACCGCTGGAACGCGACGATATTATGGACCTCATCACCAGTATGGATGATGTTATTGACGGTCTGGAAGCTTCAGCTTCACGTTTCTATATGTACAATCTGCTGGAGCCGGACGAATATATCGTGCAATTCGCAGAGATTCTCCGCCAGTCCGCCTATGAAATTCAAAAAGCGGTTCATTTGCTCTCCCAGAAGAAGCTGCTGGCGATCCGTGAGTACACTATCCGTCTGAACGATCTGGAGAACCAGGGCGACGAAGTGCTCCGCATCTGTACCAAAGCCTTGTTTGAAACGGTAAAAGACCCGATTGAGCTGATTAAGCGCAAAGAGCTGTACGAGCGGCTAGAAACTACAACCGATAAATGCGAAGATGTAGCGAACATGCTGGAATCGATCATCATGCGCAACTCATAAGGGGCCTGGAAAAATGGAAACATCAATATTTGTACTAGGTTTTGTTATTTTTCTAGCGCTTGCATTCGATTTCATCAACGGGTTCCACGATACCGCTAATGCGATTGCCACTTCGGTCTCCACACGGGCGCTTCGTCCCCGGACCGCTATTCTGATGGCGGCTTCGATGAACTTTATCGGGGCACTGATGTTTACGGGTGTAGCCAAAAAAATCGGGGGCAGCATCACCGATCCAGCCCTGCTGGATAACGGGATAGACATCGTCATAGCGACACTGATCGCTGCGATTATCTGGAATCTGGTAACCTGGTGGCTGGGGATTCCTTCCTCCTCTTCCCATGCGCTTATCGGTGCGCTTGCTGGAGCGGTCTACGTAGGTGCCGGTACGGAGCATATCAAATGGCATGGCTTTATTGAAATTGTCGAGGGGCTCGTATTCTCCCCGCTGATTGCTTTTGTCATTGGTTACATCGTCATGACGATTCTGAAATGGATCTTCGCCAAACGCAGTCCGCATACCGTGAATAAGGGCTTCCGCTCCATGCAGGTTATTACGGCGGCGCTTCAATCCTTCACACACGGTACCAATGATGCGCAGAAGGCGATGGGGATTATCACTTTTGCACTCGTTACCTCCGGACGTCTGGAGACTATGGAAGTTCCTCTATGGGTAAAAATCGCTGCAGCAACGTCCATGGCACTGGGCACGTCGATTGGCGGCTGGAAGATTATTAAGACTATGGGAACGAAGATTTTCAAGATTGAGCCTATTAACGGTTTCGCTGCAGATATTTCCGCCGCTTCTGTTATTTTCTCGGCTACACTGCTGCACTTGCCGGTAAGTACGACACACGCCATTACATCGTCCATTCTCGGTGTAGGTTCAGCCAAACGCTTCTCTGCTGTGAAATGGGGAGTCGCTGGACGAATTGTGATCACCTGGTTTATTACTATTCCAATCAGCGCTGTGTTGGCAGGGATTATATTCAAAATCATATTCTAAGCAGCATTGCTGCTTATCAAGATGTCACGGAAGCCACGGATGGCTGCGGACATCTTTTTTTGTTGAGCGGGGAGCGGCGGCAGACCATTTGGGGTGAAAGCGCTTCTTGCTGTACAATGGTTACGTGCAATAAAGAGCGATGGGAAGATGTAATAGACGGAGGCCTTATATGATACGAACGCTTGCAGTTACACATAAGGGTGAGGTGTTGACGGATCTGCCGCTTCAGGACATTACCCTGGCAGACTATGCCTGGATTTGGGCGGATTTCTCCACCCCTACAGCGGAGGAGACCCTGCTGCTGGATACTTATTTTCATTTTCATCCCTTGGCGATTGAAGACTGCATGCATATTCTGCAGCGCCCGAAGCTGGATTATTATGAGAACGTGCAGTTTTTTGTACTGCATGCGCTGAATGAACGGACGCTGGAGGCCGAGGAGATTGACCTGTTCCTCAGCAAAGGCTTTCTCGTATCCTATCACCATCAGGAGAAACCGGAGATGGATGAAGCCTGGCAGATGGTAAAGGCAGAAATTCATAGCCGCAAAGGCTGGTCCGGCGGTCCTATGGCTGCTGCGTACACCGTGATGGATAAGCTGGTAGACCGGTATTTTCCAAGCTTGTACGCTTTGGAGGATGAGCTTGCTGATCTGGAGAGCCAGGGCGGCAGCGAGTCTGTCGAAGACCTCATGAGCCAGGTTTTTAATGTACGCGGACGGCTGCTTAAGCTGCGCCGGACGATCGTGCCGATGCGTGACTTGATGTACCGGATCGTGAACTCCCAGCATGTGCAGAGCAATGGGGAGGAACGGATCTATTTTGGGGACATCTACGATCATCTGCTGAAGCTGACGGACATGATTGAAGTGGACCGGGAAATGACCGCCGATCTGCGCGACAGCTACATCTCGCTCAACTCGAACCGGATGAACTCGATCATGAAGACCCTGACGGTGATTACGACCGTCTTCATGCCGCTGACCCTGATCGCCGGGATTTACGGGATGAATTTCCGGGTCATGCCGGAGCTGGACTGGAAATATGGCTATTTTGGGGTGCTGATGCTGATGCTGGTGCTCGGTGTGGGCATGTTCCGCTGGTTCCGGCGTAGTGGCTGGTTTAAGTAAAGTGCTGAGAAAAGTATGAAGCTAGCGCCAGGTTTGCCTGAAGCGTACCCTGAGAGGTACGCTTTTTTTTGTGGTGTTCTAAGCATGGAGCGGGGCAGCGATGTACTGCACTGCAGAACCCTTGATACCTGTCAAAAAGCATTAAAAAAGCCGCCTACTTCCGGCGGCGTTTAACAGAGGCGGGGGAGGATTTGCGCCGGCTCTTCGGCGCTGTTTTTTTGCGTGGCTGTGATCCTTGGCGTCTCTTCTTGCGCCGTTTGGGGCTGTAGAGTGCTGCATCTTCTTCAGCTGCAAGCTCACCTGCACCCGAGCCCTTCTTCTTGCCAAAGCTGCCCATGACCAGCTTCACCATCGGGGCCATCTGCTGAAATCCCTGCATAACCTTCTGCACCTTGCCCATGGAATTGACGATGCCGTCGACGCCGCCCAGCCGGTCAACAATCCCCTTGATCTGTTCCATGTTGGCGAGATTGCCGAGATTGCCTAGTCCTCCAAGCAGCCCGCCGGGTTTGGCAGTAGCGGCTTCGGCAGCGGCAACGGGTATTGCGAGTGCGGTCTCTTCGGCTGCCTCTGCACCTACGGCAGGTAGCATTCCGGGTTGCCCGTAGACGGGAGGGTAGGCATATGAACTGATCCCGGGATACGGCGATGAAGGATACGGCTCGGCCAGTGAACGCCCGCCCCGGCGGGAATGATTATAGTAATGATCAGGCATAACATCACATTCCTTCGTTAGTGGTTTGCTATACTGTATGTCATAGGCGAACATAAGGTATAGACGAACGCCCGGTTTACCGGGATAGCAGCGGAAAAGGGCGGATGCCCACCTGCCGGTGCCGGAAGTGAAGAAACCGTGACCATGCTTGATTTTCGGCACTTATGTAGTACTATAGTTAAGGCAGTAAATTCTTATGGATTCTGAGCAGAGGCTTGTGAGCAGGTTTGAATTTGTACACGTGGGGTGGACGTTTGTCCGTCATTTTCGCTCATTACAGCGTGAAATCGTTAATGCTTGAAAAATGTGCTCCAGTACAATATAGTAGAGGCAAGATAGTCATTACATTTAAGCTTTTGAACTCTTTTTTTTGAAGGATATCTTATCAGTGATATCAGCACTGACCAAACTTTAGGGGATGATAATCGATGCAGCTTAAGAAGCTAAACGATAAAAGTATAGACCAATTATTTGAAGCCATTTTAACATTAAAAGATATGGAAGAGTGCTATGTTTTCTTTGATGATTTGTGCACGGTGAATGAGATTCAATCCCTTTCGCAGCGTCTGGAAGTCGCACGTATGCTGGGCAAAGGGTCTACATACAATCAGATCGAAGCGGAGACCGGAGCCAGCACGGCGACAATTTCGCGTGTGAAGCGCTGCCTGAACTACGGAAATGACGGATACAAATTAACGCTGGAACGTCTGGGACGATAAACCATGAAGACGGGCGTACTGATTATTAGTCACGGCTCCCGCGACCAAGCCTGGGTGTCGATTGTCGAGGAAGCTGTAAGCCATTTGGTGCTGGAGGAGGAGATGCCCGTTGCGGTTTCTTTTCTGGAGCTGGTCGAAGGCCGGTTAATTCAAGATGGTATAGATAGTCTGGAATATGAAGGGGTCACAGATATTATTGTGATCCCCTTGTTTGTTTCTTCCGGCAGTACGCATGTCGATGAAATAGAGTATGCGCTGGGTGCCAAACCTGCGCCGGAGAAGGAGACGGATCTTGAGCCTTTTGACGTCAAGGCCAAGGTGCATTACGGTTACCCGGTCGATGACGATCCGGATATTGCTGTTATGATCTGGGACAAGCTGCGTGAACTGTCTAAGCACCCGGAGCGGGAGACGATTCTGCTCGTAGGCCATGGCAGCGTCCATGAGGGCTTCCGGCAGCGCTGGCAGCAGGGAATCTCCTCGCTGGCAGAGCGCGTCCGCCAGATTAGCGGAGCCGCAGCGGCGGACTACGGTCTGCTGAACCCGGACAATGTGCGGAGCAAGGTGGAATATTGGCGGGAGCAGGGGCATGACGTACTGGTGGCTCCGCTTTTTTTGAGTGAAGGCTATTTCACCAAGCGTGTGATTCCCGAGCGGCTCCTCGGTCTGGAGTATGCCTATTCGGGACAGACGCTGCTGCCGCATCCCTTACTGCCGCACTGGATAGAGCAGCAGGTAAAGGTTATGCTGGAGCGGATCCGGCAAAGCTGTTAAGAATATTGTGCTGCAAAAGATAGCGCTTCCGGTATTTATTACACCTCCTGCCGCATACACTGATTTATGCTTACTGCTGAGGAAACCCTTCTCGTTGAAACGGCACCTGAAAGCGATAGAGAGTAAGATTTCTTCGTTTGCAGAGTCCCTTATACCAGGATGGCGAAGCCGCTTCTGCTTACCGACATTGCTTGTAGGGTTCCGAATTGGGTATAATCAGTAAGGTTATCTATTATATAAACAGGTGGCGTTCCGGTAATGAAAACTGCGAGATTGATCTATAATCCCACTTCCGGTCGGGAAGAAATGAAGAAACGGCTCGCCGATATTCTGGACCGGCTGGATATTGGCGGCATTGAAGCCTCGTGCCATGCAACAAGCGGAGAGGGAGATGCTACGGCAGCGGCAGCGGAGGCTGTCGAGCGCGGGTGTTATGATCTGATTATTGCGGCGGGCGGCGATGGTACGCTGAACGAGGTGATTAACGGCATGGCTGAGAAGCCGAATCTTCCCCCGCTTGGTGTATTGCCACTGGGTACAACTAATGATTTTGCCCGGGCGATGGGCATTCCGAAGAACTGGGAGGATTCTGTTGATCTGATTCTCCGTCAGGAATCGCGCCTGATTGACCTCGGCAAAGCTAACGACCGTTATTTCATTAATATAGCCGGCGGCGGAAGACTGACCGAGCTGACATACGAGGTTCCCAGCAGGCTGAAGACTATGATGGGCCAGCTTGCCTACTACCTGAAGGGTATTGAAAAAATGGCCAGCCTGTCACCGCAGGAGCTGTACATCCGTGCCAATGGCCAGGAACTGATTCATGATGAGTTCATGTTATTCCTCATCGCCAATACCAATTCTGTAGGCGGCTTCGAGAAGCTTGCTCCGGATGCCCGGATCGACGATGGGCTGTTCGACGTGATTGCCGTTAAGAAATGCAATCTGGCCGAGTTCATCCGCCTGGTTAGTCTGGCGATCCGTGGTGAGCATCTGCAGGACAAGAAAGTCGTGTACTTCCGTACCGATGCGATGGAGGTCACCTCCCCGGGATATGTTCAGCTTAATCTGGACGGGGAACTCGGCGGCACGTTGCCAGGCAAGTTCCAGATCCTTCCGCAGCATTTGCGGATTTTTGCGCAGAATAACTAGAGGGTTGTCCGGGTCTGGATTTGGAGAAAATCGGCCGCGGGGTCATCAGATTACGGTGATATCGCAACGAGCTCCCGATCGGGAGGGATGTCTAGTTCGTAACGGACTGAGCGGCTCTTATTCCGGGCGAGAGTCGATTTTACACAAGCTAACGGACCCCAGTGCGCTTATTTACCGGTATTTCCTCTGAAAATGGCTGGTGAAGCAGTCTTAAGCGCGCTACGGTCCGTTAGTCAGTTAAAGTATCCCTTTTCTGCCCAATAGAGGCTGTACAGTCCGTAAGCGATAGATTACAAGGATTGGCCATAACAAGATGAATCGTGAAGATAATGAAAGAAGTGAACCTATACACATGAGTAAACACCGCAGTGGACGCAGCGCAAGCCGCCCTGAACCTGGACCGGCCTCTGTCGCCGGACTGCCAGTGAATAAGAATGATGAGGTCCTGCTCGATATCATCGGCATGACCCATGAAGGTGAAGGGGTAGGCCGGGTCGAGGGCTTTACCCTTTTTGTGCAGGGCGCTCTTCCCGGTGAGAAGGTCCGGGCCAAGGTGCTCAAGACCAAGAAGCAGTATGGCTATGCCAAGCTGCTCGAGCTTGTACGGCCCAGCAGCGACCGGAGCCAGCCGCCATGCCCGATCTATGATCAATGCGGCGGCTGCCAGCTGCAGCATATGGATTACACCGCCCAGCTGGCGTGGAAACGGCAGCTGGTGGTGGACAACCTGCAGCGGATTGGGAAGCTGAATGTAACTGGTGCGCCGGGTAGAGGTGCGGGGAGTGGCAGTGTTAAGGGCGAAGCTAGCTACACGGGCGCGGAGGCGACAGATGAGAACGGCAATGGGACGAATACAGGTGCTGCGGATTCTTCGGCTGAAGGTTCTAATGTGGCAAGTACAAATGCCACAGTTTCTCCAGTTGAGGGAATCATCGTTCGGCCTACCTTGGGTATGGACGAGCCTTGGCGCTACCGCAATAAGGCTCAAGTGCCAATAGGTGTCACCGAAGGCGGTCTGGTCGGCGGCTTCTACGCCCGCGGCAGCCACCGGATTATCGACATGGAGACCTGTCTGATCCAGCACGAACATAACGACGACGTCGTAGCTGCGGTGAAGCGAATCGGCAGAGAGCTTGGCATCTCTGCCTACGACGAAGAAACCGGACGAGGTCTGCTGCGCCATGTCGTGGTGAAGAAAGCTTTCCGCACCGGCGAAATGATGCTCGTCCTCGTAACCAACGGCCGCGACATCCCGCATCTGGACGCTTGGATCGGCAGCATCCGTGATGCGCTGCCGCAGGTGGAGAGCATCTGCCAGAACGTGAACACCCAGCGGACGAACGTGATCTTCGGCAACGAAACCCGCGTACTGTGGGGCAGAGATGTCATCTACGATTATATTGGCGATGTGCAGTTCGCCATCTCCGCCCGTTCGTTCTACCAGGTGAATCCGGTACAGACTGAGGTGCTATACGGCAAAACCGTAGAGTATGCCGGACTGACTGGCAACGAAACGGTGATCGATGCCTACTGCGGCATCGGGACGATCTCGCTATTCCTGGCCCAGCATGCGGCTAAAGTGTACGGCGTAGAGATTGTGCCTGAAGCTATCGAGGATGCGCGGGCAAATGCCCGGCTTAATCATATGAACAACGTAGTGTTCGAGGTTGGCGCCTCTGAGGATGTCATTCCTGCCTGGAAAGAGCAGGGCGTTGCACCGGACGTAATCGTTGTTGATCCGCCGCGTAAGGGGTGTGATCCGCACCTGCTGGATACGATTCTGGCGATGAAGCCGGAGCGGGTGGTGTATGTGTCGTGTAATCCATCGACACTTGCTAGGGATTTGCGGGTGCTTGAGGATGGCGGGTACAAAACAGTGGAGGTCACTCCGGTGGATATGTTCCCGCATACGGTGCATGTAGAGGCTGTTTGCTCCTTAATTTATAAGGGTTTTTGAGTACCGGAATCAAATAGACCGCATGCCTTTGCCGGCAGTGCGGTCTATTGTTTGTATTGGACAGCGGCGCTACGATAAGCGCATCAAAGGTTAGGATAAGGCATCATTGCGTCTAACACTGTGCCTATAATAAAAATGTGAAACTGGAACAGGAACATAGTCTACAATCGTTGCAGGAGTGCGGTATAGTAATCGTTACCGTTTCGGTTATCCAGTTTTTCCGCTGTGGCGAGAGCGTCTTGCTGGAAGTGCTTCGCAAGCAACGTTACCTCCCCGGACTGGTGCTCACACGGGTGTCCTGCCGGAAGCTTGACCTGGAACCGGATGGATTCTCCCGCCAGCTGGCGGAACAGCTTGGCCGAATAGGCGTTGAATATCATTCGGTCGACCGGGTTCTCATGATCGAGAGAGGAGGCAATATACTCTTCAAAGACCTCCAGCGCCTTGATTGGATCAGTCAAGGTCAGGTAACCGATGTGCTCTCCCTGATGATACAGGAAATCGCGGTTACCCCTTACCAATTGTAAACCTTTCTTCTGAAGCTTATCTGCTTCCTGCTGACGGCCCAGCCGCAGGAGAGGGAACAGCACCTTCGTGATGGTCACATGAGGCACCTCGCCGCAGCTCATTTTACCTTTGAGAATCGGTTCGGCCGCCTTCACGGTTCCTTCGTCGTCTCCCCGCTTCGCCAGAAACTCGACAAGGCGGTTTTGCTCACAGGCCGGACAATCGCTCATCTCATCCCGATCCATGGCCTGCACGATATCCCATTCTGCCTGAGAATGGTCCAGTTCTCCAAACTCCGCGAAGATGTGCGCCCGGTAGTAGTGATAGGAACGGCTGCTATAGCCTTCGGCTGCAAAACGTATCTTCATGTCCTCCAGCAGGTTCTCGATCTGAACACGGCTAATATCTGCAAAAGAGGTGATGCGATCCAGAACCCACTTGTAGGACCACAGCAGGGTGAAGCTATCAAACTGGTCCGGATTTTTGTCATACTGTCCCAATTGCCAGGAAAAGGCGACCAGCGCCTTCATTGGATAGCCGTGGAAGCTGCCCGTCTCTACGATTTCGCTGCGTGCCTCAAAACCCTGATCGAGATCTCCTGCGGCATCTGCCACCCGTACCGCCTGCTCCAGCAGATCCAGCTTAGCCTTTCCGCCTGGCATGTCATAGGCTTCGTCCATCAGCTCTTCAAAACTCATCCCGGTAAGGTTCATCTACTCGTCTCCTCCTGTCGTATGACTGGCCGTCATACCCCAATCAATAAATTGAATAATGCCTTTGTTCAGAAGCATTGTCTCTTGACGGTTCATCGGATAATGTCCCATCATCAGCGCATTACAGTACAGCATCTCGATAATGGAAGGCAGCATTGCCTTGTGTGCCGGATGAAATGCCCGCTCAATGACAGGATTGTTCAGGTTAAAATAAAGCGTTGCGTACGCTGTATCTTTTAACGTAGCGCCCAGGCTGCCCAGAACGGAGGACAGAGCGTCGGTGCTCACTTCTTTGGTTGCCTCCATAACCCGCCATTGAGCGGACTCCTGAGACAGCGTGTAGAGTACAGGAATTTCCTCTGGCTTGAAGCGGCGAAGCTGCACCTGGCAGCGGAATTTCTGCAGCACACTATCTGCCAATCTTACGGATTCATAGTAGTCAAGCCGCTCTTGGGGTGTAATATCGGTAAAAGATAACGACACCTCCTCCGGCAGCAGCCGTTCTGTCTGCACGTCCGGGTCAATTAGGGGTAGCAGAGACAGCAGCTCGGCATCATAAATATACCCGCCATTCACCACCAGCATGGATTGGGCCGCAGCCACATGGGTAATCTGGCGGTACTCGTCCAGCGTAGCAGTAAAGTAAAGAGGGGATTGCTGCTTCAGCTCGCCAAGCGGCTTCGTGCCAAACGTGCTCTCAAACGGGAGCCACTCGTGAATAATCGAGTAGAAGGACGAATCTTCCACCGCGAGGGCCTTCATGGATAAGGCATGCAGGGAAATGATGGATTGCAGGCGATCCGGATCATACTCTGCCATCCGCATCAATTCCTGACGAATGGTGTTCCCCAGCTCTTCCCGCACCTGCTCCAGCTGGACGTTCTCATAGAAATGCTCCCGGGAAGCGGTCGGCTGTAGATCATCGGTCCAGATCATGCATTTAACGAAGAACGCCCAGTCCGGCAGGACATTGTCGGCGGCCTCGGAGACCAGCATGTGCTTCAAGTACACCCGGTGATTGCGTTTGGCGCCCAAGTTCACTGCATGCGGCAGGATGAAGGCGATGCCTCCCGTCCGGCCGGAGGAGGTATGCAAAGGAATGAAATCCCGGAACGTCTCCCCAAGCACCTGCTTACCAAAGGCCAGCACCTCGCTGCGATGCTTCCGGGCCAGCTGCGGATCTTTGACCCAAGGCGGGGAAGGCGGATTAATCAAGCGAGTGGTTTGATTGGACACCAATTGGATGGGATAAGGCAGCAGTGCTCCATAATGGAACAGCCATTCTTGAAGATTGCCTTCCTTGAAGTACGGCTCGGAGCCTTCTTTGCAACGCAAAAAAACTTTGGTTCCCGGAGCATGTATCCCTTCGAGCTTGCGGATCGTATAGGTTCCATCCGGCTTCCCGCGCCATTCCAGTGCAGGTCCGCCCTTGGCGGATTGTGTAACCATGACGATATCGTCACTCACCATAAAGCAAGACAAGAGCCCGATGCCAAACCGCCCGATAAAAGAGGTGTTGGTCTGGAGAAAGTCCTCGCCCCGCTTGGAGGATTGTCCGATCATAGCCAGGAACTCATGAATTTCCGACTCGTCTAACCCGATCCCGTTATCTTCTACTAATAAGGTCGCCCCGGTTGAAGTCTCGCTTACCTCGACATGAATCCTGCCATCGTATCCACCCTGGGAATAAGCCTGCCGTGCAGTAATCGCGTCTACGCCATTTTGCAGCAGCTCCCTCAAGAATACCTTCGGGCTGCTATACAAATGGTTAGACAAAATGTTGATCATACCGCTTAAGTTGACCTGAAAACGATATGTATCCTGGGTTTGATTATTCATTTTTGTTCTCCTATTCTGTAATAATCGCGCTTATCATCCACAGGAGGACAACCGTATTGTCCTTTATGCCAATAACAGACCGTTATGTATGCGGATGCCGCTTTATATATTACCCCCGAGCTGCTTATCAAGAAACAAATATTGACAATATACTTCCACATATATACACAATCCCTAATTGCCGCTTTGTAATGCTGAATAATTTTTTGCTATGATTGCCCATCAGGGATTCCATTAAATAGGCAAGATGTGTTGACGTTGCTTATTCCACATATGTGGAGAGTGTGGCGCTGTTGATTAATCAAATGGCGTGTGAATGACCTGATGTGAACTCGGCCGGATTCTGTTCAATTAGGCTTATGTAGGATCAGATGAGAAGTTGTCTATTTTCGTATTATATTAAAATCATTCGTGCATTACCCATATTTAGACTTTCCCTTCCTGTTGTTATTATGAAAGCTGTTACAGCAAGTATTTGGCGGATTAGTGTGGTCAGCAGATGCAAGGCTGCATCAAATGTCACGGCTGTAAATAATCGAGGTCTTCTACCCGTCCGCTATTGTGAATGCGTTTTCAAACCTTGTCTGCCATTTATGTTCAGAGGGAGGTGTTTGGATTAATCGGTAAGCCAGACATGACGTAACCAAAGGAGAGAACATTAGGAAATACGATATCTTCATCCAAAACAACATATTAATTGGGGTGACTCTAAAACGAGACTTTAGAGGTTTCCTTAAGAAAAGGAGTCAAACTAAGATGAACAGTCGAAAATGTGTAATCAACATCTCCCGCCTCCTCATCGTCATCATGTTGTTCTCCGTATTCACATATGCTCCCGTCCCAGCTGCTGCGGCCGGAGACGAACTGTCAGTTGAACTGAACGACCTCATTGCTCAAGCCGAAGCGTTAAAAACCGGCAATCAGGAATTCCCGCTCCAAGTCAGTCAGTCTGTCTATGGATCCGTCTATGGTTCCGATGTGAACCGAGCTTTTCCTTGGGTGCATGTCGACGAACTCCAAGCTCTTAATAATGCTCTTGAGTTCGCGCGCAAAGCGGACACTCCCACCGCCGAAGCTATAGCGATTCTTAAAGAAGCAATCGTGGTTTTTACTGGAAAGATCAAATCAGACGGTTCCGATCCCTATTTCCGTCTTGATCCGGGTCCGGGTAAAGTTCCTGTAAAAGTAACTGCGCCCACTAATAACTGGACTGCAAGAACTCCGCTTGACAATCGTGTCCCCGCCGACTTTGCCGGTGGCACATTCTCAATGATTCCGTATCCTTTTGCAGATTCCCAGGGCAAAGCTGAAGTGCTCCAGATTAATTACGCCCATAGCGGAAAAAGCACGTTCGGCGGCATAAGTATTGAATCCCCGTTGTCCCCGGCCGTAAATGTCACAGAGGGTTCAACGATTGAATTCGATGTCTACTATCCCAAGAGCGCGCAAGGCAAATACATGAGGTGGAGAATCAGAAATACTAATACTAACCTCGATACCTACCTCAGGGATTACCAGTACAACAACCTGAATCCCGACTGGGTTGGCAGCTACAACGGTGAATCCTGGTTGAAGGCTCATCACAGCATTACCGCCTCAACGGGCAATTCCTCGAACTTTATTCTTGAGCTTCATGGTGAGAATGCCCGTCCTGCGGAAACCGGAATGCTGCTTGTCGCCAACATCCAGATTACTGCACCTGATCCTAACGGCATTGCGCTTCCCGACGTAGTCAACAAGGAACACCAGAGTGCCGTAGCGCCTCTAAAGAGTGTATACAATAAGGAGAATGGCCTGTTCATGGTCGGTGCGATCGGAACCGGAGCCGTAACCGGAACCAGAGCCAATCACTATGAAATCTTTGTCGACGGCAACAATCTGAAGGCCGATGGAACGCATCCCCGGGGCCCCGAATGGCTGAAAAGCGTTAACGGCGAGGCCCTGAACGGCGCAACCACTACCCCTGGCTTAGCGGAATACAGCTTCCCGACCAACGCTTATCAGGCGATCAGGGATTCCGGAACTCCCGGACAGTACAAGTCTCACGGCCATGTTCTGGCATGGTACAATCAGGCCCCTGGATGGATGACGCAGATTATTCCCGCGAACCTTTCCTCAGGGTATAATGGCTCGACCGATTTCTACGGACTGGGCAACGGCGTTACAACTACAGTTAAGGTAGACAAAGAAATGGCGAGAAGAGTGCAGTTTAACCACACCATGTATGTGATGCGGCACTTCCTGACCACAGATACGAAGTACGGCTCAAGCGTATCCCGTGGAGTCATCCCCTTCAATTCATGGGATGTACTCAACGAAGAGGTTCACGAAAGCCGCCACAGCGAACTCATCCCCACGAATGCGAACAGCTGGAGAACGAGCCTGAAACACACCAACTGGCTTGCTGCAATGTCGGATGATCAAATTGGCGGCGACATCACGGAGCATTACGTATACCTGCTCTTCAAAAACGCACATATCGCGGCTCCCAACGCCAAGATGGCGGCAGCTTACAAGGCCAATTACGCGAACCTTCCGGAGTACATGAAGCTCGACGGGCACGACAACAACGGCAGTATTGATGCTTACATCGTTGACAATCCTCCGAAGCTGACCTACAACGATTACGGACTTGCGACCCGCAGTAAAGCGAGGACCGTCTACAACATGGTTCTCGAATTAAATACCGCATGGCGCTCCGATCCGCTGTATGACGGAAGACCCCTGATCGAAGACATCGGTATCCAGGGACATGACGCGGTGGGTAAGACCCTTGCAAGCGATAACCAATATGCGATGGCCCTCTATGCCTCTCTCATTGACAGGGGCCTGCTATCTGGTATTACCTATTCTGAGCTTGACCTTAAGGTGCCGACTGATGCTCCCGGAGGAGGCGCGACCGCTCCTGCTGTGCTTAATGTCAGACAGTCGGATGCTCTTGGTTATGAGTACGCGCTGCTGTACAAAATGTTCAACAAGTTCGCCCCGTATATCGATCACATCATCAGCTGGGGCGTATCCGGTTCAGGATGGCAGGGAAGTTATGTCCTGTTTGACGGTCAGAGCAATGCGAATGCCGGCTACTATGGCGCCATGAATCCGGACAGATTCATTCTTGGACATTCGTATCTGGATGGTTACTTTGCAGGCGAATATGAGACAATCCGGAACGATGCCATTGACCTTGGCGATCTTGGAGTCTATAGACCCGGCAGTGTGAATGCGGACCTCAGCAGCTTGACTCTGAGTGCGGGAACACTCCAGCCGGCGTTCAACGCAGCAACCACCGAATACGATGTTTCCCTGCGGGATGCTGGCAGCATTACCGTGACAGCGGCGGCGGCAGACAGCAGATCATCCATCAAAGTGAACGGCACGGGGGTAGCCAGCGGTACAGCTTCCGGAGCTATAGCGCTTACACCAGGTACAAGAACGGATATAAAGGTTGAGGTAACAGGTGCAGACGGCAGGGTCAAGACATACACCCTAAAAGTAACCAATAGCAAGACAGAGACTCCGTCCACCCCCGGCTCCGTAACACCATCTTCAACGCCTGCACCTGCAGTACCAGTTGTTCAGGATCAAAAAGTAACCATGCAGACAACGGTGGAGAATGGAACCGCATTTGTTAAGGCGCTGGATCTGGCAAAAGTAAAGGAATTTATGGAGAAAAATGTTACCCTAGACATACCAGTGGCGCAAGGAGTGAATTCATACTCGGTATGCTTGCCAACTGCAGCACTGACAAGCGGAACAAAGGATGACAAACTCACGATTTCCACTGTGCTGGGTAAGGTAGTAATACCCGGTAATATGTTGACGGGCACAACTGAAAGCAGCAGCAAGGAAGTAGCGCTGGAGATTGGAAAAGGCGACAAGTCCAAGCTCCCTGCGGAAGTGAAGGCGGCTCTCGGCGATAGGCCGATCATACAGCTTAGTCTTAAGGTGGATGGAAAAGAAACGGTCTGGAGCAATCCCAGTGCACCTGTAACCGTATCCGTGCCTTACAAGCCGTCTGCGGATGAATTGAAGAATCCCGAAATGATTGTTGTCTGGTACATTGACGGAAGCGGAGATGTTCGAACAGTACCGAGTGGACGCTATGCTCCCAAGACCGGTATGGTAACCTTCACAACAACTCAATTCAGCAACTACGCAGTAGCTTACGTATCCAGGACATTCACAGATCTCGGAACGGCAGTATGGGCCAAGAACGCGGCCGAAGTACTGGCGGCAAAGGATATTCTCAAGACAGAGGGTCATGTATTCAATCCCTCAACCGATATCACAAGGGCAGATTTCCTCTACTCCCTTGTCAGGGCACTTGGCTTGACTACAAGAGTAAATGGGAATTTCAGCGATGTACAGAAGAGTACTTATTACTATAATGAAATTGCAATTGCCAAAGCTCTTGGTATTACGAATGGCATAGACAATGACAGATTCGGCAGCACCTCTAAGATCACAAGACAGGACATGATGGTGTTGACCGAAAGAGCCTTGAAACTTGAGAAGAAGTTGAATAACCAGGGTGAGGCTGCGGATTTGGAGAGATTCTCCGACAAGTCCGAAGTTGCCTCCTATGCGGTGAACAGCGTAGCTGCGATGCTTAAGGAAGGGTTGATCGAAGGCAGCGGCAACAAAGTCAATCCGACTGGAAACACAACCAAAGCAGAAGCTGCGGTGTTCCTCTACAGACTGTATAATAAGTAAGAATTTCGCATAAGGATGATAGAAACCGTGACAGCTATTGCTGTCGCGGTTTCTGCTATGTGTATCAATTTATGTCTCTGACCATTCCCCAAATGTAGTTCTTGGAGGACTTATAGAGATAAATGCCGAAATTTATCAATTAAGAATAATATCCTTGGAAAGTTTCATTTAAATAGTTAGAGGGAGATAAATTGTATGCTTTCTGAAAAGTATAAGGAAAATTGTTATGAACATATTGAAGGTTCAGTTCATTATTGTAATGAAGATTTAAAGGCTTTTAAGGGGAACGAGCTAAATATAAACTATGCCATTGTAGATAGTATGGAATTTAACGCGAATAGTAGCGTATTTGATGATAAAACCTATAAATTGAAAATGAATTCTGAGGTCTTCGAGAAAACATTTCATATCTTAAACACATTATTGTACAAAGAGAACATTAATTTCTATAGGATCATCTCTGGCGGTGAGAAGACATATAACAGTGAAAAGGCAAACTTATATTTAGATTTAATGCATGCAATCTCGACAAGATTAATCATTTTCCACGAATTAGGCCATATTTATAATGGCCATTTAGATTATTATCAGTCTTTTAGAACAGGAGCCCAGGGATTATCCCTTTTCCTGAATTCAAGTGAAAATCAATTACCTCCTTTAGAGAGTCAAGTACTCGAGATGGATGCAGATGCTTTTGCTGCTACAAGAATAATAGGTCAGTTCACCTTTTCACCAAACATCGAAGCCTACAATAAGATTATTCCTGATCTATTTAAGCACCATATTCATTCCTTGATTTTGGTAATTATTAGCTCATGTATTACATTTAGCATTATGGGATTGGGACGAAAGAGAGAACCGGGAGACTATCTGAGTTCTAAATATTTGCCGCTTAGAACAAGACAGGATTATTTTGTCAGGTGTGCTCTGAATGCTTACAAGATATTGAATGATGATCAAACGATTTATCAGGAATCAGAATTATTAGATATTAATTTCTATAGAGAGGTATTATTTAATGTTGAACAGTATGTGAATTTGTATTATCAAGAAGCTTTAGGAATACACAAGGATGATATGAATTCAAGTAACAACAAGAATGAATTAGACGAAGTGTTAATTAAGCATGCAGATTTTTTAGAAGACTTTTGGTCTATAGAAATGAGAAGTAAGTTGTTACCATTTGCCCATTTGGGTTTGGCTTATTAAACGGAGATAATCTGTCTTAATCGTAAATTACGAATTTCCCTTGTTCATGCAGCTTGTTTATGGAGGTCATCATATGATTGATTTGTTCATCGGAATGTCTTTCCCACGCACTTAATTCAGCTACGATTTTCAGTGGTGATTTAGATCGATAGGAACGTGTCGGGTTCCCGGGAAATCTTTTGTCCGTTACGTTCGGGTCATTCTCAAATTCACCTAATGGTTCTACAATATAAATTCTTTCTTTCAATGTAGAGGCCGCTAATTCGGCACCCCATTTAGCAGCCTCTAATGTTGCTGTGAAATAGATATGGTTGGATTTTTTATCTTGGTAATTCGATAAGTGTTGTGGTTCTAAATGATCGCCAATGTTTAATTCGGCTTTTGTCCCGTGGAAAAATGGCCCCATATCCAAGACATCTTTCTTGTCCTCCATTTTAATACACCTCTTTTATTGGATTTGTATACAACAGTATAAGTTAGGAATTTCCAAAAGAGTAGTCTACAAATCATTGTTATAAAGCGTTATAATGAAAGTAGAGGAAAGGTTATCGGACGACGATAACGATTCAAACTTAATGAGTGAGGAACGAAAAGCACGGCGATGGAACCGAACCATTGCTTTTTTTTTGCGTTCTTTAAGGCGGCTCCGGCAAGCACCCTGTGCACATTTGGCAGATACCTGGGATATAGCAGGATAATAAAAAGCACAGGGCAGCTGTTATAAGCTACCTTGTGCTAATTGCAGTTGGAAATGAAGATACTATTCTTCCAATCTCCAGATATGCTTATCCGCCCGGAACGGCAGGCAAGAACATGCGCCAAAAATTCCGATCGCAAGAAATAGCAAGGCTGCTCCAGAGCCCTTTCCTGTTCCGACTAGTGCGACCCACAGGCTGTCTATCGGTTGCACGGCCATAAAGGGTTCAAACACCCTGTCAACCAACACACCACCGCACAGATATCCCACAGGAATGGTAAAGAACTGTAAGGTATTCCTCGCCGAATAGACACGCCCTTGCATCTCAATCGGGATTGTGGAGCGGAAAAGTACGTCCATGTTAGCGTTCATCACAGGAATGAATACCCATCCGAGGATGGCGCCCAAACACCACACAGGTGTACTTCTGCCGAAGGCAAGGATGAAATTCTCGGAGCTCATGGAGAAAAGCAGGCAATTCAAAATGACCCGAACCCGGCTTTTAGGCGGCGGTAGAATAGCAACCGAAAGGCTTCCGACCATCATGGCTATCCCAGTAACGGTGTTGACCATACCCAGCGCGAACTCGCCGCCGCCAACACGTGAGAGCATCATTGCGGGCAGGGCAGCATTGAAGATCGAGGCGGTAAAATTGATCACGGCCAAAAAAAGGATCAAATCCAGGATGCCCCGGTTGTCCCGGAGATACCGCAAGCCGCTTTGGGCAGATTGTAATATTGTCTCGCTTCCCGCGCTGCTCCGGGTTGGAACTGGCGGGATATGGACAAAGCATAGCAGCGCCATGAATGCCGTGGCAAACGTAATCAGATCAAACAGAATAACAACCCGGATACTGGTAAATGAAAGCACTGAAGTGGCGAGTATAGGCGTCAGTATGGTAACCAGCGAATTGGAAAAGGAGCGCATCCCGCTAACCTTCTGGTAGTGTTGTTGCGGAGCCAACAGGCTGATCGCTACATCCGACGCCGGCTGCTGTACAGTGTTCATCAGTCCAGTTAAGGTATTGATCAAATACAGATGCCAAATCTGGAGTGTACCCGTTATCAGTAGAATAAGGACCGTAATGGTACAAAGTGCAGCAAAGCTGTCACTGATCAGCATGGTGGCCTTCTTGTTCCACCGGTCGCTCAGTGCACCTGCGAAGATACTCAGCAGGACATAGGGTGCGTAAGAACAGATGGTCAAAAGCGAGCTGGTAAGAGCTGACCCTTGCTGCTGATAAGACCAGATCACCAAGGCGAAGGCGGTCATTGCACTACCCAGTGCTGAAAAAGACTGTGTAATCCATAAAATCAGGAAAGTCCGAAGCTCCCTGATGTTCGTTTTAAATGTTTGTATCATGACTCTGCTCCTCTTTCAAAGAATTCTTAACGATTCAATGAAAGTGCAAAGCCGAACGGACGAACTGTAATCCGCTCCGTGCAGTTTCGTCCGGTTCAGACCTTGCACGGAGCAGTGCCACTGCATATTTTCATGTGTATTCTCCTTCTTTATCGCCCGAATTTGAATTTACCTAATAGTAAATTCTTCTTTATTTTACCATGTGCAATCCCTGAAAATAACTATATAATTGCAATTCAAAAGATGCACATTTATTGGCTGCGCATGCTTCTCACGGGGTTATGATATACTTTGTTTTACAGGTTAGTTTACTACTTCGGGATAAAGAGTTGTCCCGGTATAAATAGAGAGGTTTTGAATATGACAAATAACTTTTGGCGTGATTTACCACGGCCATTTTTCATACTGGCGCCCATGGAGGATGTGACGGATGTGGTGTTTCGTCATGTCGTAAGTATTGCTGCCAGACCGGATGTGTTTTTTACGGAGTTTGCGAATTCAGAGAGCTATTGTCACCCGGAGGGGCACCATGCGGTACGCGGGCGTCTGACTTTTACAGAAGATGAACAGCCCATTGTAGCGCATATCTGGGGAGATAAGCCGGAATACTTCCGGCAGATGAGCATCGGTATGGCCGAGGAAGGCTTCCGGGGAATTGATATTAATATGGGTTGTCCTGTAGCGAATGTAGCAGAGAACGGGAAGGGAAGCGGCCTGATCTGCCGTCCTGAACTCGCAGCGGAGATCATTCAGGCCGCCAAAGCCGGGGGACTGCCCGTAAGTGTCAAAACAAGGCTCGGTTTCACGGACATCGACGAATGGCGCGGCTGGTTAACCCATATTTTGCAGCAGGACATTGTGAATCTGTCCATTCATCTGCGCACCAGAGAGGAAATGAGCAAAGTAGATGCCCACTGGGAGCTGATTCCGGAGATCAAGAAACTTCGTGATGAGGTGGCCCCCCATACCCTGCTGACCATTAACGGGGATATTCCCGACCGTCAGACTGGCCTGAAGCTCGCTGAAGAGTACGGTGTGGATGGGATTATGATCGGGCGCGGTATTTTTCAAAATCCGTTTGCCTTTGAGCAGGAGCCTAAGGAGCACAGTAGTGAGGAATTGCTTGATCTGCTGCGGCTGCATCTGGATCTCTATGATCAATACGCAGGACAGGCACCACGTTCGTTCAGCCCGCTTCAGCGATTCTTCAAAATCTACGTCCGCGGATTCCGCGGGGCCAGTGAGTTAAGAAATAGCTTAATGAACACCAAGTCGACTGGTGAAGTACGTGCGCTGCTTGATGAGTTTGGGAGTAGGGAGCAGGACGGGGCGGAGGAACTTGGAGATTAAGCTGCTGTATATTCAGCATTGTACTCGGAACGCCTCTACGAGAAGCTCTGCCAGCGGAGGTAAATAGTTAAATAATAGAGTCAGGGCTGTAGCAGCCTTGGCTCTTTTTACTTTTTCACAGAATGGTCTGTCTTAATAACATAAGATCGCCTACTCAGCGTTAGAATTATCTAAATTTTTATAAAAAATTTAAAGGAACACAAAGCTTTATGTCGAAACTGTAGACTTAGTTAACTATGAAAGGACGGATATCTATTAATACTATGAAATTTCTAAAAAAGTCATTGATGTTGCTCCTTTGTATGCTCATTCTATCTGGAGGACTCACTAATTTTCAAATGATGGGGGTTGTATCCGCAGCGGCATCAACAGTGACTTTTAACGCGACTGAAACTAACGCAGGCATATGGGACGACGGGATTGCTGAGGATGGCGATGGAGGTTCGTATAATATTCCTAACCTTACTTTACAATTTTTTAATATCAGCGATACTAACGGAACAATAATTCCAAAGACATTAGTACATGGAGATTCGTATGCGCATGACTTTTTCAATGCACTTTCAAGCTATGATATTGACTTAAGTAATAATGGCTGGAAAGGAATGGGGATAAAATCAGCAGATGGAGCAGAGTTTCAGATCAATGGTTTCCTGTATTCAAATTATGGTGAGATGACTCCGATTACAATTGCCGTAGTTGGATACCGCGACGGGATTATAGTTGCGAATGCTTCATTTCAAACAGATGAGATGATGGATGGATATGTAGCCAAGAATGTCTCCCTGAATGAGAATTTTGATAACGTAGATAAAGTCCTTCTGTATTCAAGTACTCCAAGTTGGCACGGGATTAATAATATCGTGATTGACGGCGCAGTTGTTCCAGTGCCAATTACAGACTTTGCAAGTATAGCGAAGACGAGTACAAGCGCAACGTTTGGCTGGACGGCAGCAAGTGGAGCGACAGGTGTAATCATTCAGCAGTCGCCAGCCGGAGCGAATACCTGGACCACAGCGACGACGGGTGCCATTGCAGTGAATGCGGGAACAGCTGCTGTGACGGGATTAAGTCCGGCAATGAGCTACGACTTCCGGCTGGTGGTCACAGGCGGGGCAAATGCGGGGAACTCGAACACGGCAAGTGCGACGACTGACGCAGCACCCATTACCAACTTCGCAAGCACAGCGAAGACAAGCACGAGCGCAACGTTTAGCTGGACGGCAGCGAGTGGAGCGACAGGGGTAATCATACAGCAGTCGCCAGCCGGAGCGAATACCTGGACCACAGCGACTACGGGTGCCATTGCAGTGAATGCGGGAACAGCTGCTGTGACGGGATTAAGCCCGGCAATGAGCTACGACTTCCGGCTGGTGGTGACAGGCGGGGCGAATGCGGGGAACTCGAACACGGTAAGTGCGACGACTAACGCAGCACCCATTACTGACTTCGCAAGCACAGCGAAGACAAGCACGAGCGCAACGTTTGGCTGGACGGCAGCGAGTGGAGCGACAGGTGTAATCATTCAGCAGTCGCCAGCCGGAGCGAATACCTGGACCACAGCGGCGACGGGTGCCATCGCAGTGAATGCGGGAACAGCTGCTGTGACGGGATTAAGTCCGGCAATGAGCTACGATTTCCGGCTGGTGGTCACAGGCGGGGCGAATGCGGGGAACTCGAACACGGCAAATGTAACAACTGACGCAGCGCCAATTACTGACTTTGCAAGCACAGCAAAGACGAGCACGAGCGCAACGTTTAGCTGGACGGCAGCGAGTGGAGCGACAGGTGTAATCATACAGCAGTCACCAGCTGGAGCGAATACCTGGACCACAGCGACGACCGGTGCCATCGCAGCGAATGCGGGAACAGCGACCGTGACGGGATTAAGTCCGGCAATGAGCTACGACTTCCGGCTGGTGGTGACAGGCGGGGCGAATGCGGGGAACTCGAACACGGCAAGTGCGACGACCGACGCAGCGCCAATTACCAACTTTGCAAGCACAGCGAAGACAAGCACGAGCGCAACGTTTAGCTGGACGGCAGCAAGTGGAGCGACAGGTGTAATCATTCAGCAGTCGCCAGCCGGAGCGAATACCTGGACCACAGCGACGACGGGTGCCATTGCAGTGAATGCTGGAACAGCGACCGTGACGGGATTAAGTCCGGCAATGAGCTACGACTTCCGGCTGGTAGTCACAGGCGGAGCGAACGCGGGGAACTCGAACACGGCAAGTGCGGCAACTGACGCAGCGCCAATTACTGACTTTGCAAGCACAGCGAAGACGAGTACAAGCGCAACGTTTGGCTGGACGGCAGCGAGTGGAGCGACAGGTGTAATCATTCAGCAGTCGCCAGCCGGAGCGAATACCTGGACAACAGCGACGACTGGGTCCATTGCAGTGAACGCGGGAATAGCGACCGTGACGGGATTAAGTCCGGCAATGAGCTATGATTTCCGGCTGGTAGTGACAGGCGGAGCGAATGCGGGGAACTCGAACACGGTAAGTGTAACAACTGACGCAGAACCAATCACCGACTTTGCAAGCACAGCGAAGACAAGCACGAGCGCAACGTTTAGCTGGACGGCAGCGAGTGGAGCGACTGGTGTAATCATTCAGCAGTCGCCAGCCGGAGCGAATACCTGGACCACAGCGACGACGGGGTCCATTGCAGTGAACGCGGGAACAGCGACCGTGACGGGATTAAGTCCGGCAATGAGCTATGATTTCCGGCTGGTAGTGACAGGCGGAGCGAATGCGGGGAACTCGAACACGGTAAGTGTAACAACTGACGCAGAACCAATCACCGACTTTGCAAGCACAGCGAAGACAAGCACGAGCGCAACGTTTAGCTGGACGGCAGCGAATGGAGCGACAGGTGTAATCATACAGCAGTCACCAGCTGGAGCGAATACCTGGACCACAGCGACGACGGGGTCCATTGCAGCGAATGCGGGAACAGCTGCTGTGACGGGATTAAGTCCGGCAATGAGCTACGATTTCCGGCTGGTAGTGACAGGCGGAGCGAATGCGGGGAACTCGAACACGGCAAATGTAACGACTGACGCAGAACCAATCACCGACTTTGCAAGCACAGCGAAGACAAGCACGAGCGCAACGTTTAGCTGGACGCCAGCAGGTGGAGCGACAGGCGTAATCATTCAGCAGTCGCCAGCCGGAGCGAATACCTGGACCACAGCGACGACGGGTGCCATTGTAGCGAATGCGGGAACAGCGACCGTGACGGGACTCACCGCAGCAACAGACTATGACTTCCGATTGGTAGTCACAGGCGGGGCGAATGCGGGGGACTCGAATACGGTAAGTGTAACTACAGCTACGATTCCAGCGGCCCCGACGAATGTATCAGCAGTTGCTGGAAATGGGCAAGCCGTAATTAGCTTTACAGCCCCAACCGATAATGGTGGAATGGCAATTACGGGATACGAAGTGACAGCTTCACCGGGAAACGTAGTTATGGGCGGAACTGCAAGTCCGATTACAATAACAGGCTTAACCAATGGAATAAGTTATACCTTTACGGTGAAGGCGATTAATGGAGTGGGCAGTAGTGTACCTTCTGGTGCATCTAATGCTGTTATCCCAACGGCACCAACACCAACACCAACACCAACACCAACACCAACACCAACACCAACACCAACACCAACACCAACACCAACAGCGACAGCGACAGCGACAGCAACAGCGACAGCGACAGCAACACCAGCAGCAACACCAGCACCAGCAGCAACACCGGCTCCAACATCATCACCAACACCAACACCACAGACCGGAACAGGCGTTGATGTGCTCGTTAACGGTAAGGTGGAGAATGCGGGAACGGCAACAACAAGTAACCGAAATGATCAAACGGTGACGACAGTTACCATTGACCAGAAAAAGCTGGACGACAAGCTTGTCTCTGAAGGCCTAAATGCGATTGTAACCATTCCGGTTAATGTGAAGTCCGACATAATTGTAGGCGAACTGAATGGTCAAATGGTTAAAAATATGGAGAATAAACAGGCTGTATTAGAGATGAAAACGGATCGGGGAACGTACGTCCTGCCCGCACAGCAAATTAATATTGACTCGATCTCCAATCAAGTTGGTAAGGCAGTTGCACTGAAGGATATCACCATTCAGATTGAAATTGCAGTGCCTACAGCAGAAAGTATGAAAAAGGTAGCGGATGCGGCAGCAAATGGATCGTTTACTTTGGTAGCACCACCCCTTGATTTTACAGTGAGAGCAACAAGTTCTGGTACAACAGTTGAAGTATCTAAATTTAATATTTATGTAGAACGCACTATCGCTATTCCAGAAGGAATTGATCCTAATAAGATTACGACAGGCGTTGTAGTTGAACCGGACGGAACAGTTCGTCATGTACCCACTAAGATAGTTACAATCGACGGTAAATATTACGCCAAGGTCAACAGCTTGACGAATAGTACCTATTCGATTGTCTGGCATCCGCTTGAATTCAGTGATGTCTCGGACCACTGGGCAAAAGCTGATGTCAACGACATGGGGTCAAGAATGGTGGTTGAAGGCACAGGAAACAGCATGTTCAATCCCGAACAAGATGTTACACGAGCTGAATTTGCAGCGATCATCGTTCGTGGACTGGGGATCAAGATGGAGAATGGTGTGAGTGGCTTCTCGGACGTGAAGGCTGCAGACTGGTTCAACAATGCCATAAATACAGCTAAGGCATATCACTTGATCGACGGGTTTGAAGATGGAACCTTCCGTCCGAACGACAAAATTACCCGCGAACAGGCGATGGTGATTATTGCCAAAGCGATGACGATCACGAATTTAAAAGCAAAGCTATCTACTCCATCGGTAGAAGCAGCACTTCGTCCTTATGCTGATATGGCCGAGGTTTCCAATTGGGCACGGAGCAGTATTGCTGACACCATACAGGCTGGCATTGTATCGGGAAGAAGCAGCACAGAGGTTGCACCAAAAGACTACATGACTAGAGCTGAGGTCGCAACGATCGTGAAGCGGCTTCTTCAAAAGTCAGAATTAATTTAGTATCCTTTCAAAAGCGGGGGTAATCCTATTGATGTCCTAAGAGACATGAAAGGATTACCCTTTTCTTTTTGTGGGAAAATTAACGTAGAATATAAGAGGATCGAGCTGAATGGAGAGGGAGAGTAACCGGGGCCAACAAACCGTTCATCTGTTTGTATATGGAGGGGGATCACATGTCCTGGAGCAAACTGAAGCAACAACTGGAGGGCTTTCTTAGTCCTGCGTTAGAGGGAAGAGTAGAATACCGTGCACCGGGTTACCGTTATCTGCCTGATAAATCAGGGATTTGTTATATCTCGGTAGATAAAAAGAACGTACTCAACATGAGTGATAAGACAAACCCTATTAGATGGTATCAATCGGAGCTGGACATTAAGAATGATCCGGATATCCAAATTCCTATCACTAGTGGCGACATTGAAGCGGTCAGACAAGCCACTAAGGGGCCAGTGCCAGAGGATCGCCTAATCGTAATGGCCAGAAGCAGGAAAAGTACAGAACACGCCAAAGAGCTAATGGCAGCCCAGGCTGCACTCGTTAAATCGAATTTTATCGTGGTGGCTAATAAGTTTCTGACTACTCCTATAGAGCAGAGCTTGGAGAGCAGTGATATGGTACTCAATATTCTGGCATTGATGGATCGACGGGTTGGGAAAAAGCGGATTGTAGGTATGGCAGAGAAGATGGAGTTGAAGCATCCGGTTGTGCGGTGGTTTTATGAGTTGCGGCAGGGGACGTTGTGAAGTGAAATGCGATGCAGCACCAGTAAGAGAATGGTTTGACTTAGGAACGGTATTCCATGGAATATTATCAGCTTTGATAGCTCTGCTGGCGGTGGATGTCAGTGGGGCTATTTGTTATGGCGGCAATCCGTTGAAGTTTATCCATTATGGAATTAATTTCAAAAATGACAATAAAATATAATGCTTTGTGGATCGTCTCATGGGCGAGACCCGGATAAATAAAATTTAAGGAGGTTTAAGAGATTGAATAAAAATGTTTCAGCTAGAGCCGTATCACTTTTGGTAGTAATTGCAGTATTTCTATCCCTATTCTTCACAGCCTTAACGCCGGCACACGCTGCCACCAGAGGAGCATGGGCTCCAAATACGGCATATGCAGTAAATGATACAGTAACCTATAGTGGAAGTACTTATACCTGTCTTCAGGCACATACTTCCCTCGTAGGCTGGGAGCCGCCTAATGTTCCTGCTCTGTGGAAGAGCGGAGGAACACCCACACCGACACCAACACCAACAACACCCCCAACAACAAACGGAGTCACATTCTATGCAGATATCAACTATGGTGGAAAGGCAGTAACCCTTGGAGTAGGCAATTATGTACTGTCTCAGCTGAATGCTTCAGGAATTCCGAATGACTGGATGTCTTCGCTCAAGGTCCCTGGCGGCTGGACGGTTGAAGTATATGAGAATGATAACTTTGGAGGAACCAAATGGACCTATACTGCAGATTCATCCTGGGTTGGCGACACGGTCAATGACAAGATGTCTTCGGTTAAGATTTATACGGGTTCACCCCCTACTTCTGTAACCAAGCCTTCCGAGGTTCCCAGCCACATATGGACCTATGTAATGAATGTAGACAATCAATTCGGTAAAGGCGGAGATTTTGCTTTATTGCTGAGTGCCGTGATCAAAAAGGAAAGCAGCTTTGGAGCAGGTCTGCCGGGCAGTCCATCAGCCGGTGACGGATTGATGCAGGTAGAACCCAACACACGCAATGCCTATCTATCTCAATTCAGCGCCAAATTTGGCCGCGCCTATAATCACAGCAGTGAACAGGATCAAGTTTGCATGGGTGCACTGATTTTGGATGGGAAGATTGTCAGGTTCGGAAATATATATAACGGATTGCTACACTATAACGGTGGGGACAACTGGTATCCAGGCGCTACAGATTCATACGGCCGTCCGATTCTGGCAGATCAATATGCAGATGCCGTTTATGCTACTTATAAGGGGTATGGCGGTAAAAATTAAGAGATTACATTCCAGCCACATCTTATTCTATTCTATTCGATGCAACTAAAAGAAGGCAGAAAGACGCTCGGGATTCCCCCTCGAAGCGTCTTTATTTTTATCCCGGAATAGTTGTTTTCGTGAAAGATAAGGATCGATAAAGGAGAAAGCATAAAGGTATAGAAATACTTTAGAAAATGATACGCCTAGCCCGTTCAGGAATAGCTCCACTTAAGGTGAAGGAGGACTTATTTTGACAAATGTAGTGATAACAGGAAGCACCCGAGGGATTGGGTTATCTATGGCAACGGAATTTCTGCAAGCAGGCTGTAATGTTATACTGTCCGGCAGAGGAGACCTGTTACCGGAAGCGGCTGAGGCAACCCTTTCGCCCTTTAAGGGGAAATACATCTATGTCCCATGCAACGTTCAGAAAAAGGCAAGCCTGCAAAACCTCTGGGACGCCTCTTTGGATAAATGGGGCCAGATAAATATCTGGATCAATAACGCGGGGCAGAACACGCCGCACTTGTTTGCCTGGGAAACGGGCGAAGCTTACACGGAAAATGTTATAAACACAAATATTACAGGCATGATATATGGCTCACAAGTTGCGGCAGCGGGGATGATCAAACAGGGGCATGGCGCGGTATACAGCATGGAGGGTCTAGGCTCCAACAACATGATCCAGCTGAAGACCATATTGTACGGTACTACTAAGCACGCATTAACGTATTTTATGAAAGGGCTTTCTAAGGAGCTGGAGGGTACAGGAATCATAGCGGGGCGGTTATCTCCAGGCATGATGCTGACTGATTTTATCACCAAAACGCCCGACGGTGGGCAGTCTGAGGTCGTCGCAGATGAAAAGTTCAAAAAGGTATTTAATATCTTAGCAGACAAGCCTGACACGGTCGCCAAATTTTTCATACCAAGAATACTCAGCAACACCAAGAATGGTGCGCTAATCGCCTGGCTGACAAACAGAAAGGCTGCATGGCGTTTTTTGACAGCTGGTTTTCGTAAAGACAGGTTGATTTAGAACAAAGAGACTATGCCACGGAGGGAAGGCTGTTCCAATTGAGGGAATCTCCACCTGGCGAGCGCCAGGCAATTTAGCTGCCTGATGATTTGCGCCGTTGATGACCTCAAGGATGCTGATCACGAGTGGGGAAGGGGGATGGTGGGGATTTGAACCGTGGAAGCGAATGAGGGGTTTCGGATGGAGTAAACGACAGAGAAGTTAACAGGGATCGCCCTCCCTTCAGTGAATAGGATTCCAGGATATGGTACGATGGGAAAGAAGTTTAGTTGGAAGTTGCGGACGAAAGGGGAAGGAAGATGGAGGGAGTACACTCTCATAACTGCAATCTGAATATATGGGGCCATCTGCCTGATGAGGTATGGGATAAGGTTGCTGATATCTATAAATCTATGCCTGGTTGGATAGGGTATCGAAATGGGATTCCATATTGGTTTGGGCAAGAGGATGAAGCTGTGTTTATTGAGGCATCCGTTGAGCCGAGTGGATTATCATTTTATGCACAGATGAATCAGAGTGATTGGAGTTCTTGGATTGAAAGGTTTAAATCAGAGGCAACAAAAACATTAGGGTTTAATGTTGGTGAACCTGAGGATGGGTTTATATGAATAAAGAAAAATAACAAGAGAGAAGGATTAGATGGCATTAGAACATGAGTTTTATCTGATTCCTATTACAATTGATGTGGAACGCTTTTGGATGAATAGAGAAAATAACCTTGAAGTTATCGATTGTGTGGTAATTCATGATGACATTATTCTGTACATTATTGATACCTTAAAATGGATTCCAAGTAGAAATCCAGCGTTACATGAAGCACCGATGAGTGCAGGGATAAACTATCATGGCGTGACCCTTTTTGATAAGAATTCTGCCATCACTTTAAAAAGTATATTTTCCTCTTGGAGAGACTTATTTCTGAACTCATCGAATGTGTTAGAACTTACTGGAGAATTTGTTAGGGTCGAAGGTAATACACAATCGGGTCATTATGAAAAGTTAGTTTATAATCGGGATGAGATTATTAAGCAATTTGAAAAGATGATTTCATTTGCTGATAGATTGTCAGAAGGCGGATTTTATTTATACCATTGTGGGATATAGCTCTTTGCTTCTGTTGCATTCTGGGCTTACATAATAAAAGGGGCAGTAGTTCATAGATGACTCGAAAGCTGGTGAAAATCAGTGGCGACCACACCGTCACTCATATTCGCCAGAATGGAGGCCAGCTTCTCCTTCTCTTCTTCATTCTGAGACAGAGCTTCCCGTAACCGGCCTGTCATATAATTAAAGGCCTGGCTTAGCTGGCCAATCTCATCATTGCCGAATACCGGTATTTTACGGTTGAAGCGACCTTCAGCCACTGCCGTCGCATGCCGGGTCATCTCCTTGATCGGATGCGTGATCGTATGCGCCAGAGCCAGCAGCAGTCCTGAGAGGAATACACTGTTAATCCGGCTCATAGTGGCATAAAGATCTTTCATATCAGCAGCAATATAGATCGAGAGTCTGATAAAGGGTGTAGCGGCAGTGAAATTTGTCTCTATGGTTTCATTTACGATGAGATGTCGATTCGGCATAGATCCGGAGCTTCGGAAAATCCACGCAGACGAGCTGGTTGTCTATGATGTGGAGCTAAGTGAGTATCTCTCTAGGAAGCTGATCAGTTTGAAAACAGGAACTCCTGAACCTCCTGTTTCTGCGGCGCAAGCCCAAATGATATACGATCAGTTGGTTCAGGCTAATATCACAGATGCTGAGGTTCGCAAGCTTCATGTACAGAAAATAAAGGGGGATTCACTATGAAAAATATGTGGCTTGTTCGAGCGGGGGAAAGGGCCTATCTTATTAATGAATTTAAAGAAAAGCAAGCTGTGGCGATAGGTTGGGCCCAATTGGGAGATATCGGTGCGGTAAGTACACTACAAGAGATGAAGAAGCTGTTGAAGGCAGGGTATCCTGGATATAAAGAGGGTAAGATTAATATTACTGCTGGCCAGATTTTTCGTTTTGTAAGTGAATTTAAAATAGACGACCAAGTAATCACCTATAATCCTGAAGAGCGTCTCTATTACATAGGAAGAATCAAGTCTAATTATGAATTTAAGCCAAATTATATTACGGATAAACCCCATATTCGCAGATTAGATTGGGAGGGAACGGTATCTAGAGATGTTTTGACGGCGAGCGCCCGGAATACTCTTGGTTCCATAATGACTATTATCTCTATCCCGAATGAGGTTCAGAAGGAATTGCTCAAGCAAATGGTAACCGGACAGACAGAAGGTAATCAACCAAGTCAACCCATAGAGTCTGTGCAAGCTGAGACGGAGGAAGAAGCGGAAGAATTAGAGCTGATCAAGGAAGACGTCATTGAGAAGTCCAATGAATTTATCAAAGATAAGATTGCTAAGTTAGACTGGGAGCAGATGCAGGAACTTGTTGCGGGCATCCTAAGAGGAATGGGCTACAAAACACGAATATCACCCAAAGGGCCGGATCGGGGAAGAGATGTTTTTGCATCCCCAGATGGTCTAGGGCTTGAAGAACCCAGAATTATAGTGGAAGTAAAGCACCGTTCAGGCAGTATGGGATCTAATCAAATACGTAGTTTTACTGGAGGATTAAGGGTAGGGGATCGGGGTATTTACGTATCTACTGGCGGATTCACAAAGGAAGCGAAGTATGAAGCGGAAAGATCTAATATCCCTTTATCGTTAATAGACTTGGATCTGCTCGCGGAATTAGTAACGCAATACTATGATCAATTTGATTCAGAGACACGGACATTAATACCTTTAAGAAAAATATATTGGCCGTTATAAAATTCGAATGTTTTTATATAGACGTTCTTTTGAAGAAGAGCACAAAGCTTTTCAAGCGTTGTTTTCCTCCATGGATTTTGCACGTAAGCCAGAGTTTGAGTATTGGGAGGATAAGCTTTTTTTAAAGCAATCCGTAATTTATGAACGTCTATATCTCCAAGGACTTAAGCATGGAATGCAGCTGCTAACGCCTTAACTGCTCCTTCAGTTCTCTCAGACTAAGGCATGCCCTGTGGCTGCCGGAAAAGCACGTAGTTATTGGAACCAAGGGGGATAAACGCATACTTTATTTTGGGACTGTCCATGCGACAGTCTTTTTCTTATGTATATGTTTGAAAGGGATACATTCCCATTTGTCGAATAACCTATATATTGTAAATCTAGAGGATGCGAGGTTTTACTATGTTTAAAGCGCTATTGTCTCTCTTCAAAAAATCCGACCCTAAGCCGACTCAAGCTGTGCGCAAGCCAACGACTCCCAAATCGAAACCAAAGGTAGCTCCCACACGAATCGGAGAGCTGGGCGAGCATAAAATCAATATCCAACTTGACCAGCTACCTAAGGAGTGTAAATCGTTAAGCGATCTATTGATCCCTAATCCAAAGTCCCGAACTGGGTACAGCCAGATTGATCATATCGTTATTTCCCCGTATTGCTTATTTGTCATTGAAACGAAGAACTACAATGGTGAGATTAAAGGTGGACGAACGGATCAACAATGGTCAGTGAGCAACCGTTACAAGATGTATAATCCACTGAAACAAAACTATGGACATATCAAGGCCATCGAGAGTCTGATAAAGGGTGTAGCGGCAGTGAAATTTGTCTCTATGGTTTCATTTACGATGAGATGTCGATTCGGCATAGATCCGGAGCTTCGGAAAATCCACTCAGACGAGCTGGTTGTCTATGATGTGGAACTAAGTGAGTTTATCTCTAGAAAGCTGATCAGTTTGAAGACGGGAACTCCAGAATCCCCCATTTCCGCAGCGCAGGTCCAAACGATATACAATCAGTTGGTTCAAGCTAATATCACCGATGCCGAGGTTCGCAAGCTTCATATACAGAGAATAAAGCAAAAGACAGAGAAGCATCTATAAGTTACCTATCCTTGGACTAAGGGAGTTAACAGAAATGATCAAACAACTACGAAGCTGGTGGAAGGATACAGGGATTCCTAACCTAACCAAAACTTTCAGATGCAAAGATACTCACCAAGCTCGAATACATAGCGATTTGCCAGTCCAGAAGCAAGGGCAAAGTAAAGGTGCAGCTGGATCATGTGCAGTATGTGGATCTGGGTAAGGTTGTGGAAGTACGAAATATTTAAGTTTAGGCTGAATTTAGCACAGGCTAGGACAAATATGCGCATGAATTATCAAGAAAATAACAAAGGATTATTGTATTATTCTACATACAAGAAAACAGGGAGTGGTGCGGGAATGAACTTAGAGGCAGTTTTTGGGCAGTTTCCGATCCTGCAGTCTGATGATATCGTATTAAAAAAGATTGAAGATGATCATCTGGACGAAGTGTTTGAAATCTATAACAATGACCATGTGTTTGAATACTGCGGCATCATCCCGAAGCACAATAAAGATACTGTGAAGAACATGATCGGGCACTTCGAGAGAGACTATCATAAGAAATCAAGGGTCAAGTGGGGAATCTTCTACAATTCCGAGCCCGGCCGGTTGTTGGGGATTATTGAAGCTCAAGATTTCAATCAAAAGGTAAACGTGGTGACGATTGGATACTTTTTGGCGGAATCGCATTGGGGAAGAGGGATTGCTACTGGAGCGGTAAATCGGTTGCTCGATTTTTTGTTCAGGGAGGTCAACGTCAACAGAATTCAGGCTGAAGTCATGCCTCCAAATGAGAATTCCAAGAAGGTCCTATTGAAGAACGGCTTCACCAAAGAAGGAACGCTAAGACAAGCCACCTTATGGTCTGGTAAAGGGATTATCGATATAGAAATGTACAGTATTGTAAGAGAAGACTATATAAAATGATGAAGATTATTATTCGAAAAAATATGAAGTACATTCTATCTTCCTTCAAACGGATAAGTTTGGGGGATTTTTTGTAGGCTGACTTTTATTGTGAAAGAGAACTTTAAGTTTCGTTATCTAATTGTTCATTGGTGAACGCAGTATAATTTCGATGGTTCCTATTCAATATAATCGTTATACAAATAGAAAAATCTCTTTTATAATTAAAATTGTAAATAACTAGCTGGTAAGCTGGTGAATGGAGTTATCGAAAACTTCGAGGGGGTTCATTATGTCAAATGAAACAGGAAAGTTGTCATCAGAACAACGTGAAGAACTGCTCAGTGCATTGAAAGCCCGATTCGAGAAACATATGAACCGCCATCCAGGTATGGAATGGGATAAAATACAACTAAAGCTGGAAGCGAATACAGACAAACTGTGGTCACTGCATGAAATGGAAAGAACCGGCGGTGAACCAGATGTTGTCGGTTATGATGAAGCGACGGGTGAGTATATATTTTATGACTGCTCAGCAGAAAGCCCTAAAGGGCGCAGAAGTGTTTGTTATGACAACGAAGCGCTGGAATCTAGGAAAGAACATAAACCGAAAGATAGTGCACTTAATATGGCGGTTGACATGGGCATTGAGCTGTTAACAGATGAACAATACCGGGAGCTGCAGAAACTTGGGAATTTCGATTCGAAGACATCGAGTTGGGTGAAAACACCTTCGGACATTAGACAACTCGGTGGGGCTATCTTTGCTGACTTCCGTTACGGCAATGTCTTCGTGTATCATAACGGTGCGGAATCTTACTATGGCGCTAGAGGGTTCCGTGGCTCGCTCAGAGTCTGATTTTGCCCACAAATTCTACCACTGAGTCCAAGATGTATGCCGCCGAGCCGATTGAATATCAGGAATCTTCCTGATATTCAATCGGCTTTTCGCGCTCATTCCCAGAACCCGATTACAAGTTGAAGCATGCCCGGTTTCCGGGGGGATTTACTGGTTGAGTGCAAATTGCAAGCTGCTTTGCCATTGTTCTTCTGTTTGCTCCATCCATTGCATTACTTTTACCATACCTAATGTATGGGATATAATGGATGGGGCGTAGAGATCAAGAAGTAAAGTAAAGAATCGGAGAACGGGTATGCACTTCATGAGGAAGAAAATAACTAACCCGAGAAAGGAAGTGTATGTTGTATGAAGAAGAACTTCACTGTTCTAATCGTTGTCTTTCTATTTGCAGCCGCTATGGTGCTGTTGTTCGGATGGGTGTTGCCTGCAGTTTTACAATTCTATCTGAATAACTACTACATAAGGGGAATTACCCTGCTGGTGATTTTTACCGGGGTCGTGCTTTGGAGACGATTCTCGTGGAGTCATCATATTGTCTATATCATCGCCGTGTTTGCAATAGTGGGCATGATGATGGATACTGCAGGCAACGCCATTTATAATAAGCCGCTTGAATGGATCGTGTCTCCTGTCGGGGAATTGCAGGTCGTGCAGGATGTAAATAATTATGCACCCGGCGAATATGCTATTTCTGATAACATATCGATTCTAAAGCAGGACGGTGAGAGGATCGCGCTTAACACGGCATGGTTGTATCTATATCGCTGTGTGCAGTATCTGGTTGTCTATTCCATGCTCGGGACCCTGCTTGGGGCGGTGGCTAGAAAAATGCCGGAACGTGGACATACGCTCATTCAGACTATAGATGAGACTCTACCGCCAGAGCTGGAACAGAAAGTAGCCGCTGAGATGAAACGCAGAGAAGAAGAAGGCAATGCACGGCGTATTCTCCCCGAAGACATTCAGGCCTCTGTGCGGCAATTGAAGAAAGAAGGAAAGCTCATACGGGCGATTCAATTGGTTCGTATGCATACCGATCTGCCGCTGGGCGAAGCGAAGGAATATGTCGAGAAGCTACAGGGCTGACAAATAGCACAGTCGTACTGTTGAGTGAGTGGATCACGCATAATGAGAATGTAATCTCCGGTAAATACCTGTGACGGTCCGTTACGGGTATTTTGTCAGCTGTAAAATGTAACAAATTCCGCCCCGATCCTTTATACTGGATAAAGTCAGAACACATCTAAGGAGTTGCCAAATCAATTATGAATAAAAAAGAAGTAGCACACATACGCAAACAGTTCAAGCTGGATCATGATTTGCTGAATCTCTACGATATTCTTAACGTGTATATTATGAAGGAGACTAACGAGATTTATCACTGGGAGCGGTTGCCGTTTGGCCTTGTGGACAGAGAGAAGCAGGAACTCTATATGGGCAATTTCAAAAAACTGCTGACCGGCGATCTGGACCATAAGCTGTTCGAGTTGAAGTTTCAGGAGGATGCGGAGGATCCGGCGCGGGTAATGCTTCACCAAGGCTTGGTGACAGGGGATCCTGAAGAATGGCAGGACCTGATGATGCTGCTAGTGGATAAAATGCTGGCGGATGCCAAGTATGAAAAGGATATGGTGATCACTTTCGTACGTGGTCAGTATTACCGCCCGACTAAGGCCAGAAATGAAGAAACCGAAGAGAGTGAGAAGAATGAGATGTTCGCGCATCCGTTCATTCTGTGCAGCGTAAACTCTACGGAACAGCAACGCAAAAACCTCATGTTCGATTATGTGGAGCGGGAGTTTAAATACAATATCATCGTAGATCCCATTGTGAAGCTTAGTACGCCGGAGCAAGGGTTCTTTTATCCGAGTGTGACGGACAATTATTCCGATGTGAACCGCATTCTGTATTGTACGGGAAAATCGAATTATCCAGATCCGCAGTTCATCGAGCAAGTCTTGACTGCTGAGAGGTCCATAACGGCTTTGGAAGAGAGATCTTACTTCGAGGACATCGTGAAGGAAGTGGCGGGCGAACAGCTTGATACGACTACCCTCGCCCAGGTGTATGAGCATATCCAGCAGGTCATTGAATCCGATGAAGGGGAGGAAGAACCTCCTAAGCTGGATTACAAGGATGTGGAACGGGTCCTGGCAGCAAGCGGCGTAGAAGACGTGACGGCTGAAAAGGTGGAGCGGGCGTTCGAGACGGTCATTGACGATAAGTATTATGAAATGAAGGCAAGTAGTGTTATTCCAAAATTCACTACCAAATCAATCAAGATCGAGACCAAGGTAGCTACCATTTCTGTTAGCCCGCAGGATCTACGGTATGTGAAGCAGGTGAATCATCAAGGGAAACGTTGTATCATGATCGAGGTTGACGAGGATGTTGTGATCGAAGGCTTTACACTGAGTACGGAGACGTTATAGTTCAGGATGAATCTGGTGTAGCCGTCCCTTAAGGGACGGCTTTTTGCATTGTGGGATTAATTAAAAGTGATGGTGTAGGATACAGAAGGGTATGGCGTAGTGGACCCGGGAACTCGTTCTACTACAGTGACCAGTGTTCCGGGTTCGTAGTAGCCAGATCCGCCGTTGTAACTGGTGCTGTTGACGATGGCTGTTCCCAGGTCGATCGATGTATTGTTATAGCTCCAGTAGTAGTGCAGGCGAAGTGTATTTGCAACGGACGTCGTGATTTTTATGCTTGTGCCGGATGTTTTGGCGTTGGGAAGAATGTAGGCGTAGCCCTGACCTTCGGTGAGTGTGTTGGAATAGGTACCCCCATAGCTTACAATGCTAGGATTCGCTGATGCACTCAGGCCAAACAATAGAGATAGGCCCATCATCATGATGAATACTATACTGCTACGTTTTTTCATAGATTGCTCATCCTCTCAAAATGTAATTTATGATAGCGTTTACATGTATGTCATCTACAATATATACCATTTTATTACAGGTGTAAATAGCAGAGTAAATGGTAGGATGATCTTGTGGATTACGTTAGCAAAGCTGCTTTTGGATTCATAGATATGGTTCATTGGATTAAAAGATAAGGAGTGTGATAAGACCTTATGAAATCAAAAATGAGTGTGATTAAATTTGGCGGCATTTCATTGATCCTTGCGGGTGTTCTCTTTTTTGCCCAGTATCTATTTGTTCTTCCGATGCCGGGTCCGCCGCTCCCGGATACAGAGCTGATGACCTGGCTGCAGGAATGGCGGTTCAATCTATCCATGGCAGACGAATTGATGTTTTTTGCGACAATATGTTTGATACCTTCTATTGTGGGATTGTACCAGGTATTAGTGAAGGTGGATACGATCCAAACGATGCTGGGATGTGGCCTGCTCGCTGTCGTTATCCCCATTAATCTGGTGTTGGTCATTGTTCTGGGACGGTTGGTCTATCCAGTGTATAATATTGAACTTTCACCTGATATCTACAAGCTGGTAATCAGTGAATATTATGGAGGGGTACACTTAGTAGCGCTCCTATTCAGCATAGCCACCATAATCCTGTGTCTCGCAATAAGAAAAAGTGTGATGGGTAAACCGGCAGCGTATATTGGATTAGTGGCAGGCCTACTAGACTTGATCGGCGCTTTTCCCTGGTTGATTGGAACTGCTATGGTATTGGTTACACAGTTGTTCTTCTCAGCCTGGTTTGTCATTCTCGGTGTAAGACTCTACAAGCACGTCAGACCCACCCTGTAAACTCAAGTATGGACGCTTTCGCCGACTGTGCCTCGGATTGTGCGCCTTTACGCCATTCTTTGGGCGACGTGCCCATCAGTCTGGAGAAGCAGCGGTTGAAGCTGGAGATGGAGTGGAAGCCGACTTGTTCGGAGATTGAGAGGATGGAATTCTCTGAGCTTTTGAGCTGCTTGCAGGCCTCCTCGATGCGGGTGCTGCTCAGGAAATCAAGCGGTGCCGTGCCCATGATCTCATGGAACTTTCTGCGGAAATGCGTGGTGCTTAAGTGGCACAGATCCGCCAGGAAGTCAATGGTAACAGGGGTCATGTAGTTGGTAGTGATATACTCTAGTGCCGGGGAAATGACAAAATCGCCTTTCAGGCTATGCACGGTGTCTTGTTCAGCAAGCGTGTCATTCGTGGAATGAATTCGAAGCAGTTCTATATACAGCGATAGCAACAAACCGTAGGCACTTTCCTTGTAGTAGGGAGGCTGTTGCTTCAATTCCTCTACGACCGATGTGGCAAGGGCATACACCTTGGGATAGTGCTCCTTATTCAGGATACAATTCATTCCCTTAACTGCCCATAGATTCGGCTCGAAATTGCTGTAAGCGCTTGTAAATGAATGCTGGAACAGGTCTTCTGGTGAGAAAAAGAGATAGGACCACAGACTGGCTGTACCCGGCGAGCTGTATGTTGTATGGGGGAGATACCTTGGGAGGAAGGTTACATCACCGGCTTTAAAAGGGACTGCTTCTCCTTGGATCTCCATGATACCGCCATCGGAATAGCAAATGCCAATCTCCAGATGGTTATGAAAATGCAGATGCTCAGATTTGATATCGGAAATCCTCCAGCGGTCTCCGCTTAACAGCAGGACAGGAAACTGGATTGGCAGGCTGTAGTGGCGGTACTCGATGACGGGTTTCTTTTTTCTGGGCATATTCGGGTGCTCCTTCGGTAGGTAAACTTCTACTATATAGATTGAACTTAAAAGCTTGAGATAAGGAAAAGGAGTGGCGGAGGAGAAGTTTGGAACTGGAGGAGCGGTAGCGACCGCCTTTGTCTGCAGATTTCACCCGTTATAAACGGTATACAATCAAGAAATCTGCAGACAACAGCGGCCGGAGGTCCAAATATTCTCTGTAGTGGCGACTGACCTGTACTCGAAAACCTTAAGTTCGATCTATGTAACACTCCACAATAAATGGTCGAAACTGCGCAGTTTTGTTATGAATATGCTTAGATACAGATAATTTTACTGCTTACAATAGAGTCTGTAAAGCGCTTGCATAACATGGACGGATATTAAGCGCCTTAGCGGCGTGCGCGACAAGAGAGGGGTAATTGAATGCTTCAAGTAGCGTATGACAGGGAAGAGATCTTAAGCGTCATCGACAAAGTGACCCGAAAGACATTGGCCATGGATTTAACGTGGGACTGGCCTTGCGGGGTGGCTTATTATGGGGTGTCGAGAGCCTATCAGACCACAGGGAATAAGGAGTATCTGAACATGCTGATCCAGTGGGCGGATGAATATATGGAGCTGGGTCTGCCGGACTGGACGGTGAACACTTGTGCCATGGGCCATATGCTGATTACCTTGTATGAAGAGACGGGCAACCAGAAATATTGGGATATTGTGATGAGTAAGGTGGATTATCTCCAGAATCATGCGCTGAGGTTCGGAGACAACGTGCTGCAGCATACGGTATCCATATCGAATGACTTTCCGGAGCAGGCTTGGGCGGATACGCTGTTTATGGCGGCATTTTTCCTGCTGCGGGTGGGAAGCAGACTGGAGGACCAGGCCATGATCCAGGATGCCCTGAATCAATATTACTGGCACATCAAATACCTGCAAAACCCCAGCACCGGGTTCTGGTACCATGGCTACAATCATGTGAAGCAGGACCACATGTCCGGATTGTACTGGGGCAGAGCGAATGCTTGGGGTGCCTATACCATGTCTCAGGTCAAACCTTTGCTCAATGACTGGTATTTGTATCCGCAGTGTATGGACGTAGAGTGTTCGCTACGGGATCAACTGGCTGCGCTGAAGCTGGTACAGACGGAGAACGGCTTGTGGCGGACGGTACTGGATGACGAGGAATCCTATGAAGAAGTATCTGCATCCTGCGGGATTGCGGCGGCTATGGTGGGTAACGGCAATCCGCTGCATACCAAATATGTGCAGAAGGCGCTGAAAGGTATCTTGAGCAATATCAGCGAAGATGGACGCGTGCTGGAGGTGTCGGGCGGTACAGCGGTTATGAAGGATCGGGAAGGATACCGTAATATCCCTAAGGATTGGATCCAGGGCTGGGGACAAGGTCTGGCGCTCGCTTTTCTGTCCGATATGCTTAAATAGGAGGGATTAAGGTTGTCCAGACAGACCACAGGAGCCTTTACTTTGCCGGGAGAATCCGGTTATGAGGCGCTGACCCTGGAACTCGCTGAACGGTGGGGTGCCGATGTCATCCGTGACAGTGACGGCACGAAGTTGTCTGATGAGATTATCAACGCGGGATATGGTATCTACTCTACAATCTGTATCATTCGAGATCATAATGAGTGGGCATCGCACAATACGGATAAGCTGCAGCAGTGTTTTTTAATCACGAACCCGAAGGTAGCTGTGCAGGATTATATATCCATCTATCTGATGGAGGATTTTTTTGCTGAACAATTCAGAGTGAATGATTCCAAAGAGGCGCTTAAGTATTGGCAGGTGGTTGACCGGACAACCGGGGAGGAAGTCCCCCGCGAACAGTGGAATTATGAACGGGAATCGGGAAATGTAGTTCTTACCGGCATTGCGCCTTGGCATAAATACACGGTCAGCTTCATGGCCTACCGGATCTGGGAAGAGATCTCCATGTACAATCACACCACGAATAACTGGGACAAAGAGCATTTGATGCAGATTGATCCCATGTATGCAGACACGCAAAAATATCTGCTGGACTGGATGGAGGACTGGTGTCTGCAGCATAAGGAAACAACGGTTGTCCGGTTCACTTCGCTTTTCTATAATTTTGCCTGGATCTGGGGCAGCAGTGAGCGCAACCGCCATCTGTTCTCGGACTGGGGTTCTTATGACTTCACGGTGAGTGCAAGAGGGCTGGATCTGTTTGCGCAGAAATATGGCTATTCGCTGACGGCTGAGGATTTCGTGAATGGCGGCAAATACCGGGTCAGTCATATCCCGGCGGAGCAGTGCAAGCTCGACTATATGGCCTTTATTAATGATTTTGTCATTGGATTTGGTAAGCAATTGATTGACATTGTGCATAAGCATGACAAGCTGGCGTATGTCTTCTATGATGACAGTTGGGTGGGTGTGGAGCCTTACAATGACTGGTTTCAGGAGTTCGGCTTCGACGGAATGATTAAATGTGTGTTCTCTGGTTATGAGGCCAGGTTGTGTTCAGGGGTCAAAGTGGATACGCACGAGATCCGACTGCATCCGTATCTTTTTCCGGTGGGCCTGGGCGGAGCTCCTACCTTTATGGAGGGGGGCAACCCCACGCTGGATGCCAAAAAATACTGGATCAACATCCGGCGCGCCCTCTTGCGCGAACCGATTGACCGGATTGGCCTGGGCGGATATCTGCATCTGGTGGAGCCTTACCCGGATTTCTGCGATTACATCGAGAAGATTGCGGGTGAGTTCAGAGAGATCAAGGAGCTGCATCAACAGGGTAAGCCTTATCATATTAAGACGAAGGTAGCTATTCTGCACGCTTGGGGGAAGGTGAGATCGTGGACCTTGTCTGGTCACTTCCACGAGACATATATGCATGACTTGATTCATGTTAATGAGGCTTTATCCGGATTGCCGGTTGAAGTGCAGTTCATTGATTTCGAGGATATCCGTCAGGGTGTTCTGCAGAGTGTTGATGTGGTGATCAATGCCGGCTCTGCCGGATCAGCCTGGAGCGGCGGCGACTACTGGAAAGACAGCAAGTGTGTGGACATTCTGACCCAGTGGGTGCATGAGGGAGGTACTTTTATCGGTATTAACCAGCCTTCGGCAGTCAACGGATACGACAGCTTGTTCAGAATGGCACATGTGCTTGGACTGGATGAGGATACTGGCTCCAGGGTGGCCCATGGAAAGTGGTCTTATGAAGTGAAGGCTGAACAGGGATTAGTACCTGAAGGGGCCAGCATAACGCCCAAGGAGAATATTTATCTTACTGACGGGTCAGCCACGGTGATGAATGAAACGGATGGCAAGATAACCCTTTCTACGAATACCTTTGGTAAAGGCAAAGGAATCTACCTTCCTTCTTTCGAATTCAGCTGGGAAAATACCCGGTTGCTGCTGAATCTGATCCGCTATTCCGGCAATGAGTCACAGGAGACGAAGTATATTACGGATAACGTATATACCGAGTGCGCTTATTATCCTGAGAGTAAAATGCTCGTTGTAATTAACAACAGCGACCAGCTGCAAAGGACTACGGTCGATACGGAGTATGGAGAACAGACTGTAGAATTAGCTCCGTTTGATACTGTGATCAGAAGGATAGGCGATCAGTAAAATCGCTGCGAATATAGTAAAGAGGGGCCTTCGCCCCTCTTTTTTTATGTGTATTAAAGGGAAAATATTGAAAAATGTCGAATGATTAACTTCAGAAAAAAGGGGGATAAACATGTTATTTGTCAGAAAAAAACGAAAACAGGCGGTTAGCGGCCATCGTGTGCGCAACTTGCCTTATACGCTTCTCTTCGTATTGCTAATGGGTGTTGTAAGTACAGGGTTATTCAGTGTAACGGGAACTGTGGCCGCAGCAGATGCAGCCAGTGAGAGAGCCGGGTATACCTCGGATCAGCTGGAGGGCCTGCAATTCCTCAACGAGGTGAGAGCCCAAGTGGGGGTTCCTCCCGTTCAACTGAATGCAGCGATTACTAAGGCGGCAATCTCACATGCTGAATTTTACAATGCCAATCTGGCTGATCTTCCAGGCCTTAGCGCCCACAGCGAAGTAGAGGGAAAACCCGGCTATACGGGTCAATCGGCATTGGAACGGATGAAGGCGGCTGGCTGGGTGTCGGGTTCAAGAGGTTATGCATACGGTGAGGTTATGCACTTTCAGCAAAAAAGCAGTACAGCAGCCATTCAAGGGTGGCTTGATACCGCGTATCACCGTGCTATCGTACTGAGCCCACGCTATACAGAGATAGGAATTGGACTGGTTAACGGAACTGCCGTATTGGATGCCGGAGGCCCTGGAGGGGTACAGCCTGTAGATGGGGGCATCTCCGTGTACCCGTATGATCAGCAGACCAACGTACCTGTCGGGTTCTATGGAGGCGAAATACCGGATCCGCTTAAACAATTTGATATCAAGTACTCGGGATATATTATATCTGCAGCTACAGATAAGGATATGATCTCGCATCATACGGTAATTACCGATGAGAAAGGAACGGAGGTTCCTTATTATGAAGAATTTAAAGGCCATGATACTCTTTTTCTATTTCCCAAGTCGGTATTAAAAGGGTATCACAAGTACACCGTATCCCTGGAATATCAAGTCGAAGGTTCTTTGGATACCCAGTCGAAAGTATGGTCGTTCACCACCGGGAAAGGGCATGTACTGACAGAACTGGTTCCAACCTATAAGGAAATCGTGATGAATGAAGGCGGGCAAGTCCAGCTTCAAACGGAAGGCAATTATGATGATGGAACAACGGATGTGCTGCTTAGCGATGAGGTGAAGTATTCCATTAACAAGATTAATGGTCTCCGTGTATCTTCTGACGGAACTATGGCGGGTGTCAAATCAGGGGATTACATCATCACAGCATCCTTAGGTGCCCTATCCTCACAACTGAAAGTGAAAGTATATCCACAATTAAAATCAAAGGTCTACCCTGCTGCCGACGCAGGCAAACTGACGGATATTGCGGGGAACAAGGCTTACCCGGCCATTGAATGGGCACTGAAGGCAGGCATCATGACCGAAGCTGGAAAGGGACTCTTTAAACCTGAGGCAGCCGTAAGCGAAGCTGAATTCTGGACCCTGCTCTTAAAAGCATACAATGTTAATATTGAAGCTTACCAGCCAGTAAAAGTTAAGCATTGGGCAGATGCCGCTTATATTATTGCCAAAGACCGGAATTTCCCGCTTGATGGTTTATCCAAATTGCCTGCAAGGGACAGTCGAATTACCCGGCTAAAGATCGCTGAGATTATAGCTGCAGCAGATGGATTGAATTTCAAAAATAGCGATGCTGTGAAGTTCGTGCTTGGGAAGGATTATGTGAGGGGTGTTACCGAGCTGTCTTTGTCAGGGTATCAAGGAGATAAGGGAATTACCCGTGCGGAGGCTGCTCAAATCCTTCAGTATTTGCGGCCCAAGCTTACTGAATTACGGGGACGGCCAACTAGTGAAACACCAAATTCAACTTTGCCAGAGCTTCCCCTAAAGGTAGTGTACATAAAGCCGGATACGTTCACCAATCGAACCCTCTTTGCAGACTTCCGTGCAGATCATACACTTACAGTTGAAGGGAAATTTACCCAATTTGCGGGTCAGAGCCTCAAAGTACGTGTGCAAACAGGGGGAAAGAATCCTAAACAGATTGAAGACGTGACGGTAACCTTAGACAGTGGTGGACAGTTCAAAGTAGATGCGGGTCCCTACGATCAAGCTTCTCTGAATCTGTATTTTGAAACTCCCGGAGTTAGTTACTATTTAAACGTGCAGTATAACACCATGAACGAGAACCAATATTCAAGTTAATCAAGTTGTGAAAAGCTGAAGTCTGCGGCTCTGCCGCGCCTGGGTAAAATATGATACGATAAAGTTGTATGTATTTTCCCCGCGGGGACAAGAAAAGGGAGCAGCATGAGAATCATTATATCGCCGGCCAAGAAGATGAAGACAGACACGGATTTCCTGGATTGCCGCCAGTTGCCGCAATTCGTAAGCGAGTCGGAGACTCTTCTGGCCTTACTACAACAGTTGAACTATGAAGAAGCCAAATCTCTGTGGAAATGCAATGATGCCATCGCCACGCTGAATGTGGAGCGGATTCGGGATATGGATGTAACCCAGAATCTGACGCCTGCTATCTTTTCCTATGAGGGTATTCAATATCAGTATATGGCACCCGGGGTGATGCAAATGGAGGAACTCGAGTATCTTCAGCAGCATTTGCGGATATTGTCCGGGTTCTATGGGATCGTCCGGCCATTTGATGGAGTTGTGCCGTACAGGCTGGAGATGCAGGCCAAGCTGGGCGGGCCGGGGTTCGGCTCTCTCTATGAGTTCTGGAACAGAAGACTCGCGGATCAGCTTTTTGCGGAGAGTGACTGTATTGTGAATTTGGCCTCTAAGGAATATAGCAAGTGCATCACCCCGTATATGGATGGGAACATTCGAATGGTTAGTGTTGTATTCGGACAGGAAGTGGGCGGTAAGGTGGTTGAGCGAGCGACCCTGGTCAAGATGGCCAGAGGTGAAATGGTACGCTTCATGGCTGAGCGGCACATTACCTCCGTGGAAGATATTAAAGGGTTCGCCGGGTTTGACTTCCGCTTTGCAGACGAGCTGTCAGATGAGAGCACCTATGTGTTTATCCAACAACGCGGGATGAAAGAATAAAATAGTAGAGTAAGCATTACAATACGGGTAATCCTAAAAGCTGTTGAATAAACGGTTTCGGGGTTACCCGTATTTTTTCTCATTTCTACAATTTCCTTAGTTTCGAGTCCCATATCATCCCTCCAAATCTATAAACTTCTTTTGATCATAACACATGTTATACTAGGAAATGGAAATAAGGACAGATGAAAGTGGGGAACTTATGATTTTCAAAAGAGATCCATTGAATAAAAAAAGTCTGCTTAAAGAATTGGATGTACTAGGATATTCAGACAGAGTGAGAAAAGTAGCCATTCTAGGTCGTGATCATAAAGGCTCCACTGAGTACTCCCAATTGCTGTCTTCATTACTGGAGGATGGTGTGTATGAAGCACGTCTTGCCTTAATCGGTGCGGATGTCACTCAAGATGCTAATGTTGTCTGGTCCGCCCTTCGGCATCCTATGGCAAGTGTCAGAAATACAGCTGCGGGGCTTTTGGCCAAAGTCGCTTCAGATCAGGATATTGAACGTGAACTTCCTAATCTGTCCTATGATTGCCGCCGGAAGCTGTTGCGCAGTGTTGCTTATATGGATCGTCAAGAGTTGGCAGAGCGATTGTTGCCTCTTGTGTATGCCGGGTGGGGCGCGGAGGAGGCATCCATTTTACTGCCGGCCTGCTATAAGGAAACGGTTAGTAAATGGCTTGCGGATATTGGATATGTCATTCATAACTGGCGTAAATTGGCTAGCCGTCATCTGGACGTGGTAGCGGAGTATTTCAGAACTGCATTGGAAAGCGCGCCCCCGAGGGAAAAGGGGTACATCTGGTGGAGATTTTCATCGGCTATCGAAAGGTTAGCCCAGTATAAGGCGGATCTGCTTTTAGAATGTGCTTTGATTCATGGACCCATGGGCACAATCTCTCCTGTGCTAAAAAAACAACTGGGCGTTTTGGTTCGCCTTCATCCTGATGCAGTGTATAGTCTTCTTACAAGTAACGAATCGCGCAGCGCTCTGCTTGCTTATGGCGTACCTGAAGGTGTTCTTAACAGAAGAAATTATCTGTCCCTAGATCAGTGGATTGCATTGGCTAGATTACTTGCGGATAACCCCGTGCATATAGCAAAACTGCTTCAATACATGGCTCCTTCCAACCGTAAAGCGATTTTTGAGTCCGTCTATGATGAGGATCGGCGCCAAGAGCGTATTTTTCCTGAAGTATTACTGCATCAGCTGCCGCATACCTTACGTGACCAGGAAGCCGCCCGGATGCTGGGCCTTCGTGAAATCTATGAGGACCGGGACCGGATGATTCGGATTACGGCTTGCCGTTCTATTCGTCACTCAAGAGAGAAGCTGGAGCAAGCAACACGTGTATCGAATGCAGACGAACGCGCAACGGCGCTTATGCAGCTGATCCGGAGTACGGTTCTGTCCAGACAGGGTATGAATGAGACTTTGGTGTTCCTCAGCCGGATCAAAAATGATCAGGATCCTGTTCGCGGCGCAGTGTTTAAGGAGCTTGCGGATAGTCCCGCGTCTGTGTTCACGGATGCCCATGTGCAAGAACTTACTGGGCTTGTTGATAGTGTGATGGATGCCAGAGATACTTCACACGGTACAATGTTTTGCGTGCAACAATTGGCATTTTCTATTTTGCGGCATAATGCGTTATATCCTCATGGGGAGCTGTTCAAGTTCTCTTTAGATACGATCCGGAAGCTGGGCAAGCAGAATGGTCAGCTGTCCCTTCCATCATTGGAGAAGAATCTCCCCCGGGGGATTGAAGAGAGTATCTTCGACGCCATTTATCCATTAGCTGTACAGGCCAGCCGAAGAGAGGACTACAATCTGGTGATTAGCCTGGCTAACGCATTCGGACAAAGAGGTTACGGCATCACCAAACTTCAAAATCTGTTAAAGGAAGCAATACAGGCGACAACAGATTCTATTGCCATACGAGCGGCCAGACATTGGCTTGCCCCCCATACAACACGTGATGCAAGAGTCACAGAATTACTGGCGTTGGACAAATCGTTCATTACCGTATATGAAGTGTTCCTGCATCTGCACCGGCAGCGTCAAGAGTGGCTGGATCCTTATATTTCGGGGGCTGTGATTAAGGGCAGGTTTTTATCGGGCAAAACGATTTATCTTCTGCCGGCTACGGACGGTTTTAACAGGTGGCTGCCAAGGCAGCAACAATCTTTTAATTCCTTATTAGAAAGAATAGCATTGGATGCCAAGCGCAGTCTGGCTGAGCGTTCAGCCATAATTAAGGTCATGGCCAGAATGCCTGATCTTTCCCCGGATAAGATCATAGGGCTTGTACAGGATAAGGAAGTAACAGTAGCAGAAGCTGCACTTCATGCACTTTCATTGATCGAAGAACCGGAAAAGGCACTTCCTGTTCTGCTGGAGAATCTGGATGGAGACCAGGCCCGTGTTGCCATGTACTCGATCCCCCGATGCATCCGCAGAGTGAATCCGGTGTTACTGGCTTCAATGCTGCAAGAGCTGTTAAAGCGGGACAAGCTGAAAATCACGGTCAGAAAAGAGGCCATTCGGTTACTGGGAGCCTATAGAAGCAGTGACAGCCTTCCGTTATTAATGAGCGAGTTCGGGAAAACAAACGTACACAAGGACGTAATTATTGCCATAGGGCATGCAGCGAGACAGCTTTTAGATGATGAGCGTGGATGGACGATTTTAGGGGCGATGGCTTCTTCCTCTGAAAGTGACATTGTGAGAAGTCTGTTGACTGAGCAGCCTAATGATCTCCCGCTAGACTATAGACCGCGCTATTTAGCCTTAATCATCGAAATTGCGGGTCATCCGGATGCGTTTGTTGGCAGATATGCTTTCAGTTGTATGATGCAGTGGACTAGTGGAAATGAGGCCGTCATTGCAGCCGCCACAGCTCAGGCGATTACGGATCTGGAAGACAGCACCCGGTGGGAATTTGCCATGAACACACTGGTAGAGACATGTCGCGATGGTAAGGTTAATGAGGTGGTAATGGGTGTGTTTAAGGATTTGGCCAGTGCTGTAATCCGTGAGGATTGGAATGCCAATGCCAAGAGAGATTTGCCTCACCGGCAGCGGCTTCTGAAATTTGCAGACCAACTGACATCATTGCCAATGTATACACGTAGTCGCCTGATTCCTTTGTATTTGGGGATTATTGAGGTTCTGGCATCAGAAGAGACGTTACAGCAAGTGGTGATGAATTTGTATATAGCAGCTATAGAGTGGAATGACGTGGAAGAATCCGTTAATTATCTGAATTGTATAGCGGTTGAACTATCGAAACAGCCCTATCTTTTGGGTGAGGTCTATAAGCGGGTTGCGCACAACTTAAGAGAGAGCAGAGGGCATTGGAGTCCAGAAATTCTTTTAGAAATTGTAGATGTATTAGGGTCAAAAGAATCTTACACATCCCAGTTTATTGGACTTTCTTTGCTTGAGGCTGCTGGAGTTGCTTCATTGTGGAGTCCGGAGTGTGCAGAGCGTTTGAGGTTATATAGGAATCATACGAATATTGCGGTTCGGTCCCATGCGCTTAACATTTGGACAGCGGAGGATTAGTGCGGTGGCAGCCACCGGCTGCCAATATAAGTTCAAGAGTTCAGTGCTAACAAGGGTTGTTAATGCGTATCCGTCCCTGTAAAGGGGCGGTTTTTTGTGTTGTGGGACCATCTATCTTGGAAGACTTTCCAAAAATTAGTGAAAAAAATAGGGGGTAAATCTTGAATTTGGTAATTTGAAATGTATGCGCTTACTTTCTATAATTTACTATATGTAGGACATGCTTGTCTTACATATAATAGATCATTTTTTTGCTGGGGATGGGGCTACAGTCAGAAGTTCATGGAACATGGACTTCCAAACGAAGGGGAGTGATGGATTAAAACAATAATGAAGCAGGTTGAGGTACCTGATTACAATTCAGAATATATGGGAGGTAATGTCATGTTTAAGTTTAACAAGAAAATCATCACGTTAGTTATGGCCGTTTCAGTGAGTTGTACAGGCCTGTTTGCTGCAACCGCAAGTGCAGCGACGGATTACTGGCAGAATTGGACCGATGGCGGTGGAACCGTAAATGCTGTGAATGGATCTGGCGGGAACTACAGTGTGAACTGGTCCAATACCGGTAATTTCGTTGTCGGTAAGGGCTGGACTACAGGGTCTCCTAACCGGACCATTAACTACAATGCCGGGGTCTGGGCGCCTAGCGGTAATGGATATTTGACTCTCTATGGATGGACAAGAAACTCACTTATAGAATATTACGTCGTTGATAGTTGGGGCACATATAGACCAACTGGTGCCTATAAAGGCACTGTGAACAGTGATGGAGGTACTTATGACATCTATACGACTCAGCGATACAATGCCCCTTCCATTGACGGCACACAGACATTTACCCAGTTCTGGAGCGTAAGACAGTCTAAGCGGGCTACAGGCAGCAACTCCGCTATTACTTTTAGCAATCACGTGAATGCATGGAAGAGTAAAGGAATGAATCTGGGCAGCAGCTGGGCTTACCAGGTATTGGCGACAGAGGGATACCAAAGCAGCGGGAGCTCTAACGTAACGGTGTGGTAACCGTCTTATAAACTATGGATATGAAGTCCTGCCGGTCTCACGGCCGGCAGGATTTATTTTAAAGAAGAGTGAAAGGGCTGAATCCATGAGAAAGCTGTCCAGTATCCTTTTAATGACGATTATGATGGTTCTCAGTGCTTGTTCGCAAGAAAAGCCTGACAGCTCGCAGGAAAAGCCGGATAACTTTGTATTGGTTCAAGGCGGGGCTTTTACGAACACTAAGTCCAGCTATTTCGGGAAAAGTGTAACCCTAACCGACTTTTATGCCGGGAAATATGAGGTAACCCAAAAAGAGTGGGCGGAGATCATGGGCCGTAATCCATCAGTTTTCAGAAGCGACAATTCTCCAGTAGAAATGGTGAGCTGGTATGACGCTGTTGAGTACTGTAATAAAAGGAGCATAAAAGAGGGGCTAAAACCCTATTACAATATAGATAAGAAAACAATAGATCCGAATAATAGAAGTGATAACGATGTGGTCAAATGGACAGTAACGATCAATGCCGGAGCGAATGGTTACCGGTTGCCGACGGAGATGGAGTGGGAATATGCCGCAAGTGGAGGTCAACTGAGCAAGAGTTACATATACAGCGGCAGCAATAATGCAGATGAGGTGGCATGGTATTGGAAGAACGCCGGAGATCAATACTTATCTGGAGACTGGAATTGGCCTGTGATCGAAAATAACCATAATCAGACTAAAGCTGTCGGTAACAAGAAACCCAACGAGTTGGGACTTTATGATATGTCGGGCAATGTAAGGGAATGGTGCTGGAACTGGTATGGGGACTCAAATAGTAATAGCGGCGGCTCTTTCCGGGTTCTAAAAGGGGGCGGTTGGATGGGCGATGTCAGCAGCAGCGAGTTGACTTATCAGGGCAAGTTCGAGGCTAATGGCGTAGGCCCGGATCAAGGGTTTCGCGTATTCCGCAGTGAGTGAAGGGGGATCAAGGCGGGATAAGAACCACCTTGATTCTGTACCTTTGGATTCTACCTATCAGTCTGTTCCGTCATAAGTCCCCAGCGAATCCCAAACCTATCGACCAGTGAAACCATACAAGAGCTATAGGTCGTACTGCATAACGGATGAATGATCGTACCTCCAGCCTTCAACACTTCGTAGGCCTTTTTTACCTGAGCGGCAGTATCAAAGGTGATCGTAAGGAATAGTGAGGTGCTTGCCGCTGGATTCCGTTCTAATTCATCGGATAACATAAGACGCTGCCCTCCGAGATAAGCCTCAGCATGATACACGTAACTTTGTTGTTCTTCTGTTAATTCGATATTCCAGTCATGCTTGTTAGCGTCGGTATAATGCAATATGAAGTCAATTCTGATGTCAAAAGCTTGCTGATATAGTCTGATGGCTTCTTCGCATTCTCCATGGAAATGTAACGTAGGGGTTATAATCATTGCTTCGTCTCCAGTCGTAAGGGATCTGCAGTTAATCCGAATCCATTCTAACCACGGTGCTCTAACCCTATCTTAGACGCCGAATATAAGAATTGCCATAGGCACATTAGAGCAGTTTGTAGATCCCAGGGAACAGGAAGTTATATCCATTAACCGGGACAAAAAAAGCAGAAGACCCAGTTTGGCGGGCCTTCTGCTTTTAATATATTCTTCCTACACATTAGTCACATATTCCGTGCCTTCTTTACGATTCTTTGCATATTCAGCGGTGGCGGTGAATAGTACATCCGAAGATGAATTCAGCGCGGTTTCAAAGGAGTCTTGCAGAACACCGATAATAAAACCTACCCCCACGACCTGAATCGCAATATCATTCGGGATGCCGAATATGCTGCATGCCAGCGGAATGAGTAATAGGGACCCTCCGGCAACACCAGAAGCACCTGCAGCAGCTACTGCGGATAGAACACTAAGTACAAGCGCTGTACCGAAATCCACTTCAATGCCAAGCGTATGCACCGCTGCGAGCGTTAAGACGGAAATGGTAACCGCTGCACCAGCCATATTAATCGTAGCACCTAAAGGAATGGATACCGAATACGTATCGGGGTCGAGCTTCAATTTTTCACATAATCTCATGTTGACGGGAATGTTTGCAGCCGAACTTCGGGTGAAGAATGCGGTAATGCCGCTTTCCCTAAGACAGGTGAACACAAGCGGATATGGATTTCTGCGAATATTCACGTATACAATCAACGGATTTACAACAAGTGCCATGAACAGCATACATCCAACCAGAACAAGAAGTAACTTCCCGTAATCGAGCAAGGAAGAAAGTCCATTTGCTGTAATGGAATCAAACACAAGTCCCATGATTCCTAGCGGTGCCCAGTTGATGACCCATTTGACAATCTGGGATACGGCATCTGAAAAGTTGGTAAGCAAGGTCTTGGTATTGTCATGGGCATTTCTTAGTGCAACGCCAAGCAGGAGAGCCCAAGCCAGGATACCGATATAGTTGGCACTGAGCAGGGCATTTACCGGGTTGTCGACCACTTTGAACAGCAGTGACTTCAGTACTTCCACAATCCCATCAGGTGGAGTCAGGTCGGTGGCCCCTTTTACCAGTGACAAGCTTACCGGAAAAATAAAACTGGCAATAACGGCAATCAGTCCCGCCAGGAAAGTACCTACCCCATAAAGGACAAGAATCCCTTTCATATTGGTTTTTTGGCCTTTTTTGTGTTGAGAGATGGCGGACATTACCAGGAGCAGGACCAAGAAGGGTGCAACCGCCTTTAGTGAAAATACAAATAAAGAACCAAAAAGAGTGATCCCTGTTGCATCAGGAACCAATAAAGCCAAAATAACACCAACGATAATTCCGATCATGATTCTTTTCACCAAGCTCATCCGGTTCCACTTATGCAGTACTGTTGTCATGTATTCCCTCCGGGTTCATTGTGGAAATATAACGGAGCCCAGCCGAGGCTGTTAAGTGGCTTGTTAATATTTTTGTTAGTTTATCATGAAAATTGCCGACTGTGGGCGTGTGGAAAGAATTGTACTAGAATAGTCACTTTAATCATTTAAAACATTAAACCGACATATCATTCGAGCCTGTAAAAGATGCCTATACAATAACTATACCTTGCTGAATTCCGCTTACAGGCCCACAATTTACCTATACTCTTTTAACAGGGGATGATCTTTGTAAATGAACGACTTTATTATTCGGCATCTGCTGGAGACCGATGGGGAGCAAATTGAAAGACTGGACTGTATTCTTAATCTGCTGGTGCGTTATCATGGCGATCTGGATAAAAGAAATATGTTCTGCGCGGTTAATGGGGATGAGGAGATCGTAGCCGTGGCTTATCTGATGGAGCATGATACCTTTCATGCGGTCCGGCCGGCGGAGGACAGAAGCTTTATCCGCTACCTGACCTGTGAGATTACCTTTGCGCAAGGTAAGGAGGATGAACGTCTCAAGGATGCTCTGACCGCTGCATTGATTGAACGGTCGAGAGCAATCAAAGCGGAGTATCCGGATAAACGTATTGTGATAGCCCAATATATAGACGCAGATAATATGAACGAATTGAGCTATTATCTTGCGCACGGATTTACGATCTTTAATACAATTGTGGTCTTCAAATTTGATCTGGAGCGGGAGATTCCCCGTTATCCGTTACCAGAAGGGATACGGGTGATACCTTATGCGCTGGATAACAATGAGTCTCTGGAGAAGTATCACCAGGCGGAGCTTGCTTCCTTTGACGGCGTGGCGTGGAGCATGAACCATTTGAGATGGATGCAGGGGGCGCAGGAAATGGTTAATTTCTGTGCGTTTCACGGCAGCGAGCTGATCGCTAATACCTCTACATGGAGAATATCTGAGGAGAGAAGTGCAACGGAGAATGTGTTTGTCATTCCGGAATGGCAGAAACATGGCGTCGCCCGGAGCATCATCTGCACCGCGCTGGATCACCTGAAAAGGCAAGGGAAAACCATAGCTACCCTGGGAACTCACGGGAATAATCAGAAGGCCATCCGCCTCTATACGCAGATTGGCTACGAACTGTTCGGATTCAGACTGACGGTTGGCTACGAAATCGATTAACCGGGCCGCAGAATCCAATGAATACAGGAAGACCCCGGTTCCAAGAACCGGGGTCTTCTTCTGCTATGGTAACTTTTCTGTATCTCAGGCTTCCATCTTTTGCGCAGAATACAATCTGTAATACAGGCCTTTGCGGGCTATCAGCTCATCATGTGATCCGCTCTCCGCAATGCCTTTGTTCGAGACATACATGATGCGGTCGCAGTTCCTGACGGTGGACAGCCGGTGCGCGATAATGAACGAGGTTCTTCCCTTGAGCAGTTCATTCAGGCCCTTTTGCAGCAGCCGTTCCGTCTTCGCATCAATGGAGGAAGTCGCTTCGTCCAGGATGAGAATCCGCGGATTGGCGAGCAGTGTTCTGGCAAAAGAGATGAGCTGCCGCTGCCCCTGTGACAGCTTGGAGCCGCGCTCATTGACCTCGGTCAGATAGCCCTGGTCAAATTCTCGGATGAAGTCGTCGGCACAGACCGCTTTGGCGGCAGCGATGACTTCTTCTTCCGTGGCATCCAGCTTCCCGTAACGGATGTTGTCCAGAATGGTCCCGGAGAAGATGAAGCTGTCCTGGAGCATAATTCCCATCTGACTGCGCAGAGACTTCAGGGTGATCTCAGAGATATCCTGTCCGTCGATCAGAATTCTACCTCCGGTCAGGTCATAGAAACGCGAGATCAGATTGACGACCGTTGTTTTGCCGGCACCTGTCGGTCCAACCAGGGCAATGCTCTCCCCGGGTTTGACATCGAAGGAGATATTCTCCAGGATGTTGAGCCCCGGATCATAGGCAAAAGTCACATTATCGAAGGTAACCCGGCCATCAACGGGCGGAAGCTCCAGTGCATCAGGAATATCGCTTACGGTAACCGGCTCATCCAGTGTCTCAAAGATACGCTCCAGATAGGCTACAGCATTGATGAAGTTGTTGTACAGGTTCGAAAGGTTCAGAATCGGCTGCCAGAAGCGGGCGGCGTAGCTGCTCATAGCCAGAATGACGCCAAAGGTTACATCCTTGGGATCCAGAGTTAGCAGACCCACCAGGAAAATCAGAGCTGTAACGATGGTGGACAGGTTATCTACCGAAAAAGGAATCAGCATATTGTAAGATACTGCACGCATCCATTCCTTGCGGAAATTGCCGGACAGCCGTGTGAATATCCCTTCATTCTGCTGTTCGCGGGAAAAGATCTGTGTCACACCAATACCGGTAATGCTCTCCTGCGTATAGGCGTTCAGATTGGAGCTTTTGTTAGATACGGCCTGCCAGGCACGTCGCTGCCGGGTTTTGATCAGCAGCATGATGCCCAGGAATACAGGCAGTCCTGCAAGAATGACGAAGGAGAGTCTCACATCCACGGCAAACATGAATGCGGCGATAAAGATGAGATTGACGATCTCCAGAATAAAGTTGATAATCCCGTTCGATAACACATCCGACACCGCATTGACGTAGTTCACGACCCGGATCAGGATTTTGCCCTGCGGACGGTCGTCGTAATATTTGAAGGGCAGCTCCTGCAAGTGTGCAAACAAATCCGTGCGGATGTCAAAAATAATATCCTGCCCGACGCTCGTCATAATCCTCGAGCGGATGGTAGCCAGAATGACGCTGACCACGATGGTCAGCAGCATCAGCAGTGACCACCATAGCAAGTGAAGCTTCTCTTTGGCGGGGATCGTAACGTCAACGACATGCTGCATGATCAGCGGGGCTGACAAGGCGATGGCTGCCGAGAGCGCACTTAGGATAAACGCCACAATCATCGGTGTCTTTTTCCGCCGGATATAGACCATTGCACGGCGGAAGTGCCTAATGTCAAAAGGAGACTCCAGATTCTCGTCGACGTCGAATTTATTCCTGGCCATGAGCCATCACCTGCCTTCCAATACCCTCGTTCTGCAGCATAAACACATCATAATAATAGCCCCGCTGTGCCAGCAGTTCGGCATGGGTGCCTTCTTCGATCAGTCGTCCGCCATCCAGGATGAGGATCCGGTCCGCTTGTGCAGTGGTAGATACCCGCTGCGCGATGATCAGCTTCGTGCAGGGATAATCCAGCCCGCGTAGACTGTTCTGGATGTGCTCCTCCGTCTCGAGATCCACCGCGGAGGTGGTATCATCCAGAATCAGGATGGACCGCCGGACGGCCAGGGCGCGGGCGAGCGCAATGCGCTGCTTCTGCCCGCCGGACAGGCCGACGCCGCGCTCTCCGACCACGGTATCATACCCTTCAGGCATACGGACAATGAAATCGTGGGCGGCTGCGAGTCCGGCATAGGCTACAACTTCATCCTCCGGAAGCTCGGGATTGCCATAGGCAATGTTTCCGTCGATGGTATCGGAGAACAGGAGAACATCCTGGGTGGCCATGCCGATATTGCCGCGCAGCTCGTCAAGCTCCAGCTCGCGGACGTCAACACCGTCTACCAGCACACGCCCGCCGGATACGTCATAGAAGCGGGGAATCAGATTGATCAGTGTTGTTTTGCCTGATCCTGTTGAGCCCATAATCGCAATCGTCTCGCCAGGTTCCACCGTGAAGCTGACATCGTCCAGAACGGTTGCCGTGTCGTATTTGAAGGTGACATGCTCAAATGTGATCCGGCCTTCATAACGGCGTGCGGTGAGGGCATTATGTTCGTTAACAATAGCGGGCCGGGCGTAATAGATCTCTACGATCTTGGTCAGGCTGGCGAAAAAACGCTGAATGTCATTGATAATAATGCCGATATTGCGCATGGGGTTCGATATAGCCCAGACCAGCGACGAGAAGGCTGCGAACTCTCCGAAGGTGATCCGGTCATTCATCAGGTACAGCCCGCCGACCAGCAGCAGGATGACGTTGAAGCCCTGGGCGAAGGTTTCCAGATACGGGAAGTAATCGAGCCATACCAGTGCTGCCTTTTTGTTCGCTGTGGAAAAGTTGACGTTCTTTTCGCTGAATTTCTTAATCTCATACTCTTCGCGGGCGAATGCCTTAACTACCCGGTTGCCTGAGATGTTCTCCTGCGTGGTTGTGTTAAGCTGGGACAGCCGCTCACGCAGATCCACATACATGGGGCGTACGTGCTTGGCAAATATGTAGGCTACAATGAAAATCAGCGGTGACAGGGTGAGCATCCACAACGTCAGCCCGGGGTCGATACTGAAAAAGTAGATGACGGCAGCCGCGAAAATTGTGAGCGATTCAATGATCGTTTTGAAAATCCAGGCCATGGAGTGGCGGACCATGTCCAAATCCCCTGTCATCTTGGTCATGAGATCGCCGGTGCGGTTATGGTCGTAATATTCCCGGTCCTGTCCTTGAATCTTGTTGTACAAATAAATGCGGACGCGGTACAGCATGTTCTGCGACGAGCGCTCATATTGCATAGTTGTAAAATAAGCCAGTCCTGTGCGCAGCAGGGAAAAGCCGATCATCCCCAGGACGAGCGCGATGAGCAGCCCGCGCTCTGTCGTCAGATTCTGTACGGCATCGTCTCCGGCTATGAACGTATCGACAATACGCTGGCTGAGGTACGGATTCACAATCGTCAGACTTGAGCCCGCCACCGATAGGCATAGCGCCATAATGTACCGAGCCCGGTTTCCCTCCAGATTCTGCCACAGCCATTTCAGTTCAAACATTTGATCACCTGTTTCTGCATGTTCTTTCCTCCTTGCCATGAAGGAGTGAATAAATCAAAGTGATTATAACACTTACATGCAGCCAGCAACGGGAATTGAGAAATTTTCTGTTACAATCGATTGAACTTTTGAATGCGCAACCAAAGATTTAACTTGAACTTGAAGAGGCAGCAGCAGCCGATGCGGCAGCGGCCGCTGCTATAGCGGTTTGCTGGGCAATTACAATGTTGGTAAGGCTGGAGGAGAGCATCGTGGTGACTACGCCGCTTTTGGCTTCATCTACGTATTTGAAAGCTACCATAGCAGCCGACAGCAGGAGCAGTTCCTGCTTCGTAATGGACCAATTGCCAAAGCCCTTTTGCGTGCGCAGATACTCATAAGTCTCCGAGACATCGTTCACGATGTCCGCCTCGCTGCAGGGCAGCAGCGATAAGACGCCAAGGGAGGACAGGGTGTATTCTTTATCCAGCCGCAGCCCTCTGGCGCGGAAGGCATCGCGCAAAGTAAGAACATGAGCCGCTGTATCCGAGGAGTCTTCCCCAAGAACCAGCACCTGCGTCAGCGCCTGTACGCTGTTACCGGACAGAAACTCAGGCTTCAGAGCTGCATAGAGCTGTTCCATGCGAGCCACACCGTTATGAATGTCGATATCGGAGAGGCCAAGCATGGCAGCGAAGATATAATCATCCTGTCCTGTAAGGAAACGGTGGTGTGCTTTCATGCTGTCGTAGAATGCTTTTGCCCGTTCAATGGTCCGCAGGTATTGATCTGGTGTAGTATTCGCTGCGATCTGATAGGCGGCAACGACGAGATAGTCAGAGGCTCTGAACTTGGCATCCTTAAGCATTTCATAGATAGCCAATGCGTCTATGAGCTGTCTCTCTTGATCTGCAGCCAGTGAGAGCAGGGCAGCAATGCTGATTGCGGTAGTGCCTCTAAATGAAGAGAAGCTTCCGGTATGTTCTTTAATCAGTTCAAAGCTGGCACGAATCGCGTCACTGTCGGCTATTTTGTTCTCGGCAGTATACAGCAGTGCCGCCAGGCGGTTGACCTGTGCGTTTTTCCAGGCAAATCCTTTTTTGACTCTCTGGGCGTTCTCTGCAAACAATTCAAGCCTGGCCGTATAGGGCTCTTTCATCGGATACACTCCTTATTTTAGACTGTGTGAATAGCATATGATCTCCTACGTAAGTTCTTTCTCCGCCGTTCCGGGTCTATCCTGCGAGATTTCATCTCACATTCAACTGATTTTCAGATTGGACTATTATACTTCTTCTATATATCAAGGCATGTGATGAAAAGAACACTGACACTGCCGCTAGGGAGGTTGTCCATGGTAAAGGGAATTCAACGAACATTGTATGTCATGCTGTCTTTAGGGATAAGCCTGTTTATCGCGTCCTCCTTTTTTCTCCGTGCGGAGTATAATTATTTTGCATACGGTGACGTGCCTATTCTGGAACAGCAGAAGCTGGTTCTGTATATTGTACTGATCGCTGCCGTTCTTGCCTTAAGTTTCGTGCTGTATAGAATGTGCCTGAAGCTTGATAAGTACAGCCCGAAGATCATCATTCCGGTGACGCTGCTTTTTTCCTGTGCCATCCAAGTCGTGATCATCTTCCTGTTTACCCGTATGCCGACAGATGATTCGCAAACGGTTCTTTCCCTGGCGATGGATATGCTGTACCAGAAGGATTACTCTTCTTTTGACACCAGTGGTTATCTGCATATGTTCCCGTTCCAATTCTCAATGGTTCTGTATCTGAAGACGCTGCTATATCTGTTCCCGGATAACTATCTGGTGATCAAAAGCTTCAATATCCTGTTCTCGATGGTCACTACGCTAATGGTCTACTTGCTGTACAAAGAGCTCAACACGACATCCAAGCGGAATGACTACGGCGTCCTGGTCTTTGCCGCCACTTACATTCCTTCATTGTTCATGAGTAATCTCATCTATAACGACGTGATTGCCACCGCTTTTCTCACAAGTGCCTTATATTGTGCTGTAAGATTCATCAGGACTACTTCGCTGAGGGATATCCTGTTCGCAGCGATTCTGCTGGCGGTCGGGAACTATTTCCGGAGTATTGGCGTCATTGTTCTGATTGCGGTGCTGCTTACCCTTCTGTTTCACATGCGGACCCTTGGGTTCACCAAGCTCATCATCGCGATAGGTATAACGGCACTTCTCTTCAATGTTCCGGCCTGGACGCAAAATGCTGTGCTTCAGGGAACAAATATTGTAGAAGAGCCGGTTAATACAAACTCAGCGCCTGTCTACATGTGGCTGAATATGGGGATCAATCTGGAGACTTTTGGCTTCTGGGATAACCGGGAAAGCTACAGTATTTATCAGCAGGATGCGGGCTATAACAAGGCGGAAAGTACGAAGCTGTTCAAGGAATCCATCGCAGATAAGCTCTCTGCCGCCACAGCAGGCGAGTTAGTGAATATGTATTATAAAAAGCTGATATGGACCTGGACCGAGGGGACGTACCAGATGGAGCGGTATGGGATGGGCAATGAAGGTTCGTCTAGTAATGGCGGAAGAATGAACTTCATCATGGACAGCTATGTCTACAATACGTTTGCTTCGGACTGGTTCAAGGGAGATTCGGATGCCAGAAGAGGATTGATCTGGATGATGTATGTCCTGAATATGGTGATATACGCTGGTATTCTGGTCCGGCTGATCGGTGGAATAAAAGCTGGGCGGTATACCGAGACCCCCCTGATCCTGGTGATTCTGGGGTTCATCGGATTCTATCTGCTCTGGGAGATCAAGTCGCGGTACATATATCCGGTGTATCCGCTGCTGATCGTATTTTCCTATATGGGATTTAAGGATGTACACGATTATATATTCAGAAAGAAGGTGTCATAAGGATGCGGACCAAGAGAAGGGATTTCGCCGTGCTGCTTGTAGTACTTAGCTGTTCCATGGTGCTTGTCTCCTGTGACGCCATTACCGCCCAGCAGATCACCAATACAGGCTCCGGCTCCAGGATGAACGGATTCCCGGGAATGAATGGCGGCACATTTAAGGGTGGAGGCCGGGGGGACGGTGGTTTTCCTGGTGTGAACGGCGGTACGCCAAGAAACGGCGGGACGCCAAGAAATGGCGGTCAAGGGACGGACGGCGGATCAAGTGGCGGAACAACTGACGGAACAACTGACGGATCTACCGGAACCCGGTGAACGTGTTTTTTCCACTTTCTGAGTTTTCTTCGAAAGCTTGTGAAGAGTGCCACCGAATGGATATGGATCCACCTTGCTTCAATTACCACACTACCTGATTACGTTCAATGAATACTCAGCTTCTAAGGTGAAATTATGCATGGGAAGCCTAAGGTATCCCGCTGGAGCCGTCCCTTGTCCAGATAAAGACATGCCCTGCGAGAAGGTATATAATACAGTAGAACTCACAAGTAGGGTAACGGATGGCGTTGCAGGAGGTTGAACGATCGATGGTAATCACGATGAAGGAGGTTGCGGAACGTGCAGGGGTGTCGAAGAGTACGGTTTCGCAGTTTCTAAGCAAAAGATATAACTATATGAGCCTGGACACCAAGCGGAAGATTGAGCAGGCGATTGAAGAACTGAACTACATACCCAATGAGGTGGCACGAAGTCTCAAGCATAAGAAGACATTCATTGTCGGCGTGATTTCTTCCACCATTTTATCGAAATTCACTACAGAAGTTGTGCGTGCGATAGAGGATGAATGCCAGCTCAAAGGGATCCAGGTCATTGTCTGCAACACCGATGATGATTCCCTCAAAGAGAAAAATTACGTCCAGTCGATGATTGCCCGGCAAGTGGATGGGCTGGTCATTTTTCCTACGGAGGAGAACAAGAAGCTGTATGTATCCCTGGTCAAGAACGGGTATCCCTTTGTGTTTGTGGACCGGAAAATTGATGATATCAGCGTTGATACGGTGCTTCTTAATAACGAAAAAGCCAGCGGGCTGGCTGTCGAAACCTTTATTCAGCATGGCCATAAGCACATTGGAATTATCACCTTCCCTCTGGGTAAAAAGACAATCACCACACGTATAGAGCGGCTGTCAGGTTACCGGAAGACGATGAAGCAGAACGGTATCCCTGTGGATGAAGGTTATATCAAAAACGGCAAGCTGGAAGAGATGCCAGCCCTTATCGATGAGTTGTTTCAAATGGAGCAACCCCCGACGGCGATCATCGCCACCAATGATATGATTCTGGAGCAGGTGCTGATCTATGCCAAAAACAACTCGCTAAGCATCCCCGATGATTTTTCCCTGATCGGGATTGATGATGTATCTTTTGCGGCTTTTTATAACCCGCCGATCACTACCATCTCCCAGCCCACCTTCGAGATGGGGAAGAGAAGCGCCCGGCTGCTGCTGGACAAAATCGACCAGAAGGAACAGGAACAGGAGCACCCGTCTGATATTATCCGTTTGGACCCTACTATCAATCATAGAGAGTCAGTACGAAGGTTAACTTGAGTGTTCTCTCTGAAACGAATACCGCCCCGTTAGGAGAGGGAGCCGTTTCTAATTGTCTTTTTGGAAACGGTTTTATTTTTCCTATTGCAAAATGGAAATTCCACGTTATAATGATCCTATGATTCGAGTCATGAATACCCTTGCATTCCCGGATACTCCTGTTTTTAACAATGATAGCGCTATATATGATCAGAGGGGAGGACTCTTGAGCTTAGAGGATTATATTTTTGAGCTTGGTTGTGATTTTGTTCACAATATTAGGTTTACGGTTTGTCTGTGACTCCCTGAGCGGGTGAAAATTTTTTGGATTGTTACTAAATCGATTTAGTAATTCGAAATTACAAAATAAATTAAGAAAGTAGTTGGAACACATCATGCATATGTTTATGAGCATTATCAGGGAACCATCCATTATTATTGCGATTGTAACACTGCTTGGTCTTCTTTTTCAGCGTAAATCAGTGCCTGAAGTCATCACCGGAACAACCCTTTCCTTCATGGGCTTCACCATGATCAAGGTCGGCGGCGGGATTCTGGGGGGAGTGCTAACCAATTTCAGCCAGATTTTCTCCTACGCTTTCAATCTCAAAGGGGTTGTACCGAGCAACGAAGCGATTATGTCCCTGACCATTGATCAGATCGGTGCGGATGCGGCACTTATTCTGCTGTTCTCCATGATTCTTAATATCGTGCTTGCACGGGTAACCAAATTCAAATACATTTATTTGTCTCTTCACCTCGTTCTGTTCATGAGCTTTGCAGCTACTGCAGTAATGAAGGGCCTCGGTCTTAGTTCCGTAGTTACGATTATCGTCGGTTCGCTGGCGATCGGCAGCTATATGGCGGTGTTCCCTTACCTGCTCCGGAATGCCAGCAGAAATATCATCAAGTCAGATGAATACACGATTGCCCATGCTTCCATGATTTCGTACATACTCGGTACATACCTGGGCAAAGTCTTCGGAAACAAAGACAATGACACCGAAAATGTCAAAATCAATGACCGGATCAGCTTTTTGCGGGACTCCAATGTGGCGACTACGCTGACCATGCTGGTGCTGCTGCTTGTATCCGGACTGGTTGCCGGACCTGACTATGTAACCAAATTAGCGGATGGAAAAGAATATATCGTCTTCATCCTTGAACAGTCTGCCATCTTTGCGGCCGGGTTGTATATCGCCAAAGCGGGTGTTAAGCTGTTCACAACGGAAATTGTCCCGGCTTTCAAAGGATTCTCGCAAGTGTTTGCTCCAGGCGCTATACCAGGCGTGGATGTATTGGTTCTTTTTGACAAAGCACCCAACTCGGCACTGGTAGGCTTCCTGACCAGCTTCTTCACTGGCGTAGCCTGTGTTTTCCTTTTCCCGCTTGTGGGCTTGCCGGTTATTGTTCCTGGGATTATGGCCTGCTTCCTGGCCGGTGGTGCGGCTGCGATATTCGGGAACTCCAGCGGTGGTTTCAGAGGGGCTATCATTTCAAGCTGTCTCAACGGATTCCTGCTCTGCCTGCTGCCTGCGCTGACCCTGCCGCTGTTTTCTTACTTGGGAGCCGAAGGGGTAACCTTCGCAGATCCGGATTTCACTACGCTGTCTGGTGTACTGTGGGCTATTTTTCATTGGTTTAACTAAATCGATTTAGTGGAGGAATTGTTTATGTTTTTCAAAGATCAACAGATTCAGACAGATATTGTCGACAGCAATACTACTCGTAAAGTCCTGGCGCATAGCGAGCAGATTATGTATGCCAAAGTGATGTTTGCCAAAGCTCAGCAAGGGGAGATACCGCTTCATAAGCATGTCCATGAGCAGGTAACCTATGTGCTGAAGGGCAGCTTTCAATTTATGATCGATAACGGCGAAACCCAGGATGTGCAGATCGTCAAGGAAGGCGACACTATTCACTTCCCGTCCGATGTTCTGCATGGCTGCATTCCGCTGGAGGATGACGGCATCCTGCTGGATGCATTTACCCCGGCACGTGCGGATTTCCTGAAGAAATAGTAGATGCGTGAGAAGAGAAGTATGAGAAGATACGTATGAGAAAATACGCCGTACCGTTTGATCAGTGTCAGAGGCTGATGAAATTGGACGGCGTTTTTTTGTTTTCCGGTAGGGTAGAAGGTTCCAGATTGGGGTGATCTTGTGCTGCCGGACAACCGATATAGAGGATATGGGAGCCGAAACGTCTTCTGTAAATCGAATAAACTCATGGAGGAAATGAAGGATGAAAAGGTTTTTCAGGTTACTGCTGGTCCTATTATTGGTTGCACCAGCACTAAGCAGGCCAGCGTTTGCCGGCAATACGGTGCAGGCTGTGCTGACGGACAGCAAGACATATTTTAATGGAGAGGAGCAGTCGCTATACGGCTTCAACATAGCGGGCAGCAACTATTACAGTCTGCGGGATATCGCCAAGCAATTATCGGGAACGGCTAGTCAGTTCGATGTGACTTGGAATAAACAGCAGAACGCAGTAGAGATTGTAACAGGACGGGCCTATACGCCTGAGGGGTCAGCCAACAGCAGTTATTATAGCCGCAGCAAAAAATACATAGCCTCACTCTCCGCTTCCAAGCTCCTGGTCGATGGAACGCAGCAGCAGATTACAGCCTATACGATTGGGGGCAGCAATTATTTTCAATTAAGAGATTTGTCGGGCAAGATTCCATTTGACGTTGAATACGACAATCAAGCCAATCGGATATCGGTCTTCTCGAAGATTCCTGACAATGCCTATCGGGTGAAAACAGCGTTTGCCGCCAAGGATAACGGGGAAACTTCCGATTTTCCAAGATGGAAAAGTCCGGTCACCTCATACCTGGTCAATAACCAGGATCAGACGGTGAGTGTCATAGAGGCCAATAAAGAGATTACCATTGAAACCTACAATGAGAAGTATGACTTGATGGCCAGCAACAAACTGGCTTATGAGCTTCCGTTGTTCGGGGCTTTTTATAGCGGCGCGAAATATAACTATATCGCTTTTGGGCAAGAGAATAAGGAAGAGAACAATGATAAAGAAGTGATTCGTATTGTCCGGTATGATAAAAGCTTCAATCGGATCGACAGTGTCTCTATTAAAGGCGGGGAGAGCTTTACGATTGAACCTTTTGAAGCGGGTTCCGGCCGGATGGCGGAGTACGGGGATACCCTGGTGCTACACACCGCACGTAAAAGATACACCACATCCGATGGATTGAATCATCAGTCCCAGCTTACGATTATGGTGAATACATCAACCATGAAGGTGACCAATGATCTGGGGCGATTCCAGAAAAACCATGTCAGTCATTCCTTCGATCAGTATGTATTGTTTGACGGCAGTACCCAGGTTCTTGTGGATCATGGTGATGCTTATCCCCGCTCGGTTGTGCTGCATAAAGGAGACGGTAACAGCTATAGCGAGGTAGATTTGTTTGAGATTCCAGGTAATATTGGAGCGAATTGTACAGGGGTTTCTATCGGCGGATTTGAAATGTCTGCGGGCAGCTATATCGTTGCCATGAACAGCGTGGACCATTCTGCAGTTACGGAATATACCTCATATGAGATGGTAGGACTGGAGATTGACCAGCGGGATATCATACTTAGTGTTCTCCCCAAGGCCAGTATGTCCAGTGCTTCTGTCCAGCACATCACTTTGGCTAAATATGTAGGAACAGACAAGATCGCATCGATCCCTAAGCTGGTTAAAATCTCGGAGGACAAGCTGATGGTGCTATGGCAGGAATTCGATAAGGAAGGCAAGCCAGGCGACCTGAAATATGTATATGTTGATGGCAACGGGCAGGCCACAGGAGGTATCCAGACCCTCGCGCATTTTGCCTTATCTGAGACCAATCCTATTATTGTCGGTGGTGAAGTTGTCTGGTACACCAACAACCAAGGCAGCCGGTTATTTTACTCGATTCCGTTGAAATAATGCGGGAGGCGCTTGATATTAGAATCGGCATTCAAACTGATCAAAGTTTGAGTGCCGATTTTTTTTATTATGCTGATATTAATCCTTATTCTTTTTTAGATAATAATTATCAAAAGGTATAAAGGGGTTATCCTTTAGCTTAATAAAATGGTTATCCTCTACGGCTTGAATTCTTTCGATATCATCTGTTGTGACTTTCGTAACAATATTGTCTATCCCAAAATCTATGTAAAAATGATCAGTTACTATTTGTAGAATCTCGGAAAAAATGGCCCGATCCTCAAAGGATGAAATTATGTCAATTCTCAGAATGCCTGATTGGCATACACCATCCAAAAACCTAGTTGTATTAGGGATGGGTGCTAATTCAATGGTTCCAATTACTTTATTTAGCTGCTTGTAACGTACACTCCATCGAATAAAAAATCTGGCGTCGAATTCTTTATTCCATGCATTAATCCCTTGTCTAACATTATCTATACTGGGACAATCCCATTCGCCGCCACAATTATCATTATTCATATGGCCTTTCGTTATCGGGTCGGAATAACATTCAAAAAGGTCTTTTGCATCTTCTTCTTTAACCTTTGTGAATACTAAATGATCGGTTTCATAGATTGGACAATGTTCAAATGGATTCATAATATTCATCTCCTTGAATCACCTTCCCCAGTAATGTAGATCTTTATTTTAGAACATTTGTTTGTATTTATCAATGTACAATACATTATTTTCATATTGAGCTTTTCCAATAGAGCGCATAGAAGGAACTGGGTTTTGAGTGTCTTTTAAGGAAGGATGAGGTTCTTTCGTTCTGGTTCATCGTCCAAGGATGAAATCGTACGGGAATAACGGTAGAAATGCCGTTGTTGAAGCCCTGAGGGCGGGTTTGCGGTGAAATAACGGCAGAAATGCCGTTGTTGAAGCCCCTGGGATAGGGTTGCGGCTTAATAACGGCAAAATGCCGTTGTCCATGCCCCAACCATCCTACTTCGTAAGCTCAATAAACTTGCTTGCGGCGGTCGTCAGCGGCATGTTGCGCATGGTCATCATGCCTACCTGGGCAGGGGGCAGCTGCACGTCGAGCTTAATCTCGAAGAGGGAGCCTTCTTCCAGCTCCTTGGACACGAATTCACGGGTGACGAAGGAGATGCCGAGTCCCTTGCGAGCGAATTCGATCAGCAGGCCAACGCTGCCGACCTCGAATTCAGGCTTCAGCTCGTAGCCGTAGCCCTGGAACAAATCTGTGATTGCCATACGCGCCCGGCTGCTGCGGGAGAAGAGGATGATGGGATACTGAAGCAGCTCCTCGATAGAGAGCACCTTCTGATTCAACTCCGCATAGTGGCAGCCTGCGATGAAGCAGTCTTGCAGCTGAAGCCCCTGCCGCACTTCAAGCTGGGGATCAGAGATGGGCATGCGAACTACTCCGAGATCGACGAGCCCTTCTTTTAAATAGGAAATGACTTCCGGTGTGGTTCCATGGATCAGATGCAGCCGGATGCCGGGGTAACGCTGATGAAAGATTTCAATAAAAGGCAGCAGATAATGCTTGAACAGGGAGTCACTGCCGCCGATACGCAGCTCACCGTTGTCGAGGTTCTTGAGCTCAGTCATCTTCTTCTCGGCTTGGGTGATCAGAATGTGCGACTGCTCGATATAGGAGTACAGGGTGGCGCCTTCCGGAGTCAGGGTGACACCTTTGGAATTCCGGGTGAAGAGATTGAGGCCAAAGCTGTCCTCCAGTTGCTTAATAGCATGGCTGACGCTCGGCTGGGTAATATAGAGGGATTTGGCGGCTTGGGTCAGGCTTCCGGTCTTGGCAGCCCAGTAAAAAACCTTGTACAGTTCAAAATTGTTCATAGACATGGTCTATAGCTCCTGTGAAATATATTAATTACTTGTATGGGTCGTATTTGTATTATAGTGTAACCAGGAAAGTTAAACCAGAGCAGAAGGAGAATGGAGATGGAGGCAACCACATTTGTTTTGTTTGGAGCGACAGGAGATTTAGCCCGAAGAAAAATCTATCCTGCGCTGTATAATCTGTTTCTCGATCACAAGCTGCACCATTCATTCTCTGTGATTGGTCTTGGAAGAAGAGAAGTGGCTGATGAAGCCTTTCAGACGATGGTAGAGCGGTCGATCCGGGACTTTTCCCGGCGGGAAGTAAAGGATTCCGCATCCGTGCGCAGCTTCCTGAAGGCCTTCCGATATAATGTGCTGGATGTCGGGCACACTGAGGATTATCTCAAGCTGCTGCAGCGCGTTGAACAGCAGGAAGTGGGTATGGGGAAATCCCCTAACCGGATGTTCTATTTGTCCGTTGGTCCTGAGTTTTTTGAACCGATTGCCTTGAATATTAAAGAAAGTGGTCTGGGTGCCGCCAAAGGCTGGAAACGTCTGGTCATTGAAAAGCCCTTCGGCCATGATCTGCAGTCTGCGCAGGAGCTAAATTTGAAGCTGAGTGAAGCTTTTTCGGAGGATGAAATTTTCCGGATCGACCATTACCTCGGCAAACCGATGGTGCAGGAGCTGGATGTGTTCCAGCAGACGAATCCGGTGCTTCATGCCCTGTGGAACAACCGTTACATTGCCAATGTGCAGATTACCGCAGCGGAAACTGTGGGCGTGGAGGAAAGAGCGGGCTATTACGATCATGTGGGTGCGCTCAGAGACATGTTCCAGAATCATATGCTGCAGCTGCTCATGATGCTGGCCATCCGGCTGCCGAAGGACAGCTCTGCAGAAGAGGTCCGTTTCAAGAAGAAAGAAGTAATGGAAGCACTGCAGCCGCTGAAAGAAGCAGATGTCCAGTACAATGTGATCCGTGGGCAGTACAGTGCAGGCTCTATACAGGGTAAACCGGTCCCAGGCTATACCTCTGAACCGGGAATTGCAGCAGGATCTAAGAACGATACTTTTATTGCAGCCAGACTGCAGATCGATGATCCTTTCTGGAAGGGTGTTCCTTTCTATATCCGGACCGGGAAAAGGATGAAAGAGAAATCGACACGCATTGTTATAGAGTTCAAAGAGCCGCTCAAGCAGAACTCGTCAGCGGCTGAGGATGATATCCCTAATCTTCTGGTGTTCGAGATCAGCCCGAACGAAGGCATCACCCTGCAGCTCAAGGCAAGAGATCCTCAGCACAAAGGAAAGTTCAAGGCAATGCACATTGATTTTCATACCAGCTCTATTGAAGTGCCGGAGGCTTATGAAAATCTGATATATGATGCTTTGCATGGAGATCCGTCGTTTTTCGCGCATTGGAATGAGGTGGAGTTGTCCTGGAAATGGGTGCAGCCGATCCTGAATGCTTTTGCCCAAAATACCGTTCCCCTGTATCCCTATGCTGCAGGCACGTTTGGCCCCGCCGAGTCGGATCAGCTTCTGGCAAAAGACGGGCATCACTGGTGGCTCGACGCTGCAATTGAAGAAGAAATTGAACTTTCTTTGCCCGATGCTTCAAATTTTTAATACTGTAATTCATTCAACTAAAAATGGAGGTTTGTGAATATGAAATTTTTTATCGATACGGCTAATGTGGAAGACATCCAAAAGGCATACCAGATCGGCGTCCTGTCCGGTGTTACCACGAACCCATCCCTGGTCGCTAAAGAAGGCGTGAAGTTCGAAGACCGCATTGCAGAAATTCTGCGTCTCGTGCCTGAGGTGGAGTCGGTATCCGCCGAGGTTACACCAGATGCGGTTACGGCTGAAGAGATGATCGCACAGGCTAACGAACTGATCAAGATCAATAACAACGACAAGAACATTACCATTAAGCTTCCGATGACGCTCGCAGGTCTGGAAGCCTGCCGCTACCTTACCAAAAAAGGTGTAAAAACCAACGTAACCCTGATCTTCACTGTGAACCAGGCGCTGCTCGCTGCCCGTGCAGGAGCTACCTATGTATCGCCATTCCTGGGCCGTCTGGATGATATTTCGGAGGATGGAGTCCAGTTGATCGTGAAAGTCGCTGAACTGTTCCGTATTCATAACTTGGGCGCGCAGATTATCGCCGCATCGGTCCGCCATCCGGATCACGTAACCCGCGTAGCGATGGCTGGTGCGCATATTGCCACTATTCCATTCAGCGTCATTGAGCAAATCTCCAAGCATCCGCTGACTGATCAAGGACTTGAGAAGTTCGCCGCCGACTGGAAAAAAGCACCGCAGGTCTAATACGGTCCAGCACATATATAGGGAGGTCTATTAACGATGGGTAAACAGCAGATTGGTGTGGTCGGTTTGGCCGTTATGGGCAAGAATCTGGCCTTGAATATGGAGAGCAAAGGGTTCTCGGTGGCCCTGTACAACCGTTCCCGTGAGAAAACGGATGAGCTGCTTGCAGAAGCAGCCGGTAAAAACTTCGTCGGTGCTTACAGCATCGAAGAGTTTGTTGAATCTCTGGAGACACCGCGCAAAATCATGATTATGGTCAAGGCCGGCAAGCCGACAGATGATACGATTCAGCAGCTGGTGCCGCATTTGTCGCCGGGGGATATCCTGATTGACGGCGGGAATGCCTTTTTCCCGGATACGCAAAGACGGAACAAGGAACTGCAGGCCCAAGGCTTCCGCTTTATCGGCGCAGGGGTATCCGGCGGTGAAGAAGGGGCGCTGAAGGGACCGGCGATTATGCCGGGCGGACAAAAGGATGCCTACGAACTGGTGGAGCCAATCCTGACAGCCATTTCCGCCAAAGTGGACGGTGATCCTTGCTCGACCTATATCGGTGAAGACGGTGCAGGACACTATGTCAAAATGGTGCATAATGGTATTGAATACGGCGATATGCAGCTGATTGGCGAAGCATACCAATTACTGAAGGATGTACTGGGCCTGGACACCAATGAATTGCATGAGATTTTCTCAGAGTGGAACCGCGGGGAGCTAAACAGCTATCTTATTGAGATTACAGCCGACATTTTCGCCAAGGCTGACCCGGATACCGGCAAACCGATGGTCGATGTCATCCTGGATTCCGCCGGACAAAAGGGGACTGGCAAATGGACCAGTCAAAATGCCCTCGATCTGGGCGTTCCGTTGTCCATCATTACTGAATCCGTATTTGCACGGTTCATCTCGGCGATGAAGGAAGAGCGCGTGGCGGCAAGCAAGCGTCTGAAGGGTCCTGAAGTTAAGGGCTATGATGGCGATGCCAAGGAATTCATTGAGGCGGTCCGCAAAGCGCTATATGCCAGCAAAATCGCCTCCTACGCCCAGGGCTTCGCTCAGATGAGAGTGGCTTCGGACGAGTATAACTGGAACTTGAGCTATGGCAGCATTGCGATGATTTTCCGCGGGGGCTGCATCATCCGTGCAGGCTTCCTGCAGAATATCAAAGACGCCTATGACCGCGACCCTGAACTCAAAAACCTGTTCCTGGACGAATACTTCAGCGGTGTAGTGCACAATTATCAGGAAGCCTGGAGAGATGTGGTTGCGATTGCCGTCAAAAGAGGAATTCCGGTTCCGGCGTTTGCCTCTGGACTGGCCTATTATGACAGCTACCGTTCCGAACGTCTTCCGGCCAACCTGCTGCAGGCGCAGCGGGATTACTTCGGAGCCCATACCTTTGAACGGCTGGATCAGCCGGGCAGCTTCCATTTTCAATGGATGGATAGCAACGAATAACATTCATTTCATTAATTATTTTATGGGTTAACCACGAGTCCGGACGTTTATGTCCGGGCTTTTTGGTGAAGAAAGAATGGAGCGGGAATCATCAGCAATCCAGAAGAAGTCCATGCCTTTGCTATGGACTATAATGTAGGAGACAAGGGGGCAAGCTAATGCATACATTCCTGTTCGTATTTCGTATGGATATCACCACCCCGGAAACGCAGCCTACACCGGATCAAATGCAAGCTTACATGGAGCAGTGGGGACAATGGATCGGCAGTCTTGCTGCACAGGACAGGCTTGCAGAAGGCGGGAATCACCTTTCTGCTGAAGGCAAAGTTCTGAGGCCCCGTTGCATAACAACGGATGGACCCTACACTGAGTATAAGGAATCCATGGCCGGGTATATCTTGGTTAACGCTGTGGATATGGAGGATGCAGTTCAGCTTGCGCAGGACTGTCCGATTCTGCTGGGTGAAGGGACCAGTGTAGAAGTGAGACCCATTGCCGGAAAATCCAGGAGGAATATATAATGCCGAAAATTGTAATGAATTTATGGTTCGATACGGAAGCGGAAGAAGCGGCGAAATACTATACCTCGATTTTTAAAAATTCCAGGATCTTGAATACTTCTTATTATGGAGAAGGCGGCAGACGCCCTGCCGGATTGGTAATGACGGTGACGTTTATGCTGGATGGACAGGTGTATACTGCACTTAACGGCGGCCCGGAGTTCAAATTTACGGAAGCGATATCGCTGATGGTGAACTGCGAAGGGCAGGAAGAGGTTGACGAGCTGTGGGCGAAGCTGTCTGAAGGCGGCTCGGAAGGACCGTGCGGATGGCTGAAAGACAGATACGGCTTGTCTTGGCAGATTTTCCCGACTGAAGCGGGGAGATTGCTTGGTGATCCAGATCCGGTCAAAGCGAAAAGAGTCATGCAGGCCATGCTCCAGATGGGCAAGCTGGATATTGCCGCGTTAGAGCGGGCTCGTGAGGGCAGCGGAGAACAACTCTAAGGAATGAACAACTGGAATGGAAGTGAACAGAGGGCTGTCCCGTGAGTAGAATTTTCTACGAACGGGGCAGTTCTTTTGCTTCAAAGCCGTAATTAGTGCTTGACGAAGTGACCAAAGGATGAAAATAGAAAAGTATCTGTAACAAAAAGGAAGTATACATCCCACCAGAACTGTCCACCCCACAGTTTTTCTTTACGGGATGACGGGCAAACATTTCTCTTGCCGGTACACCTCGGAAATCAAATCATTCCATACGTTTTGCTCAATTTTAAGGAAGATACTCCATAATAGGTATAGCGAACTTATCGGGTTTGATCTATCTTGTTAACAGAATGAAGAGATATGGGGGAAGGGTTAGATTATCTTGTAGGAATCGCTCGGCGGTTTAATCCCTCAAAATATATGAAAGGAATTTGTCGAAATATAGAAGGTGAAATCCAAGTACATAGAATTTACATGTATATATAACAGGATAAGGTGAGAAATTTTACCGAGCAATTTGGAAAAAAACCAAGTGTCAGAAGCAAGAAGTAGGGGGTTATGATCGAAGAGAAAGGCATCTAAATAACCCCCTTTAGGGGGAAACGGTAAAAATAGCTTGCGAAACCGCACCCTTAGGCGCTGCCCGAACCATGCCTCTTATAGGGGCTAAATCAAGCCACCCGTTACATGGGTGATACTTTGACTAACTTCAGTGGAGGTAATTATGGCTAATAATTTAAGGCAAAAAGCAAGAATTCACATTTCGCAAGTAAACTTTGTAAGGAAGGTCTTTATCCTCGTATTGGCTCTTATATTTGGAACGAACATGTTAATGATTGCAAATGCTGCTACCCCCATAACAGGTACTACAGATTTCAATAATGTTAGTGTATGGATTATTGAATCTGGATCGTCTACTGGTGCAGGACTAAGAGCTACTAATATTGATGGATATGATTTTCTGCTCAAGTCAAGTAGCGCAATAGATTGCTTCATTGCTGCAGAACCTCTAACAGGTCAAACCAATCTTATAGAGGGAATGAGCAATGATGGAAGTCCATTATCCTATATGGAAGTGTCTTCAAACAGCGGACAAATATTTGATCTTCAGTCTGTAGATATTGCAATGGCTGGTTCAAATACAGGATCAGGTGGAACTATTCAACTTATAGGATATCTAAATGGCTCAGCCGTTACTGGAGCAACGATGTCTCTGCCTGTTGCGGATGCAGTATTTGGAGGTCAACTTGTTACTTATAATGTGTCTTCCAATACTAAATTTGTAGGTATTGATAAGTTTCGTATCCAGACCGATGGATCTTATCAAGTTACCTATGCTTTCGGAATCGACAATATTAATGCGATTAATTTCAGAAACGCAAACACAGCACCTGCTTTTATTGGTGCAACAACCAGTTTGACCGTTAATCAAGATTCAGGTGCAACAGATATCAAAGGTCTGCTTCATGTAAGCGATATTGATTCCAGTCAGGTAGAGACATGGTCACAAAGTACGGCGCCAAATCATGGGACACTCAATGTCTCAAGCGCAACAGCAGTCAGTGGCAGTACTGATATTGCACCAGGAGGAACCATCACCTACACACCTGCCAGCGGATATGCAGGGACTGACAGTTTTATTATTCAAGTTAGTGATGGTACGTCAACTGCGACAAGGACAATTACGGTTACAGTGAATGCCAATCCGACCTACACCGTAACGTATAACGGAAACGGCAACACCGGCGGTGCAGTTCCGACTGACAATAGCAGCTATCAGCAGGGGAACACGGTGACGGTGCTGGGGAACACGGGAACGCTGGTGAAGACGGGCTATACGTTCGCAGGCTGGAACACTGCCGCTAACGGAAGCGGCACCGACTACGCTTCGAATGCCACCTTCAGTATGGGATCGGCGAATGCCACCCTCTATGCGAAGTGGACGGCGAATCCGACCTACACCGTAACGTATAACGGAAACGGCAGCACCGGCGGTGCGGTTCCGACTGACAGCAATAGCTATCAGCAGGGGGACACGGTGACCGTGCTGGGGAACACCGGAACGCTGGTGAAGACGGGTTATACTTTCGCAGGCTGGAACACTGCCTCTAACGGAAGCGGCACCGACTACGCTTCGAATGCCACCTTCAGCATGGGATCGGCGAATGCCACCCTCTATGCGAAG
>NZ_JBWAVA010000019.1:0-109816 GCF_056121505.1 Paenibacillus sp. LS-5 | reverse complement strand
CGCACCCTCACCCCCGGCACGCTGCCGGAGGTGAGGGTCACCCCACTGGCCGGCGCGCTGAGCGCCCCGCCGCGGAAGACCCAGCCGCCGCTTGGCGCAGCGGCTGGAAGCCCCGCCGCAGGACTTGCGGCGGGTATGGCTTCGCCGGCGGGCGGGCGCCGCCGGCTCGGGAAGGCCGCAGCGGTGCTGGACGCTGCGGCGGAGCTGCTGCGCCGCGAGCCGGCCATGGCCTCGGCCGCGCGCAGCCTGGCGGCACGGGCGGCGGATCTCGCCGGCGGCCGCTTCACGCTGGCGCTGTTCGGAGCGTTCAGCGCCGGCAAGTCCTCCTTCGCCAATGCACTGTTGGGCGAAGAGGTGCTGCCTGTGTCGCCTCACCCTGCCACAGCAGCGGTGAACCGCATCTTGGCCCCGGAAGGAGACTTCCTTCACGCCAGTGCGGTAGTCACCATGAAGAGTGCGGAGGATTTCTGGGAGGATATCCTCCATTCCTTCAGCGTGCTGCAGCTTGCCGAGCCGCAGCCGGAGAGCTGGATTAGCAGCGCTGCGAACCTTGAAGTCAGCGGGCTCCATCCTTCGGCATTGCCGCATGCCGGATTTCTGCGGGCAGCCGCGGCAGGCTGGAAGGAGTCCGGACCCTTGCTCGGAAGCGTCCGCACGGTCGATCTGCAGGAATATCGGCTGTTAGTTGCTGAAGAGACGCGGGCCTGCTTCATCCAGGGAATAGATCTTTATTACGACTGTCCTTTAACGGCCAGCGGTATCGTGCTGGTGGATACGCCTGGGGCAGATTCACTCCATGCACGTCATACGGGAGTAACCTTTGGTTATATGAAGAGTGCCGACGCGATATGTTTTGTGACCTATTACAATCATGCGTTTTCCAAGGCGGATAGAGGCCTGCTCACCCAATTGGGCCGGATCAAAGACAGCTTTGCGCTGGATAAAATGTTTTTTATCATCAATGCTTCGGATCTGGCCTCGGATGAGGAAGAGCTGCAGGAGGTTCAGCGGCATGTCGCGCAGAATCTTCGCGCTGGAGGTCTGACTGCACCGCAAATGTACTCTCTCTCCAGCCTGCTTGCCCTGGAAGGGAAGACGACAAATAATCAGGAGATCTATGAAGCTTCCCGGTTCAGCAGTTTCGAGCAGGCACTTGCCCAATTCGCTGGCGGAGAGCTGCCGAAGCTGGCATTGGCAGGAGCCAGAGATAGCCTTGGCACCGTCCGGCGCAGGACGGAGGAGTGGCAGGAGAAGGCGCGTCAGGCGGCAGGTCAGCGTGAAGTGCAAATGAGGGAGCTGCAAGAGCAGCGGAGCCAGGCAGAACGACGATTGGTTCAACTGGTCTCTGAGGAGCGGCCGCGCCGAGACTTGCGCCGGGAAGGTGAGGAATTGCTGTATCATGTCCGTCAGCGGATCTCCTTCTCCTTCGGCCAATTCTATCAGGAATCGTTCCATCCCTCTCTGCTTCGTGAAGACGGCGGTCATCTGAAGGATATCTTTACAGCTTGCGGAAGAGAGCTGGAACGGACGATCCAGCGTGAGCTGGAGCAGGAGCTGTGGGCCACCACGCTCCGTCTGGAGGCTGCCGGACGCCGTATGGTGCACTCAGCCGCCATCGCTGCCGCTGAAGAATTATCTATACCCGCAGAAGAGCTTCAGTTCCTTCAGAATGATAAAGAGCCTTGGCCAGCCCCGGCCAAGCTGGAAGTCAGACTGGAGCCGCTGGATTGGTCAGCGCTGTGGAGCCGCTTCAAATCACCGCGCCATTTCTTCGAAGGGACTGGCCGTAATGAAGTCAGAGCGGGTGCGGAGCCCGGGATGAAGGAAGCCGTGGCCGCGGCGGCTGAAGGGCAGGAAAGCTTGTTGCTTGAATTCTACGCAGGAAGCCTGGACACCGCGTTCTCCAGGGTGGTGAAGGTGCTGCGTGAGAATCTGTCCGAGCGGGAAGCAGCGATCACAGAACTCCTGGAAGGGGGTGATTCTGCAGAGCACTGGAGCCATCTTAGCAGCGAACTCCTGCAACTCGAACAAGCTTTGGGCGATATCGTGGACAACAATCTGTGAAGTTTGTAGGAAAATGTCGAAGAAAACTTGCATTCTGACTGAGGATGGAAGAAAATAAAGGAGCCTGAAAATTTACAATTTGAACTGCATCGTTTACAGAAACATAGAACGCAGCATTCAAATTGCCGAAAGAGGTTGGAATCGACAATGTGGGGAGCTCCTTTTTCAGCCCGAAGCCGTAAGCTGTTGCTCTTGGGCAGCGGGGAATTGGGTAAGGAAGTCATTATCGAAGCTCAGCGCCTTGGCGTAGAGACCGTAGCTGTGGATCGTTATGCAGATGCACCCGCCATGGGAGTGGCTCATCGTTCCCATGTCATTGATATGCTTGATGCGGATGCACTGAAAAAGCTGATTCGTGACGAGAAGCCGGATCTGATTGTTCCGGAGATCGAAGCGATTGCTACGCATGCACTGCAGGAGCTGGAGCAAGAAGGGTTCTTCGTAGTCCCTACTGCACGTGCAGCCCGCCTGACTATGGACCGGGAAGGCATTCGCCGGCTAGCCGCCGAGGAGCTTGGCCTGCCTACAGCAGCCTACCGCTTCGCGGATAGTCTGGACGAGCTGCGGCAGGCCATAGAGATCCTGGGCACCCCATGTGTAATAAAGCCGATCATGAGTTCTTCCGGCAAAGGGCAAAGCGTCTGCAGGAAGCCCGAGGATGCTGAGAACTGCTGGAATACGGCACTGGAAGGTGCACGTGCCAAAGGAACTAGAGTCATTGTAGAAGCCTTTGTGACCTTCGAGAGCGAGATCACATTACTCACCGTACGTTCAGTCAGTGGTACAGTATTCTGTCCTCCGATCGGACATATCCAGAAGGACGGCGACTATGTGGAGTCCTGGCAGCCTCATCAGATGAGTACGGCTGAGTGGGCCGAGGCTCAAGAAATCGCCCGGGCCGTAACAGACCAGCTGGGCGGATATGGAATTTTCGGCGTGGAATTGTTTCTTACGGATCATGGTGTATTGTTCAGCGAAGTCTCGCCTAGACCGCATGATACCGGCATGGTTACCATGATTACTCAGGATTTATCAGAATTTGCTCTGCATGTCAGAGCCATTCTTGGATTTCCGCTCGACTCGGTGCAATTGCTGTCACCGGGCGCATCAGCAACATTGAAGGCAGACACAGCCGGACAAGCTTTTAGAATAACCGGTATTGGTGAGGCGCTGGCGCTTCCCCGTACTCAGATTCGAGTGTTCGGCAAACCGGAGATCCGCCCTGGACGGCGGATGGCCGTAGCGTTAAGTGCAGCGGAAGATGTGGAAATCGCGCGGACGGCAGCCAAACAGGCAGCGTCTATGCTAAAAGTGGAGGTAATTGAGGATGAACAGTAGTACTCAGGAGCAAGTACTGCAGATTCGCAAATGCGGCTTGAATGATCTGGAGAGAGTGACAGCCCTTCTGCGGGAATTCGGCTATCCGACAACGCTTAGCGTGATGAAAGAAAGAATGGAAGACATGGAGACGGATCCTTTCCACTGCACACTCGTCGCAGAACTGGATAATGAAGTTGTGGGAATGATTGGACTACGGAAGGTAAGATCCTATTACAAGCATGCAGACTGTATTATGGAGATAACCGCATTGATCGTAGCAGAGGAGCTTAGAGGCAACGGTCTTGGCAAAAGACTGGTGGCTTCAGCAGAGGATTGGGCACGCCAGCAAGGATGCTGTCAGCTTTTCCTTAGAAGCGGCAATCGGGTGGAGCGTTCGCCGGCACATGCGTTTTACCGTCATATCGGATTCGAGAAAACTGCCGGCTACCGCTTCAACAAATCATTGCTATAGACCCATACGCACCAATCATCCCCATCCCGGTTCAAGCGGGATGGTTTTTTTTTGCCCTGTTGTTCTGTTAATTAGTTCCATGGCTCTATACGCGTATGTATTCTTTAGATTACCTTCACAAATCCACCTTCCCTAACTTAACCATAGATTGAGCCGTTCGAATCAGATAGAATGGTGTAGAGTGACATAAACCTGATTCAAAGAGGGATGAAGTATGTATAAATTGATTCTGGCCGAAGACGAAGAAGAGGTTAGAGAAGGAATTATCGCACAGATCGACTGGGAGCACTACGGGTTTGAGGTTGTAGATCAGGCAGAGAACGGACGGGAAGCCGCGGATTCTATTGACCGGCTGATGCCGGATGTCGTCGTAACTGATATCCAGATGCCCTTTATGAACGGGTTGCAGTTGGCGGAGTGGATTCGCAGCCGTCATCCCAATACGAAAATAATTATTCTGACCGGATATGATGAATTCGAATACGCCCAGAAGGCGATCAAGCTGCAAATAGATGAATATCTCTTAAAGCCGTTTTCTGCTCAGGAGCTGATTGACGTTCTGCTTAAGGTAAGGTCAGGGATAGAGGCTGAGATTGCCGAGAAGGAGAATGTATTTTTGCTCAGCGAGCATTACCGCAAAAGTCTGCCGGTGCTCCGTGAGCAGTTTCTCTCCTCGCTGGTCTCCCGCAGACTTCCAGCCGCTGAGATTGCCGGGAAGAGTTCGGAATACGGCATTGAATTAGACGGTGAGCTGTTTCAGGCTTCTGTGATCCGCGTGGATTATATCCGCGAAGGTGCAGGAGAGGCTATAACCGGCAAAAAGCCGTTATCGCTCAGAGATACGGGTGAACGTAATCTTCAACTGTTCGCTGTACTGAATATTGCTGAAGAAATATGCCAAAGACATGGATTCGGTAAAGTATTCATTTACCGCGATGATGTGGTGCTCCTCTCACTCAGCGAAGACAGGGATGAAGCCGTCATTACCGGAAGAACCTATGCGATTCTCGAAGAAATCCGCCAGAACGTGCAGCGTTATCTTAAGCTGACTGTGACAGCGGGTTCCGGTACGGCCTGCAAATCCCCTTCACTCCTGTCCCATTCGTTCCACGATGCGCTACAGGCACTGGATTACCGTCAAATCCTTGGGAATAATAGAGTAATCTGGATCGAAGATGTGGAATCCCGGGTAGGACGCATGCTGGCGTATGACGAGTTGACCCAGCAGTCGCTGACCCGCACCATCAAGCTGGGCACCCTTCAGGAATTGAAGGAGGTAGTGGACGAGCTGTTTGAAGGATTGGATGCGGCCCAGGTGAGTACGCAGGAGTATCAGATTTTTCTTCTGGAAGTGATCACTACGATTCTTAGGGTGGCCAAGGAATCAGGTAGTGAGATGAGTGATTTTAGCGGCTTAGGATTCTCTTCCCTAACGGAGATTCAGAAGTTTAATAATATGGGTGAAGCCAAAGAATGGATAATCGGTGTGTGCAGCCGGCTTATGGATTCCATAGCGTCAGAGCGGCAGTCCAGTTACAGACAGCTAGTAGACCAGGCCAAGGACTATATCCGCAGCCATTATGAGGAGTCCGATATATCGATCGGCAGAGTCTGCCAGCATTTGCATATCAGTACCGGCTATTTCAGCAGTATTTTCAAGAAAGAAATGAAGATGACTTTTGTCAGCTACCTGCTGCAGATCCGGCTGGAAGCAGCTAAGGAGCTGTTGCGCTCGACAGAGCTTAAGGCCTTTGAAATCGCTGAAAAAATCGGTTTTGCCGATCCGAATTATTTCAGCTTCTGCTTTCGCAAGAAATACGGTCAATCACCTAAAGAGTACAAAAACAGCTCCCGGGGAGGATAAGCCATGAATAAACCGAAGGCTTATTTTTTTCCGCTTCGCCCGCAGCCGCACAAGAAGGGGAAGCTTCGCTGGTCCTCCAAGCTGCGGAGTATCCAGCTCATTATTACACTTACCTTTACGGCGGTCACTGTGCTCGTTGCAGTGATCGTTAGTTTTATGCTGTACAACAAATTTGCCACAACCGCCGAGAATAATGCCAATATGAACATGCAGCAGATTATCGAGCAGGTGAATTACAACCTGGAGCTGTATGTTAAAGGGATGGGGAGTATTTTTGAAACAGCGGAGAAGCAGATTACAGCCAGCCCTTCGATTGATTCTCCCTTGCTTGCTGAGCGGATGGATACGCTGATGAGCAGCCGTGAGGATCTCGTCTCAGTGGCGGTGTTCACACCGCAGGGGAAATATGTAGTCGGGACTCCGGGCCAGAGCATGCGGCTCAATACCCAGCTGCAAAGTCAAAGCTGGTTCACATCAGCGAACAAAAACCCGCAGATTTCCTACTCTCCCCCCCATATCCAGAATTTGTTCAAGGGACGTTATACCTGGGTGGTCTCTATCAGTAAAAAGATTGAATACAAAGAAAACGGGCTGGCCAAAACCGGCGTTTTGCTGATCGATTTCAACTTCCGTACGATAGATCAGCTCAGCAGACAGGTTAAACTGGGCAATAGAGGTTACGCTTACATCCTTGATCCCCAAGGCAACATTGTATACCACCCGCAGCAGCAGCTGATTTATGCCGGGTTGAAGTATGAGAATGTAGAGCCGGTACTGGCGTATGAATACCGCAGCTATCTGGATGAATCGACAGGAGAGAAACGGTTTATCACGGTACGTACACTGGCTCAGACAGGCTGGAAGATCGTCGGTGTGGCCTATTATGATGAGATTGTAACCACCAAACGCGATTTGAACCATTTTTTGATCTGGTTTCTGGGCTTCGTTATCTTGGGTGTCATCGTGTTATCCATCTTCTTGTCCTGGCTGATTGCCAGTCCCATCCGCAAGCTGGAACGGACGGTTAAGCTGGTTGGCGAAGGGGATCTGAACTCGCCAATCGATGTCAGCGGCCCTTACGAGGTGGAACAGCTGTCCCGGCGCTTTAACTTGATGCTCCAGCGGATCAGACAGTTAATGGACCAGATTATCTACGAGCAGGAGACCAAGCGCAAAGGTGAGCTTGAAGTTCTGCAATCCCAGATCAACCCCCATTTTCTGTATAACACGCTTAATTCGGTAATCCGGCTCGCGGAACGCGGTAAAACAGATGAAGTGGTCACAATGATCCAGTCCCTGTCCAAATTTTTCCGCATCAGCCTAAGCAAAGGGAAAAATATGATTACTATGCAGGAGGAGCTCGATCATATCCGGCATTACCTGGTTATTCAGAGCTTTCGCTTTAAGAATAGATTCCGTTATGAGATTAAAGCGCAGGATGAGGTCCTGCCTTGCCAGACGATTAAGCTGATTCTGCAGCCTATTGTTGAGAACGCTCTTTACCATGGTATCGAGATGATGCCTGATGAAGGTCTGATTACGATTACAGCGGAATTGCAGGAAGGTCTGATAGTTATCCGGATCAGCGACAATGGGCTTGGCATGAATCCAGAGACACTAAAAACGATTCTCAGCGGAGGCAAAAGCAGCGGGGGTTCAGGTGTAGGTGTCCGGAATGTGAATGAACGGATCGGACTTGTCTATGGACGTGAATTCGGGCTTACCTTTGAGAGTGAGATTGAAGAGGGTACTACGGTTACGATCATCTTTCCTGCGGTCCGGGCCCAGGAGGGTCTAGAAGAAGGAAAGGAGGAATCCGTATGATGAGAGGCTTACGCATAGGGGTGATTTTGCTGATATGTGCGGTGTTGGGGGTTATGGTTACCTCCTGCCTGGGCACTTCTCCGGCCTATATCAGCACTGCCAAAACACGCAACGTGCACATGATTGTAAAAATGAACAGAGGCGATTACTGGAACACCGTGAAGCTGGGCGCAGAGGCCGCTGCGAAGGAGTTCAATGTGAAGCTGACCTTTAAGGCCCCGGATTCCGAGAGCGACATTGACGAGCAAATCTCGATGGTGAAGGACTCCATCAAGCAGAAGGCGGATGTGATTATCCTTGCAGCGAGCAGTTATATGGGGCTTGCACAGGTTGTGGACCAGGCAGAATATTATAAGATTCCGGTCATTTCGGTAGATGCAGAGGTAGGTTCAGCCAAGGTGAAATCCTATGTAGGCTCAAACGGCTATGAGGCCGGGCAGAAATCTGCAGAAAGGCTGATTGAGCTTTTGAATGGCTACGGGGAGGTTGGAATTATTAATTTCACCAATTCCAGCGGAAATCAAGCTCCCTCTGGAACAATTGATTATGGCGCACGGGATGCAAATGAACGGGAAATGGGTTTTTTGAACTATGCAGCGCGTTTTCCTGATGTCAGGGTCGTGCAGATTTCCTATACTTCATCCAATACCAGCGAAGCGGAACAACTGACCCGGGATATGCTGCTGAAGCACCCTGACCTCCGCGGAATTGCTACTCTGAATGAAACGGCCTCTCAGGGGGCAGGCAAAGTGATCCAGGAACTGGGCTACAGCAAGTTGAAGATGGTCGCCTTCGACAGTTCTCCGTCAATGATGGAGCTGCTGCAGAATGGTACGGTTCAGGCAACAGTTATCCAGAATCCCTTCAGTAACGGATATTTGGCTGTGAAATATGCCGTGGAAGCCGCTGAGGGCATTAATGTGCCTGAGCGTGTCGATACAGGTACCAAACTAATCGATCTGGAGAACATGCTATGGCCGGAGAACCAGAAATTATTATTTCCTTTTGTCCGGTAGATCGCTTACATCATTAGAATTTTTATAAAAGTGAGTAGGATTTTATATTCGCAACCGCTTTCACGTCGGGCATAATAAGGATGTACCCGGGACACACCGGGCAAACTAAAAAGAAACATTATCAGGAGGTCAAATAATTATGAAAAAAATCACTTCCGTTCTACTCGCTAGTGCTTTGCTGGGGGCTGCACTTGCAGGCTGCGGCGGTAACAACAATGCAAAAACCGAGAATACAGGCAATGCTGCAAAAGCAACTAACAGTGCAAACTCCGGTGCTGCTGGTGAGACTCCAAAAGTCGGCGTGGCCATCTACAAATTTGATGATACATTCATGACTGGTGTCCGCAACGCAATCGACACAGCTGCCAAAGGCATCGCTACTGTAGACATCGTAGACAGCCAGAACTCACAGCCTACACAGAATGACAAGGTGGACCTGTTCATCACCAAAAAATACGACGGCATGCTGATCAACCCGGTTGACCGTACAGCAGCAGGCGTAATCATCGATAAAGCCAAAACAGCAGACATTCCGGTAGTGTTCCTGAACCGTGAACCTCTTCCTGAAGATATGAAGAAATGGGACAAAGTATACTACGTTGGCGCTAAGGCTGAAGAGTCCGGCACCATGTCCGGCCAGCTGATTGTAGACTACTGGAAGGCTCATCCGGAAGCTGACAAGAACAAAGACGGCGTGCTCCAATATGTAATGCTGAAAGGCGAACCTGGACACCAGGATGCTGAGCTTCGTACAACCTACTCCATCCAGGCCATTGAAGATGCAGGCATCAAGGTAGAGAAACTGGCTGAAGATACTGCAATGTGGGATCGTGTAAAAGGACAAGAAAAAATGGCTGCCTTCCTCGGCTCCCATGGTGACAAGATTGAAGCCGTTCTTGCCAACAACGATGATATGGCCCTCGGTGCGATCGAAGCTCTGAAAGCTGCCGGTTACTTCACTGGCGACAAGTATATGCCGGTTGTAGGTGTAGATGCGACTGCACCAGCAGTTCAAGCCCTGCAAGACGGAACCATGCTCGGTACAGTGTTGAATGATGCCAACAACCAAGGTAAAGCTGCAATTACACTGGCTGCATTGCTGGCTAAAGGCGAAACACCTACCAAAGAAAATGTAGGCTTTGATATCACAGACAATCAATATGTATGGATTTCCTACAAAAAAATCACTAAAGACAATGTAGCTGACGCTAAATAAAGCTTGATACAAATAAATCCGGGGAGTGTTTATTTGCTCCCCGGAATTCCTTTCGGGTAGGGAGCAGGATGGAACCGCTGTGCCTCTCATGGAAAAAGAAAAAAAGCGTAGGGGGCGTAACAACATGGCAAAAACTGAATTTTTGCTGGAAATGAACAATATTACCAAAGAATTTCCCGGCGTTAAGGCGCTGGACGGCGTGAGCCTAAAGGTTCGACCGGGTTCGGTCCATGCACTGATGGGCGAGAACGGTGCGGGCAAGTCCACACTCATGAAATGTTTGTTTGGGATCTATTCGCCGGATGCCGGTGAGATTTACCTGGATGGTGAAAAGGCTAATATCACGAACTCCAATGATGCTTTGGGTCTCGGAATCTCTATGATACATCAGGAGCTGCATCCTGTGCCGTTCCGCAATGTAATGGAGAATATCTGGCTGGGGCGTTTTCCGACAAAAGGGTTCGGACCGATTCAGTTCATTGACCACAAGAAAATGTTTACGGATACTGAGAATCTTTTCAAGGATTTGGATATCGATCTGAATCCCGAGACCCTTGTAGGCAAATTGTCTGTATCCAAAATCCAATCTATCGAAATCGCCAAAGCCGTCTCTTTTCATTCACGCGTTATCGTTATGGATGAACCTACCTCCTCGTTGACCAGTGTGGAAGTGGAGCATTTATTCCGGATTATCCGGGATCTGCAAAAAAGAGGCGTAGCCATTATTTATATATCCCACAAAATGGAAGAAATCCTCGAGATTTCTGACGAAGTGACGATCATGCGTGACGGCAAAAAAATCGGAACCTGGCCTTCGGCAGAGCTGACAACGGATCTGATTATTTCCAGAATGGTCGGCCGTGATCTCACGAACCGGTTTCCTGAACGCACCAACGTTCCCGGTGAAGTTTTCCTGAAGGTGGAGGGGCTTACATCCCCTGAACCGAGATCGTTCAAGGATGTATCCTTCGAGCTCAGACGCGGTGAGATTCTGGGGGTCGGCGGATTGGTCGGCGCACAGCGTACGGAGGTTATAGAGGCCTTGTTCGGACTCCGTGCAATAAAATCCGGAAGCATCTCCATTGCTGGCAAAAAGGTTAATATTCAGTCGCCGCAGGATGCCAAAAAACACGGGCTGGCGCTGCTTACCGAAGAACGGCGTGTAACGGGGATTTTCCCAGTGTTGTCCGTTCACGAGAATGGGGCTATTGCCAATCTGGACCGTTATCAGACGCCTTATCTGCTGCTTGACGGAAAAAAGAAAAAAGTTGAAGTTGATAAGATGATTGAAAAGCTGCGCACCAAGACACCAACCACCAAAACACAGATCATGAATTTGTCTGGCGGTAACCAGCAAAAGGTTCTGCTGGCCAGATGGCTGTTAACCGAGCCTGAAGTGCTGCTGCTGGATGAACCAACCCGCGGAATTGATGTCGGGGCCAAATTCGAGATTTATTCAATCATTGCCGATTTGGCGAAGCAGGGCAAAAGCATCATCATGATCTCATCGGAAATGCCAGAGCTGCTCGGGATGTCCGACCGTGTAATGGTCATGTCGGAAGGCAAGCTTACAGGAATACTAGAAGGCGAGCAGGCTACGGAAACCGAAGTTATGCGTCTCGCTGCACAGCATTAAGGGGGAAACTACTAATGAACGTTAAAAAAGCGCAATCCTTTGTCACTCAAAACGCGATCTATATCGTACTCGTCCTGCTGATTATGGGTATTATCATCTATGAGCCAAGCTTCATGTCTGTCAATACTCTGCGTGATGTACTGATTCAATCATCCACACGCGTTATTATTGCCCTGGGTGTGGCATTTATACTGATCACGGCCGGAACGGACTTGTCCGCAGGCCGGGTTGTAGGATTCACGGCGGTTATCTCTGCTTCTATGCTGCAGATACCTGATTATTCACGCCGGTTCTTCCCTGATCTGCCGCAAGTGCAGGTATGGCTTCCTATCCTGATCGCTATCGTTGCCGGTCTCCTCTGTGGTCTCGTGAACGGGATTATTGTCTCCAAGCTAAATGTTCCACCATTCATCGCTACACTGGGTACGATGTTGATTGTATACGGTTTGAACTCTCTGTACTTTGATATGGACCCGAACCAATCGCAGCCGATCGGCGGTCTGCGTCCTGACTTCACCAAAATAGGCTCCGGCTTTATTGGTAGCGGGAAGTACTCTCTACCGTATATCGTAATCATAGCCTTGATAGTCGCCGCCATTGTCTGGGTGCTGTTCAACAAAACCAAGCTTGGCAAAAACATGTACGCTATCGGCGGCAACATGCAGGCTGCTAAGGTATCCGGGATCAACGTATCCAAGAACCTGATCTACATCTACGCTATCGCGGGTGCCCTGTACGGTCTGGCTGGTGTGCTTGAGGCTGCCAGAACAGGCGGCGCAACCAACAACTATGGTAACATGTACGAGCTTGACGCTATCGCAGCTTGCGTAGTCGGCGGCGTATCCACAACAGGCGGTATCGGTACGGTACCGGGCGTTCTGGTCGGTGTTATTATCTTCACCCTGATCAACTACGGTCTGACTTTTATCGGCATCAGCCCTTACTACCAATTGATTATCAAAGGTCTCATCATCATCGCGGCTGTATCGTTTGATATGCGGAAATATTCGTCGAAGAAATAAGCGAAACAACAACAATAACTACTTGAGGTGATTGGGCGTTGCTCCTGTGAGTGTTTGGGCTTCCGATCGCTGTTATCCTCTGATTTCCTGATTCGAACCGCTGTCAGCGGTAGAAATCCGAGGATAAAGGCGAACACTTCGTTTCTTCAGCTCCAAACCTCCCCTCCGCCACTTGCATCACCTTAGGTAGTTCCCCTCCCTGCTTCGCGAGGGGGGCGGCAGAAAAAAGCGTTTGCTGAGTAACCGGCAAACGCTTTTTGGTATTTAAGAAGGTACAAGATTACTTTGAAGATGAATTAGGAATACGGTTGCTGTTGAGTGGAGACCAGTTTGCTCTCATCTGGAACTTCGATATCCTTTGGAACAACCGTATGCGGACTCGCATGTACAGTGGTGGGAGAGGACAGGGACTTGCCGCCGATGTTGTCAGGTTAGTAGATTTGGGTATAGTAGACTAATTATTGACATGAAAAAAGCCGCCCTATTTATGGCGGCTGTCGGAGGGCAAGATTTTGTCTAGCAAGATTTCAAATAAACCTTATAGCATACATCATGAGCAACCAAGCTTTGTGTAGTGGGACTTGCGTCATAATTATAATCAGCCGGGTCTGTTTTAAAACCATACAGAACATTAGTCACAAGGTAAGATTTATAATTCCATAAAAGCATTTCTCCTACTCTTGGGACAAAAGGCAAGGCAACCAAGTCAGAATACTCAACGCGGTTTCCAGGATCATCATTTAATACAATTGCCAATTCGACAACTTTCAATTCCTCACCTCTAAAATAGAATAATTCTTTAGAAGATAACTACTATTCTCGGACCTGCAAAGCAAGATGAGGTTCAGGATCAGTATAAATTTGAGCGACTGCGCCGAGAGAATAGGTCCCTATTATACCGTTAGTCTATGAGCGGTATAATTAGCGCATCCTGAACATCAAAGAGAAAATCAGCATCTAAAGAAAATTTTACCTGACATAATCATGAATAACAACTCTACATAATATCCCTTTTAGAGCAAAGGCTCATCCGATTCTAATAAACGTAAAATTGTCTTCGCTTTAATCACAGGGACTAATTATTAATTGGAACGATAGTTCAAGCAAACAGCGGCAGACCGGGACTTTCTCGTCCATGGCAGCCACTGTACCTATAATCGATGTCAGTCTTGTGACCTGATCTATACGATTTCCTCAATCCCTATATGCGAATAAGAAGCGAAGTCGAACAGACCCCGGTCTGTCAGCTTGAGCGCGGGAATAACCGGCAGGGCCAGAAAGGAAAGGGTCAGGAACGGATTGAAGTGATCCGGGGCACCGATCTCGCGCAGGGCGGCGTATAGCTGCTTCATCTCGGTATAGACCTGTTCATAGCTCTGCTCGGACAGCAGTCCTGCCACCGGAAGCGGCAGAGAGGCTAGAATTGTGCCGCCGGATACTACAGTCAGCCCGCCATTCATGGCTTCGATGTGGCGGATGGCGGTAAGCAGCTCCTGATCGGAGACACCAGCGGCGATGATGTTATGCGAATCATGGGCTACGCTTGCGGCGATGGCACCTTTGGAGAACTGGAAACCTTTTACGATACCCAGACCGATGTTCCCGGTACGGTTATGCCTTTCCACGACAGCCAGTTTGAGCTGATCCTGCTCGATCGAAGGGGCAAAGCAGCCATTCTGTACCTGAACCTGCTCATGGAGATGACGGGTTACAATGGAATTCGGAATAATCCCGATCACATTGCAGTTGCCAGATTGCAGAGGGATTGCCAAATCCCCGATCTCCATATCGGCCAGGCGGCAGCTCTCGGCGATTGAATGTTGAACCTCGGCTCCTTGATTCACTGTGAACACTCCCGGAACCAGCGTTCCATCGTCAACAACACATTCACCGTGCTTAAAGACCTGAGTGATGGAGAGTGAATTCAGATCGTCCAGCACCACCAGATCCGCTCGGTATCCCGGCCCAATGGCTCCCCTGTCCTGAAGCCCGAAGCATTCTGCTGTGTTCAGCGTTGCCATTTGGATGGCTGTGATGGGATCAAGACCTTTGCTGATGGCGAGCCGGATGTTGTGGTCCACGCTGCCTTCTTCCAGCAGATCATCGATTAATTTATCGTCGGTAACGAAAAGGCAGCGTCTGGCATTCTTTGCCGTGACGGCAGGTAGAAGGGCCTCCAGGTCCTTGGCGGCGGTTCCTTCACGGATCATGAGATACAGGCCCAGGTCAAGGCGCTGCCTGGCCTCCTCCGCATTGACGCATTCATGATCTGTCCGGATGCCTGCAGAACGGAAGATATTCAGATCTTCCCGGCTAATCCCGGCTGCATGCCCGTCGATCTGTTTCCCATGGTCCAGTGCACCGGCCAGTTTATCCAGCATCGCTGGTTCAGGTCCAGCCAGGGCGGGGAAATCCATCACTTCTGCGAGTCCCAGAACCATGGGGTCCGCATACAAAGGATTGAGGTCAGCGGCCTCTAATTGGGCAGCACAGCTCTCAAACTTTGTTGCCGGCACACAGGAGGGAAGCATGACGTAAATATCCACCGGCAGGTCCCTGGAGCGCTCCAGCATGTAATTAATGCCCTCTACCCCGGATACGCTGCCGATTTCATGAGGATCGGTGACTACTGCCGTTACTCCATGCTGAAGCACGACCTTGGCGAACTCCTTGGGCGTGAGCATAGAACTCTCAATGTGTACATGCCCGTCGATCAGGCCGGGAATAATCCATTTACCGGCCGCATCTGCCGTACGTTTGCCTTCATACGAGCCAATGCCTGCGATATATCCATCCACAATCGCAATATCGCCCTCCATAAGCTCACCAGTGAATACATTGACTATGGTTCCGCCTTTGATTACGAGATCCGCCGGGATTTGCTTGCCTGCCACCTGAATACGTCTGGAGAGCAAGGACTTCGTACTGTAGCTCATAGAATTCACTCCCTTTTCTGAATATAAGGTACGCCAAAAATCCTGATCGCAAAAAAATGCACACCGGCATTTTTTTGTAATCAGGATTTTACGGTTCCTGGTAGAGACCCTCGGCCCATATCGCCGAAGTTATACAACAATGTTATGTCTATAGTATGCGAGGACGCTATGATTTTCAAGATCACACCACATGTCATATAGAATGTGCCTGGTTAGGCACATTAATCCGCCCCAGCCCATATCCTGTAATCATAAGGTTTGGGCAAAGGGGAGCGAATGGATGCTGAGGATCAAATTGAATGAGCTGGGAGCAGTCGGGGACAACAGCCTTATCCAGACAGAAGTATGGCGGTGGGACGGAATCGGCTGGAACGAGTGTATCTCCCGGCAGGAAGAGGATTTCATCCTTGCGGATGAAGATGTGTTCGTAACGATCCCTGCAGTAGAGGGTTTATACCGGGTAGACTATATCCGCCAACCTCTAGAACAGCAGTGGGTTCATCCAGAAGCAGAGGAGCATACACTGCGGGCAGATCTGCTGCATCCTGCGCCTTTCAAGCTGAGAGAGGGCACGCTCTGGGGCTATATAAATAATGAGGGCCGTACAGTCATCGAGCCCAGATACGATTATGCCGAGGAATTTCAGCCGAACGGGCTGGCTATCGTGCAGCGTAAGAACGGCAGCGGGCTGATCGACAGCACCGGCAAGGAAAAGGTAAAGCCCGTCTATTCCTTTATTGCCCCCTTTTCCGAAGGCCGGGCGGTAGTCTCCGATGCAAAAGGGTATACCCTGATTGATGAAAAAGGCAAAGAGGTAACCTCTGCACGGGCCGACTATTTGAATTCTCTGCATGAAGGACGGGCGCTTTTTTCCAGACAGAGCAACACTGGCACTGCCAAATATGGCTACTGGGATGCGCAGGGGAAAGAAGTTCTTCCAGCCGTCTATGAGGATGCTGGCGATTTCAATGGCGGAACTGCACTTGTCAAAATGAAAGACGGAGAGTTCGCGCTGATCGATCTGCAGGGAACTGTATTACATTCGTATCACTATCCGTTTGTCGGGTATCCGGGAGACGGACTGCTCCCCTTCCAGGGGGAAGTCAACGGCAAATACGGCTATCTCCGCACGGATGGAACTATAGCCATACAGCCGCAATTTACCGCTGCCCTTCCTTTTTCCGGGGGAAGAGCGGTCATCAATACAGCTGCGGATTACGGCAATGCCTACGGCCTGATAGATGCGAAGGGACAACAGATCATCCCTGCCACTTATTATGTAGTGCTGCAGCTTGGCGAGGATCGCGTTGCACTTGGAACCCCGCTGGACGCTGCCCGGCCTTACATCGGGTCTCGTTATGTTATCGCAGATGCGGTAACTGGCAGGATTCTCAGTAATCATCCTCTGCTCGGTGTGAACAATTATCAGAATGGCCTGGCGTCTGTATATGATGACAAGGAGACCTATTTTATAGATAAAAGCGGCAAAAAAGCCGCCCAGCCCCCTGTTATCCCTGGTGCCGGCACTTTGTCATTCAGCGGCAGTCTGATCCGGGCGGATGTCGATCTTCGCACGTCTTATTATGACCGCCGGGGCAAACAGGTATGGAGACAAAACAGTGTGATTCCGCTCCGGCCGCCATATTCCGTATTGGAGAAAAAATATAAGCCGAATAAAGACTATCTGGTCTATTATCCGGTGGTGGAAGGCATCGCAATTACGGATGTGTCCAGAGCTGTGAACGACAAGCTGCGCAGCCTATCTCTGGCCGAGGGGGCAGGTACAGGCGGCGCATCTCAAGATTTCAGCTATACCGGTGATTTTAACGTGTCCTTCTTCCGTAAAAATCTCCTGGTTCTGGAGCTGAACGGTTATCGCTTCCCATTCGGAGCGGCACACGGGATGCCAACAAAAATCTATACGCATATTAATCTGCGGAATGGTAAATTTTACAAGCTGGGTGATTTGTTCAAGCCTGGCAGCAAATATGTGCAGAAGCTAAGTGATATTGTCGGCAAGCAGATTGCGAACGATCCCCAGTATTCTTATGTATTTCCCGATACCTATAAGGGCATTACCGCTGACCAGCCGTTTTATGTGGATGAGGAGGCACTTTATCTCTATTTTGCCCCATATGAGATTGCTCCTTATGCTGCTGGATTCCCTACATTCCGTATTCCTTATGCAGAGATTATGGGCCTCATCTCAACCGAGGGGGAATTCTGGCAGTCTTATCATTAAGAGGGACTCTGCCCCGTTCCAATATATAATGAAAGAAAATTAAATTTAAAGTATCTGCGGCCGTTCCGGGAGGAACGGCTGAGCCATATCCACTGGGTGCTTAGGCTAATCAGGCGCTAAATGGGACAAGCAGTGCTGGAATCTATTATTATCCAGAATTTAGAAGCGCACGGCAAATAGATTTATGTTACAATGACTGAGGAACAAATTACAATTTTGTAACATATGATTCAAATGGCTTTTGGCGGAAGACAACCTTACAACAAGAACAGAACAAGGAGATGGCAGAATGAAGAGCAAGACTTTAAGAGCAGTAATTGGTGGAAGTGTAGCGGCTGTTATGGCGCTTAGCCTCACTCTTCCATTACAAGCAAATGCAGCCTCACAAACTCAGACAGTCACCATAAAGACCACTAACTTCGCACAATTCATGGATTACCTTGAACAATACGGCGCTAACGGATGGTTATTTGACGGTTCCACCATAACGATCACGAAGCTTCAGCCTGTGCCTGCTAAGCCGGCAGCGGCTGCTCCATCAGCTACAGCAAAGCCTGCTGTTACACCAGCACCCGCGGTTCAGCCTGTAAAGCCAGCGGTGACACCAGCGCCAACAGCAAAACCCGTAGCAACGCCTGCACCAACAGCTTCACCTGTGGCAACAGCCAAACCTGTAGCAACAGCGGCACCTGCAGTTGCAACTACAACCGGTACGGCTGCATTCACTCAGCAGATTGTAACACTAGTCAATAAGGAACGCGCAGCAGCCGGACTTTCGCCTGTAACCGCATTGGCGAGCCTTAACAAAGTAGCAGCAGCCAAAGCCACAGACATGCGTTCGAACCAATACTTTTCCCACACGTCTCCTACGTACGGATCACCTTTTGACATGATGTCTTCTTTTGGGGTGAGCTACCAGTATGCAGGTGAAAACATCGCCATGGGACAGAAAACACCTCAGGAAGTCATGACTGCCTGGATGAACAGTACCGGACACCGGGCTAACATTCTAAGTGCCAATTTCAATTATATTGGCGTTGGTTACGACAATAACTACTGGGTACAAGAATTCATCGGCAAATAAACAACAACCCTTGCATGGTGTAACCGTTATTCATTCTCTCTTATGAAGAACTGCGGCGCCTGCAGCAGTATACCGTTCTCCGGATCAGCCGGGGAGCGGTTTTTATTTGCAAATTGTACATAGAAGAATTATGTTTATCTACATAGTTAAGAAGTTTGTAAAATGTGGAACAATACAGAATAGAACGGCATACGGAGGGATAGCATTGAACGATTCCAGATGGACCTGGCGGGCAGTCAGCCTGATTTCCATAGCAGCTACCATTCTTTTAATCGTCGGGTTTGTATATGCGGTAAAAGATGTTCTGTATCCGAAAGGAGAGGCCACGCTGACCGTTCTCCCGGAACAGACCGCTGCCCCGGCCTCATCAGCCGGAGAAGCCATCCGAATAGTAGCATTAGGCGATTCCCTGGCTAAGGGAACAGGAGACAATGAAGGCAGCGGCTACGTGAAGCGTACGTTAGACGGGTTAACAGCAAAAGGAAGTAAGACGAATCTGATCGGCAACATGGGGATCAACGGTTTGACAACAGCAGGACTCTTGAGCAAGCTGGATCAGGAGGGTGTGAAGTATACGCTTCGCCAGTCTAACGTGATTCTGGTGTCTATTGGCGGGAATGACCTTTTCAGGGGATCTGATCTTTTGGGAAGCGGAAGTGAAGGCCAGCAAATTGCAACACCGGATACGGAAAGTCCGGAAATTGGAAGCATGGATACTGATGCTGATGCAAGTGCAGATGTTGGTATCGCAGATGGAGCTAAAGAATTAACTCCTGCCTCCCTGCTGGCAGCCTTGCCTGAAGCAGCTAAAAGGCTTAATACCATTCTCGAACGCATTACACAGATTAATCCTGAGGCGCAGATCTATTATCTGGGGCTTTATAATCCTTTTGGAGATGTTCCTGAACTGCTGGTGCCCGGGAATCAGGCGGTGACTGCCTGGAATAATGCCGCAATGGATATTATTAATAAGCACTCTAACATGACTCTTGTGCCGACCTTTGATTTATTCAACCGGCACTTGGATAAGTACCTGTCAAGCGATCATTTTCATCCGAATGGTGACGGTTACCAGCGGATAAGCGAGCGGGTTGTGCAGGCAGTGCGTTAAGCCTGGTCATTAGTAAACAGGACTAATAAGTCAGCTGAAGGGAGCTGCGAGAAGAATGACAACAGACCCAAGAGACGGCTCCGGAACGGTAGTGCTGTCTGTCAACGGTGTCCGCAAAAAGATAGGGCGTAAATGGATTATTGATGACGTAACCTTTGACGTGCGCGAAGGTGAAATATTTGGTTTTCTCGGTCCGAACGGAGCCGGCAAAACAACAACCATCCGCATGCTGGTAGATTTGATCCGGCCAAGCGAAGGGCAAATTACCGTGTGCGGCTACAATGTGAACCGTGAACCTGAAAAAGCATTACAATATGTCGGCTCCATTGTGGAGAATCCGGAGGTATATACCTACCTGACCGGATGGGAGAACCTGCAGCATTTTGCCCGGATGCAGCCGGGAGTGGGTAAGGACCGTATCGCTGAGGTAGTAGATATCGTCCGGCTGGACCAGAGGATACATGACAAGGTAAGCACGTATTCACTGGGCATGCGCCAGCGCCTGGGGATAGCCCAGGCCCTTCTGGGACGTCCCCGGCTTCTAATCCTGGACGAGCCAACGAACGGGCTGGATCCCAAAGGGATCAAGGAGCTTCGTGAATTTATCCGCCGCCTGGCCGATGAAGGTCTAGCTGTATTTGTCTCCAGCCACCTGCTGAGCGAAATTCAGCTGCTCTGTGACCGGGTGGCCATTATCAGCAAAGGACGTGTGCTCGCCGTAGGCGGAGTGGATGATCTGGTTGCCCAGAGTTCACCATATGTGCTGTGGGAACTGGAGCCGCTAAGCAGAGCAAGAGAGGTCCTTGGCGGCCGTCCGGATATTTCACTCATGGAGATGGATGAAGTGACTCTGGATGATTCCATTATTGCCGGGATGGGTGCGAATTCTCTGATCACCTTGATGGAGGAGGATTTGATTCCGGAGATTGTAGCCGTACTGGTTACAGATGAGGTGGAAGTAAGAGCCGTGCATAAAATCAACCCCACACTGGAACAGCTATTCTTGAAGCTAACGGAAGGTGAGACTATTGACTAGCCTGATGCCGCTCATCCGTAATGAGTGCCTGAAGATTATTAAAAAGAAACGTTTCTATATTATTTTGCTCATTCTGCTTGTGCTGGTGCCTATGTTTACATACGCGCAGATGCGGATTGCCGAGCGCAGCCGGGATAAGTTCAACTCGGACTGGAGGCTTGAGATTCAGCAGCAGATCATAGACAATCAGAATTCACTCGGCAGTGACCGGATCCCCGAGGAATGGAAGTCTTACCGGAAAATTTTTGTCCAGCAGCTGCAATATTATCTGGATCATGATGTGAATCCGAATGAGCCCAGCGGAGTAACCTTCACCCGTGAGTTTCTGGACAATTCGGTAACCTTGTTTATTCCACTCCTGATCATGGCTGTAGCCTCCGATCTGGTCTCTGGAGAACGCACCACAGGTACCATCAAAATGCTGCTGACCCGCCCGGTAAAACGCTGGAAGGTGCTGTTCAGTAAAATGGCGGCACTGCTGATGTTTGTCTCGCTGATTGTGCTCTCGACTTTTCTGATCAGCTATCTGGTGTCGGGTCTGGCTTTTGGCTATAAAGGATTTAATGTCCCTGTCTTTACAGGTTTTCAGCTGAATGGAGATACAGTCAATATGTCTACCGTGCATGCGGTGCCGCAATGGAAATATATACTGATGCAGGGCGGACTGATCTGGTTCGTGAGTGTAGTTGTTGCGCTTCTGGCATTCATGGTATCAGTGCTCGTACGCAGCACAGCCGCAAGTATTGTTGTGATGATGGCGGCGCTGATTGCCGGCACTATATTGACAAATATGGCTTCAGCCTGGACTACGGCAAAATATTTATTCATGGTCAACCTGGGCCTGACCGGCTATTTGTCCGGATCGCCCGCCCCTATTGAGGGGATGACACTATCTTTTTCTATGGGTGTACTGGCCGTTTGGGGAATTCTTTCGGTGATCATTTCATTCACCGTCTTTACGAAACGGGATATTTTGAATTAGAATGTACAAAGTGAACGAAAACGTTTGTTTGCATTTCGCAGATAGAGAAAGAAGGAGGAGCATGAATGCTCGAACAGATCGATATGTTTGCAAAAGTCTCTAAGACCGGCGATACCGCCCGGACTGGATACGATGCTGACGACATTCAGGTGCTCGAAGGTCTGGTTGCAGTACGCAAACGGCCCGGCATGTATATCGGCAGTACGAGTTCCTCGGGACTGCACCATCTGGTATGGGAAATAGTAGATAACGCCGTAGATGAGCATTTGGCCAAGTTTTGCTCCAAAATCGATATTACACTTCGCAAGGACGGTTCGGTGACCGTACTCGACAATGGACGCGGAATACCGACCGGCATGCACAAGACAGGAGTGCCTACACCGCAGGTGGTTTTTACTATTCTGCACGCGGGGGGCAAGTTCGGAGGCTCTGGCTACAAGAAATCCGGCGGTCTGCACGGCGTGGGAGCTTCGGTGACCAATGCTTTGTCCGAGTGGCTGGAAGTAGAAATATACCGGGATGGCAAGATTCACCGGCAGCGGTTTGAATATTGGGTGGACAAAAAGGGCAAAGAGCATGTCGGTGAGCCCGTGACCGGACTTGAGGTTATGGGAAATACGAATAAGACCGGATCGAAGATCACCTTCAAGCCGGATATTCGTGTCTTTCCGAACGGAATTGCCCTGAACTATGACACACTGGCGGAACGAGTACAGGAGATCGCGTTTCTGAACTCCGGCCTGCGCATTAATCTGACAGATGAGCGGAGCGGCCGGCAGGATGAATACTTTTATGAAGGCGGAGCGAGCCAATTCGTACAGTTCCTCAACGAGGGCAAGGATGTATTGCATGATGTGATCCATTTCAGCTCGGAAAAGGATGATATTGAGGTTGAGATTGCCCTGCAATACAATGCCGGATATACAGAAACGATTGCTTCCTTCGTGAACTCCATTCCTACCCGCAGCGGTGGCACGCATGAGACAGGCTTCAAGACAGCCTATACCCGTGTTCTGAATGATTATGCCCGCCGTACACAGCTGCTCAAGGAAAAGGACAAGAACCTAGAGGGTAATGATCTGCGCGAAGGCATGATGGCCGTGATCAGCGTTAAGATGTCCGAGGTAGAGTTCGTCGGCCAGACGAAGGACCAGCTCGGTAGCGCATCGGCCCGAAGTGCTGTCGATTATATTGTATCCGAGAATATGGCGCGTTTTCTGGAAGAAAACCCGCAGGTGGCACAGAGCCTCCTGAAGAAGTCGATTCAGGCCTCCAAAGCACGGGAAGCTGCGCGTAAGGCCCGCGATGAAATCCGCAGCGGCAAGAAACGCAGTGAAAGCTCGAACCTGGGTGGCAAACTGTCGCCTGCACAGTCCAAGGATGTAACGCGTACAGAATTGTTCATCGTCGAAGGCGATTCTGCCGGTGGTTCAGCCAAACAGGGACGGGATTCCAAGATTCAGGCGATCCTGCCTTTGAAAGGGAAACCGATGAATTCTGAGAAAGCCAAGCTGCTGGATGTGCTCAAGAACGACGAATTCAAGGCTATCATCTCCACCATCGGTGCAGGAATCGGGCCGGAATTTGCCGTAGAAGACAGCAATTATTCCAAGATTATTATCATGACCGATGCTGATACTGACGGGGCGCATATACAGGTCCTGTTGCTGACCTTTTTCTACCGTTATATGAAGCCGCTGATTGATGCCGGCAAAGTCTTTATTGCTCAGCCGCCGCTGTACAAGCTTACGCGCAAATCGGGTAAGCTGGAGACGGTACGTTATGCCTGGAGCGACGAGGAGCTGGCGAACTACCTGAAGGAATTTGGTAAGAACTTCGAGCTGCAGCGCTACAAAGGACTTGGCGAGATGAACCCGGATCAGCTGTGGGAAACCACGATGAATCCGGACTCACGCAATCTGCTTCAAGTGCAGATCGAGGATGCCGCCAAGGCAGAGCGCCGCGTATCCACGCTGATGGGTGACAAGGTCGACCCGCGTAAGCGCTGGATCGTGGAGAATGTCGATTTCACGGAGATAGAGGAATAGCAGAAATTTCTGTCGGAATTGAACGTATCTCTGTAATTTGTCCGTCCCGCGTTATTTAGCGGCAGGATATCTACGAGGTAGGTAAATGTATAGCGGTAAGTGACGATTACTTCCGCTGTTTTTAATTTTTTGGTGATCCTTTTATGCGAAGCAAAAAGGAGAATTCTCTGGTTTTGCCGCCAGGTTCTACAGAATAAAGCGAAGCTTATGGAGTGGAAAGTAACGAAGGGGAAGTTTGGAACTGTAGGAGCGGAGCATCCGCCTTTATGTTTGGATTTCTACCGCTAATAACGGTTAAAATCCGGAAATCCAAACATAACAGAGGCCGGAAGTCCAAACATTCCCCGCAGTTACGCCGGACACCAATCAGCATAGTCTTTTTCTATTGAACATTATTGGCAACAAACCTCGAAGAATTTCCCTTCAGCTAGGTGGTAAGGTATCACCAATATTTAAAACGCGGACAGATTTGAGGAACAGAAGGTGAACGAATGAGCAGTTTATCAGAACAGTTTTTGCCGGCTTTTCTGGAAGAGGTCGTCGGTGACCGCTTTGGCCGGTATTCCAAATATATCATTCAGGACCGGGCGATTCCGGATGTACGCGATGGGCTGAAGCCGGTGCAGCGCCGGATTCTGTATGCGATGTATGATTCGGGTAACACCCCGGACAAGCCATACCGCAAGTCCGCCAAAACAGTCGGGGATGTGATGGGGAATTATCATCCGCATGGAGACTCATCCATCTACGAAGGTATGGTACGGATGGCGCAGCCCTGGAAATTAGGTCATGTGCTTATAGACGGACACGGCAACTGGGGTTCGATGGATGATGATCCCGCGGCAGCGATGCGTTATACAGAAGCGCGGCTGTCACCGATCGCGATGGAGATGATGCGCGATATCGAGAAACGCACGGTGCTGTTCAAGGACAATTTCGATAACACAGCCAAGGAGCCGGTGGTGGTACCCTCCCGTTATCCGAATCTGCTGGTCAATGGGACCAGTGGCATTTCGGCTGGCTTTGCGACAGAAATTCCTCCGCATAATCTGCGTGAGGTGATCGACGCCTGCATCGCTGTCATGCAGAAGCCGGATATTGAATTGGAGGATATCATGACCTTTATCAAAGGTCCTGATTTTCCGACAGGCGGTACTATTATGGGCGGCGAAGGCATCATGGATGCTTACCGCACAGGCAAAGGGCGCATTTATTTACGCTCCAAGACGGAGATTGAAACGCTTCGCGGCGGAAAACAGCAGATTGTGATCACTGAGGTGCCATTCCAGATCGTCAAATCCCGGCTGGTCACTTCCATGGAGAATATCCGGCTGGAGAAAAAGATTGAAGGTATCGCCGAAGTCCGCGATGAGAGTGGACGCGATGGCCTGCGAATCGTAGTTGAGCTTAAGAAAGAGGCGGATGCCCAGGGGATTCTTGCCTATCTGCTCAAAAAAACCGACCTGCAGATCACATATAATTTCAACATGGTTGCTATTGTTAACAAGTCTCCACAGCAGCTTGGCCTTAAAGCTATTCTGGAGGCTTATATTGCCCACCAGCGTGAGGTAGTTACCCACCGCACCCAGTTCGACCTGGAAAAGGCAGAGGACCGTGCCCACGTACTGGAAGGGCTGGTTAAAGCGCTGAATATCCTGGACGAGGTGATCGCCGCTATTAAAGCGTCGAAGAACCGCCAGGATGCCCAGAACAATCTGGTCTGGATGTTCGGATTCAGTGAAAGACAGGCGGACTCCATCCTTACCTTGCAATTGTACAGACTAACCAATCTGGAGATTCATTCCCTCCAGAAGGAGCTGGACGATATGCATGCACGGATTGCTGTACTGCAGGGTATTCTGGACAGCGACAAGAAATTGATCGCTGTTATCCGTAAAGAGCTTATCGAAATCCGCGATAAATATGGTATCGACCGCCGCTCCCTCATACAGGGTGAGGTCGAAGAGCTTAAGGTCAGTCTTGAAGTGCTTGTGAACGCTGAGGATGTCCTTGTAGCTCTTTCAGCTGACGGATATATCAAGCGTACAGGCATGCCTTCCTTCACACGTTCAGGCGGCGAACGCCACGCTTCGGGCGTGAAGGAAGGCGACCATATCATCAAGCTGATGGACCTGAATACAAGGGACAGCCTGCTTGTATTCACCCGCAAAGGGCAATATTTCCTTCTGCCCGTGCACCAGATCCCGGAGTTCAAATGGAAGGAACCCGGAACAGCGATAGTGAACGTGATTGGTCTGGCCAAAGGAGATGGAATTGTAAGCATTCTTCCTGTCGGCAATATGGAGGATCCGCAGGCTAGTCTGGTCTTCATCACCCGCAAGGGACAGGTGAAGCGAACCGAGCTCAAGGAATACTCCACCACCCGTTCAGGGGCCGTTGCGGCATGCAAAGTGGCCGATGGGGATGAGGTCATCACAGTGGCACTGAGCAGTGGTGATAAGGAGATTGTGCTGGTGACCCGGGAGGGCATGAGCATCCGTTTCCGTGAGAGCGAAGTGAACCCTATGGGGCGTGTAGCCAGTGGGGTAAGGGGAATTCAATTGCGTGAAGGTGACGAAGTGGTCTCTTGCTTCTGGGTCAGTGAAGATGAAGGTGAAATCCTGTCGGTAACCGAAATTGGTTATGCCAAACGAACCTTGCTGCTGGATTACCCGGCGCAGAGCCGCGGCGGCAAAGGGATGCCAACCTTCGAATTCAAAGAGGGCAAGCGGGTCCGTCCGAACGGCAGCAGAATCTCAGGCGCTTTTTATTGCCGCGAACCGCTTGAACTGGTGGCAATATCCCGTAGTGGAGCAACTTATTCCTTCTCCTCGGAAGCGGCGCCGCTCAGCGAACGGCGTTCGATAGGCAAGCAACTGGTCGCCATTGAGAAGAAGGACGAGATTATCAGCCTATTCCCTGCAGTTAAGTAGTAATATGTAATTTTCTTGATTTCACAAAGTTATGAAGAAATTAACGGTGTCCTGAATCCCCATTTGGAGAACAAGGACACCGTTTTATGATACATACACCATACTCTGATTCTGATTCAAAGGATGCATTTCAGTATGGCTTTGGGCTATTTATTTTTTCCTTTTGCAGGAAATGGAAGTTTTCTCGCGAAAATGTAGATATGACGACCCGAAATGAACCCATCCTTATTGATCAAGAAAGGACGGAATACGTGTGCACTCCACTGAATTCAGTAAGATCTGGCATAAAATATTAAAGGATTACAAGTTACATATGGACAGCAATCTTGCCCCTACACTTACAGACGCGCAACTTACTGTACTGGAATTACTGCAGGAGCGTGACGCGATGAAGCCTTCTGATCTTGCACCGCATCTGGCGACAAGCCCGGCAGCAGTAACGATGCTGCTGGACCGGATGGAGAAACATGGTCTGATAGTGCGGGAGCGTGATGCTGCGGACCGGCGGATTGTATGGGTGAGCATTACGGAGACGGGCAAGAAAGAGACCGAACGCGGACTTCAGATCCGCAGCGATTTTTTTGCTGAAGCGCTAGACCCGATCTCTTCTCATAACCAGCAGCTGCTGCTCTATCTGATGGGGAAGATGGCGGTGGCACCAACATCAACACCGACACCGACACCGACACCAGAGGGCTCAATGCCCTGATGCCGGCGGCGGTCTATAAGAATGTGCTATTTTCATTCTTAGAGAAATATATTCATGCATATACAAAAGCAGGCCTCCTTTAACGGATGGCCTGCTTTTGTATATGCTGTGTCCACAGATTCCACGGATGGGTCTGCGGCGGCAGTGAGATTAGTTCAACTTCTTCTTTGGTGACGGGATGCGGGAAGCCGACAAGTGCGGACCACAGAGCGATCTGCTGGCCGGGCTTGTTCACAGCAGCCCCGTATTTCTGATCACCATAAAGGGGACAGCGGATACCGCTGAGCTGAACCCGGATCTGGTGGGAACGTCCGGTGAGTAAATCGATCTTGAGCAGACTGTAACCTTCAACACTGCCGAGAACCGTATAATCCAGAATGGCTTCTTTGCCCCCGGGTGTGCCTTGGCGGACTATCGTCACCGTGTTACTCTTGGCATCCTTTAGGAGAGTGTTGACCAGACGCCCCTGCGCAGCCGGTGGCTTGCCGTGAACCACGGTCAGATAGACCTTGTGGAAACTGTGGGAGCGGACACTCTCCGACAGCCGTGAAGCGGCTTTGGAGGTCTTGGCGAAGATCATGGCTCCTCCAACCGGACGGTCTAGCCGGTGAACCAGTCCCATATATACGTTGCCCGGCTTCTGAAAGCGCTCCTTCACATCCTCTTTGAGCAGGCTGAGCAGATCAGGATCACCTGTAGCGTCTTCCTGCACCGGAATATTCACAGGCTTCACGATGCCCAGCAGATGATTGTCTTCGTACAGAATCTCGAACCGGGAGCTTCCACTACCGGATTCACTGGGTGTGCCGGGTGTCATTCCTGACATGCTTTACGCCTCCCAGCGGCCCAGAATTCCGCAAGGCAGGTTCATTCCGGAGGCCGTAATCGGCAGGCCAATTTCACCGGAGGTCAGCTTACCGCCGTAACGTTTGCCCATTGTCATCGAGAGCATGTTCCGCAGAACGGTTGGTGAAATACCAGTAGTGTAGGAGTTGATCAGCATGAATAGCGGTCTGTCGCTCATAATCTCCATGCAGCTCTCCAGGAACGGATACAGGCTTGCTTCCAGTTTCCACATTTCACCGCCGGGGCCTCTGCCATAGGATGGCGGGTCCATGATAATCGCATCGTATTTGCTGCCGCGGCGCTGTTCACGCTGAACGAATTTGAAGACATCATCGGTGATGTAACGAACCGGCCGCTCAGCCAAACCCGACAGCTGCACATTTTCCTTTGCCCATTGGACCATACCTTTGGCAGCATCCACGTGAACGACTGAAGCTCCTGCGCTGGCAGCAGCAACGGTAGCCCCACCCGTATAGGCAAAAAGATTGAGCACGGAAATCGGACGGCCCGCTTCAGCGATCTTGTCCATCATCCAGCGCCAGTTGGCCGCCTGTTCGGGGAACAGACCGGTATGCTTGAAGTTGGTCGGACGCAGGTGGAATTTCAGCTTGCCGTAGCTGATTTTCCAATCGTCTGGAATGGTCTTCTTCATTTCCCACTGTCCGCCTCCGGCTGAACTGCGGTGGTAATGACCATGCACATCGCGCCATTTCGCGGTCTCATTGGCAAGCGGCCAGATGATTTGCGGGTCCGGACGACGCAGGATGATATCACCCCAACGCTCCAGCTTCTCTCCGCCTCCAGTGTCTAGTACTTCGTAGTCCTTCCAATCACTTGCTATATACATTATTAATCCATCCTTCAAAAAGTCATTTAGCCTTTATTGTACAACATTTAGCCTTGCAGCTACAAACAAAATGCTTGTAAAGCTGCGATTCTTCTCATTTTACCCCAATCCTCCATTAAGTATATTATTTCCATAGAATGGAGTGAAGTATGAAGACTAATGAGTGCAGCTAAAAGGATCCGCAGAGGAAAAGAGAGGTCTGTAATTCTGGCGCTTCTGGCAATGATTGTGTATGATCGGATTGTGTTCTATAGAACTACTAGAAGGGAGGCAGGACCGGATGTTTGATCTTTCGCAGCTGTATTATCCGATTACGGCAAGGCCCGCCGGAGCCAGTGAGGTTCTGCCCTGCAAGGCACTGCGGCCGTATATCCGCTGCTTCTGGGGACCTGGAGCCCTTCCGCAGGCGAGTGGGCTAGAACCGAAGGTGATCCTGACAGACGGGCCAACCTCTGGCTCTCTGGAGCGGGAAGTGATTATACCGGACACCTGTATGGATATTATTTGGGAGTGGGATGAGCATACGGGGGAGTCTGAAGGGTTTTTTTGCGGAATTAATGATGCTCCGTTTGAAGTGGGACAAGCCGAGGAGTCAACCGGCAGGCTGTACTTCGCTATCCGTTTTCATTTCTGGGCCGTGCACTTATTCACGGATGATCACCTCAGAGATGTTCTTAATGTTCATGTTCCGGTGGAGCAATATTTTGCTTCTTTTCGCAAAGAGCTGGGTTATAGGCTGGCCGCCTCTCTTTCATATACAGAACGTATCGCAATGGTGGAAGAATATCTGCTTGAGCGCCTGGAACGCACCGGGCATAGCCGGGATAGCTTGCTGAACGCCGTCTACAGTATTCTTAGGCAGAGAGGGGCCGTTAATGTCAGAGAGCTTGAGAGCTCAGCAGGGGTAAGCAGCCGGCAACTGGAAAGGCTTTTCCGGGAATACATCGGGCTTTCTCCGAAAAAAACAGCAGATTTGGTCCGGTTTCAAAATGTATGGCTTGATATATACCGTTCTCCTCCCCCAGAAAGGGCGATGCAGGATGTAGTATACGATTACCATTACAGCCACCAGTCGCATATGATCAACAGCTTCAAGAAATTTGCCGGCAGAACGCCGCTTGAGGCTTTGGCTTATGCCCGGAGGTAGATGTCGTTTTTTTGCAATACATTAATTACAGGAGCAGGTACACTGATGTCAGCGGGCCAATGCGCAGCTAGTAAATAATCTTGAAGGAGTGCGGGCAGATGATTTCTTCTTTTGAAGGTATTAACTTGTATACCAAGGATACGGCCGCTTTGGCAAAATTTTATGCTGAACTGCTGGGGGTTCCGGTTCCATTTGAGGGATTTGGTAATTATGACGGCGCGAAGATCGGTTTTGACCGTGGACAGCCGGGGCTGATTATCTGGGATGAGAACAAATGGGGCAAGCACACTACCGGAGTCGTTAATCTGGTATTTTCCTGCAGCAGTCTGGACGAGACCTATGAGCAGCTTAAAGCGCGGGGATTGGATTGTCAGGCGCCGGCTACCATGGAGTATGGTGGAAAAGAAATGAACTTCCGTGATCCGGACGGCAATGGAATTACGTTACTGGAAGGCGCATATTAAGCTTGTTGTACCCATGGTGAATGTACTTGTTGAAAGCGTTGAAGGCGGACTCTAACGGTGAAGGAACCGGAGGGTCCGTTTTTTGTGTGTTTATATTGACAATGAGAATCATTATCAAATAGAATAGGATTAGCAATACTTGATTTAAATTTAAACTTGTTTGATTGGTATAAAAAGTGTGCTTACTTTGGGAGGAAACCATACATGGCGAAAGTATTAGTAGCATATGCCAGCTTGACTGGCAACACGGAGGAAATGGCTGAGCTGATTGTGGAAGGTATACGCCAGGCCGGTGGTGAGGCGGTTCTGAAATCGGTCACAGACTGCAATGCAGATGAGATAAAAGCCTATGAAGGCGTTCTGCTAGGGGCATATACCTGGGGAGATGGCGAGCTGCCGGATGAATTCTTGGATTTCTATGAGGAGATGGATGAGCTGGATTTGACAGCCTTCAAGGCTGCCGCCTTCGGCAGCGGAGATACGGGTTATGAAATATACTGCGGTGCCGTGAATCAGATTGAGGAGAAGCTGAGGGAACGCGGAGCGGATATTATACAGGAAAGCCTGAAGATTGAATACGGGCCTAACGCAGCGGAAAAAGAAGCCTGCCGCAGCTTTGGCCGCCAATTTATCGAGACCTGCGCGGCGGTATCCTAAGAATGGGCGGCGCGGCGGGAAGCAGGACCGTTGGGGCACGAGATCTACATGCCGTACAATACAGACGGCTGGATGATTTTCGCATGGAGCATATTATGCTGGGAGGATCAGAACATACCGGGAACGGGTCGCAGGCCACCGGGCTGCCGCGCTGGAGACAACAAGTGCAGTATGCGGTTGGGCATACGCTGAATGACTTCTATAGTCTGCAGCCTGAGGTGCGCAGCGAAACGCCGATCCAGTTCCTGCTGGAGCGGCGCTGGCCACCCAGAGGGGATGCTTTTTCATCGCTGATGCATTATTGGGAGGTCAAGAACGCAGTCTCCGATGAACTGATGCGGATCGTCAGTGTGAATCATCTGCAGGAGGTGCCGGTGCTGCTGTATGAGCAGTGGCATATCCCGGTGCCGGAGCTGGAGATTGAGCTGGCGATGATTTTTCAGCTGGCCTGGAATGCTGTGGTTCCCGGACGCTGCCTCAGGATTCAGAAATTCATGGTGAATGGAAATGATGAGGTCATTACAGGATTTCTGCATATGGCCAATGTATTTTGCCATCAGGCTTATGGAATGCCAGCCGAAAGGGTGGAGGTATATTCTCTTTTGGACGGCCGACGGTATAGGTTTGATGGTGCAGGAATCCCGCTTATGGAATCTATGGATTATGTACGGTTGTTGTCCGTATTCCTGGGTCGGGAGGAGTCGGCTTCGAAGCTGCTGAAATACGGAGAACGCAGAAGCGAACAGGATGAGCTGGTTCAACGGGGATATGGGCTGATGTGAGTGGAGCCTGCCTACAGTATAGCTTGTGCTTGCAAGCAGACGGTCAAGGCGATAAGGTTAAGAACAGGGGGGTGTTCGAAACCATGCCGGAACCAATCAAGACGTATAACACTGCAGTGGAGGCTACGCTTGAGGTAATTGGCGGCAAGTGGAAGCCGGTCATTCTATTTTTTCTTACCTTTGGCAAGAAGCGTAACGGTGAGTTCATGAGTTTGATGCCAATTATCACCCAGAAGGTCCTGACCCAGCAGCTACGAGAGCTGGAAGAGGATGGCGTGATTCAGCGGACTGTATTCAATGTGGTTCCTCCCAGAGTCGAGTATGAGCTGACCGATTACGGCTGGAGCCTCAAGGAAATTCTGCACCTGATGTGCAGATGGGGCGATGCCCATATTGAGCGGGTCTACGGTGATCAAGCCGCCGTGCTGGCCCAGCCGCAAACGAAAGATTAAAGAAGCCTGACCCGGCAGGATAGGGTCAGGCTTTTTACGCTGTTCAGGAAGGATGAATCCCTGCGTTTACGGGATGATTTTACGACTGCGCAAGTCTGCAAAAATACGCATAAACATCGCCTCTGTATCGACAAATTCATGAAATCCGAACCGCCGGGCCTTGCTTCCGTCGGCAAAAAAATCATAATCCCAGGAGAATACAAAATCGCCGAATCCCCATGAAGAAACATCCTGATAGCGGTTCGGTTCCAGCCCATATTTCTCTACCATGCGATTCCACAGCTGTTCCTTGTCATCCATCACTGCCGAGAGTGACATCGGCAGCGGCGGTGCTGTCTCAAGTCCGAAAAATGCGGCAAGCTTCGGCCAGAGCTCCTCCCAGCGAAACAGATCGCCATTGGTAATGTTGAAGGCCTGATTGGCACAGCGGGTGTCTGTCGCTGCCCACACGGTTGCCTCTGCCAGCAGACCTGCATCCGTCATTTCCAGCAGACTGTGATAGGCACCCGGCTTACCCGGGAAACGGAGCGGAAGTCCCAGCTCCTTAGAGATTGAGGCATAGACGGCGATGACCATAGCCAGATTCATCGGATTGCCAAGTGCGAAGCCGCAGACCACAGATGGCCGGAGTGCTGACCAGGTCCAGGTTTTGCCCATCTGCCGCTTCTCAAGAAAGTCCTGTTGATCAATATTGAATTCTGGCGGCATATGATTGGCGTCTGTCTCCCGGGCAGGGGTCTTGAAGGGGCCCAGATGGGCTCCATAGACCTTATAGCCCTGCATGAGGCTTATGTGCTGCAGATTGTATGCAACAGGCTCTATCGCTTCGACAACGTTCACCAGCATGGCCAGATTAGGAGGGACCAGCTCCGCCCAGGTTGGACGATCCTGATAGGCGGCGTAGAAAAGATGGGTCACCTCCGGCAAAGCCGCAAGCTTTTGACGGGAATCTTCAGGGTTAAGTAAATCGGCTGCGATATAGCGGACACGGCTTGTATCTTCTCCGCCCCGGCGTGAAATTCCGATAATGTCCCATTCAGGCAATGTAACCAGATATTCAATCAGATTGCGTCCGATCACTCCATTCGCTCCTATAACCAGTGCGGTTTTGCGTCCTGCAGTATTATCTAGCATCATAGGCGGGTTCTCTCCTTTAACTTGTGTATGACCTCATTATGTCTGCTGGATGAGGGAGCGGATAGTACGCACTTTGAGGTTATATAGGCACCTGAGAGTAACAATGACGCTTTCGATGATTGTGTGGAGCCTTAAAGGTATACAAAAAAGCACCCTATCTTAAGGCCCGAGCCATAAGAAAAGATGCTGTTCAGATTGCAATCCACTAGCCGATATAGCGGTAATACTCCTGTTTGTTCAAAATAACAAAGCCGCAGCTTTCATACAGCTTCAGCGCATTGGGATTGTCGAGTGCCACTTCCAGATTCACGCCATTGTAATTGTGCCGCTCCCGTTCAATCGTCTGCAAAAGCGCGCTCCGGCCAATGCCGAGTCCCCGCAGCTTCTTGTCCACGGTAAACCCGTAGATCCAGGTTTCGTTGTCTTCCGTCCACAGCCGCATCTTGCCGGCAGGTTGGCCATTCATTTCAATCACGATTTGCTCCTGCTGATGGTCATTCATCTGCTGTATATACATCTCCGCGGCATCCTCTTTAGACATGTCAAACCCTTCAGCATCCAGTTCGACAAGAATATCAGTTTCATCCTGACGCGCAGGCCGGAGGATTACGGTTCCAGCGGCAGAACTGGCTTCGACCGAGCCTAATGGTACAGAAGTTCCATCCCATTTCATCTGATATTCCGCATGATTGAATTTCAGAGGAAGGGTCTTCAGAAATCCGGCTGCCGAGGCCGAACTTGCCGGGGCATTGAGCAGCAGTGTTCTTATATTACTGCGTTTGATGATGCTTTGGGCTCTTTCCCATAGGGAGGTAAAAATGCCTCTGCGCCGGAATCCCGGACGCACCATTCCGCAGACTTCCATTTCGCCGGCGAATCCGTACAGTCCTATAAAACCTACCAGTTCCTCTTCCTCATAAGTTACCAGCCATTCGGCACCGCCGGATTCTGGAGGCATACGCAGCATGTCCCAATTCAGCTTCAGGCTGATGCCCTCGTATTGCTCGCAGCGCTGCTGCAATTGCTCTATATCTTTTAATGTATCAGCTGTAGTCAAACGTATATCCTCCTGAAAGTTTAATCCCTTAGTGGTCTCTGTACTGCTCTCAGTTGCTGAGAACATCCCCGTATTCTGCATGTTTCTTGAATTGATGTGCAGCATAAGGACACTGGGGTACAATCTTGACCTGTTCAGCGCGGGCTTTATCCACAACCGCACGCACAAGCTTCTCACCGGCACCTTGGCCGCGCAGATCTTCGGAGACAAAGGTATGGTCAATAATCCAATTCCCCGTTGCCTCTTCCGTTCTGTATGTAATCTCGGCAAGGTCCTGTCCGTCACCAGCAATATAAAAACGTCCTTCTCCCTGTTCAATCTGTCCCATATTCTTCACTCCAATCCGGTTATATAGAACGTGAACTTGAGAATGTTAGGCTCATCATTGCGAAAAGTCTTGTTATACATGGCGTTCCGCAATGATCGTTATCCATTCTCAAGTTCATCTTATATAGTGTCTATATTTTACTACCGTGATCTGGAAAAAGCGAGGTCACGACCATTGGAGAGCGTGTTCACAGAAATATTAACCCACACCCGCTGCCCTTTTGCCGAGGAGGTTGGTAAGTAGCAGGCTCCTGTTTTCCGTGGTGGCGGAAGCGGACATTTTGTGGCCTGTCATTTGGTTTAAATCAGATACAAATGGGATAAAATTGAACTATCTCCTATATCGGCTTGCTCTGTACTCAGTGCTATACTGTTTCCACTGTAGGCAAATATGGTTAATAAGAGACTAATTAGACTTACATATCTAATTGGTCTTGTTTTTGTTTTGGAACAAGAATTACTCCATGCAGCTAAGCTGATCCAACTTGGCGTATGCTTCCGGCGCAGTTTTTTAAGCTTAACCACTGGTGTATCGTCCAAAAAAATCTTAGGAGGAATATCATGAATACCACAGTACGTTTGACTGAAAGATCCGGATCGACCTCTTCACAGCGGAGCAAAGGCTTTGTACCGGTTGTCGTCTACGGTGCAGGTTCAGATAGCCAGTCCTTTACAGCGGATGCGAAGACATTGAACGAAATTCTTGGCAAAAACCCCCGTGCTATTCTGAAGGTGGAACTCCCGGATTCCGGCTCTAAAAATGTAGTGATCCAGGAGGTGCAGCGCCAGCCAATGTCCCGCAAGCTGCTCCATGTGGATCTTCACCAGATTGACATGAAATCCACACTGGACACCAAGGTTGCTTTTCACTTCACTGGAGATCCTGCCGGTGTGAAGAACGGCGGCATTCAGCAGGTTGAGCTCTATGAGCTGGATATCCGCACTTTGCCGGACAAGCTGACAGCGACCTTTGAGGTGGATATTACCGGCCTCGACATTGGGGACCAATTGCTGGTCTCGGATCTGCCGAAGCATGAAGGCTGGGAAGTACTGACGCCTGAGGATACGCTGATTGTCCGTATTGCACCTCCGGTAGCACTGGAAGAGCCTGCAGATACGGAAACAGACACACCGGAAGCTGCTGAAGCTTCCGAAGAGCAAAAGACTGAGGAATAAGCCTGAACTCGGCCAAACCGGCCTACCCATATGTATAGCAAAAAGGAGCAGACCCTATCCTTGCCAAGGAATGGTCTGCTCCTTTTTGCGTGCCTATGGGAATCCTTGAAATAGTTTTGAAGAATGAGCGGAAATCATCCTAAAGGCGGAGGTTTGCTGTATTGCTGTGGAATACAATCGGAAGTATCCAAGTGTACGAATCAGTAAGGAGAATCCAAGAATAAGGAGTGGAATCTGTGAATTCAGCCTTAAAAACGCCCAATCTGGGTATTGTTATTGCCGGTTTGCTGCTAGGCATACTTATGGCCTCTATGGACAGCACAATTGTCGCCACAGCGATGGGCAACATTGTCGGTGAACTGGGTGGCATGGACAAATTCGTCTGGGTCACTTCAGCATACCTGGTTGCCGAAATGGCGGGAATGCCTATTTTCGGCAAGCTGTCGGATATGTACGGCCGTAAAAAGTTTTTTATCTTTGGAATTATTGTGTTTATGGGCGGCTCAGCCTTGTGCGGTACGGCAGAGACGATTACCCAGCTGGCCGCTTACCGGGCCATTCAGGGAATCGGCGGGGGGGCGCTGGTACCGATAGCCTTTGCCATTATGTTCGATGCGGTCCCGCTGGAGACACGCGGTAAGCTCGGCGGCGCTTTTGGAGCGGTGTTCGGTCTTTCCAGCATATTCGGACCGTTGCTTGGGGCTTATATTACAGATCATATTGCCTGGCAGTGGGTCTTCTATATCAACCTGCCGCTGGGAGTGATTGCTTTGCTTATGGTCGTGGGCTTCTACCGGGAATCAGTGGAGCATTCGAAGCAGCCGATTGACTGGCTGGGTGCGGGAACGCTGCTGGGCGCCGTGATCAGCTTGATGTTTGCTCTGGAACTGGGCGGTAAAGAATACGCTTGGAGCTCCGGGTTAATTCTGGGGTTGTTCGGAGTTTTTGCTGTTCTTACAGTCTTATTCCTGTTCGTTGAGACGAAGGCTAAGGAGCCGATTATTTCTTTTGCCCTGTTCCGGCAAAGACTGTATGCCTCCAGTATTCTGTGTGCCTTATTCAGCGGTGCGGCTTTTATCGCCGCTTCCGTGTATATCCCGATCTTCATCCAAGGTGTGCTTGGCGGATCGGCTACGAATTCGGGGCTGGTGTTGCTGCCGATGATGGTCGCCTCAGTCGTAACAGCATCCACCGGCGGTTTCCTGATGGCCAAAACCAGTTACCGCAGCCTGATGGTGCCGACACTGGCCGTGCTTGTACTGGGAACGGGTCTTGTAGCTACGCTTACACCCGATGCCTCGCGCCTTCTCCTGACGCTGTATATGATCCTTATTGGACTCGGTATCGGGGCATCCTTTTCGGTACTCAGCACAGCAGCGATTCATGGCCTGACGCCTCAGCAGCGCGGATCAGCCAGCGCGACCATGAATTTTATCCGTTCGCTCGGCATGACCATTGGAATCACAACCTTTGGAATCCTTCAGAGCCATTATCTCAGCTCCAAGCTGTTAAATGATCTTGCGTGGTGGAGCGGTGGAGATCCTTCGGGCGGCCCACTTAATTTTAAGGACCCGCATGCGCTTCTATCCCCCGAGTTAAGGGCTCAGATTCCGCCGGAAATTCTGGACAAAATAACGAATGGCCTATCTTTCTCGATCACTACCACATTCGCCTGGGCTGTCATACCTGCAGTGCTGGCGCTGGTGGCTGCATGCTTCATGGGACGCCAGAGGATGGATGCTTCGGCGGAAGGGAAGGTGCCTTCCAGCCACTGAGACGGACATGCGGTGCTAAATTCGACCAATCGCACTTGCCCGTACTACTCTTCACGGGAGACCAGAAAACGCAGGACGGTCTTCAGATTCTCCGGTTTTGTTCTGCGGTTATCCGTGATATATATTTCCCGGTGGGTTTTGGAGATCCGCCGAAGTCCATTCAGCCTGCAGTATTCCTCCATCCTCCTGAAGCTCGCTGGCTCATTATCGTAGGGTCCCAAATGTAGCATTTGCACACACAGTCCGTCTTCGCAGCTCGCGAAGACGGCTCTATCCAGCAAGGGTTGCGGCTTCGCATGCTTAACCTTCTCCATCATTTCGGCGGCAAGAACCGGTGTGACAAAATCCGGCTGCCGGATCATTATGTTGTAGACCAGCTCATCCTTATCAAGTTCTGCCTTCAAACGTCCTTGTTCACTTAGATCCCATACACCCTCCAAGGGGAAAATGCTGTATTCATGATAACCTTCCGGTGCCGGACCTTTTTTGGGCAGCATCTTGACGGCATAAGATAGTGAATACAGGACACCAACAGCCTCTGCAAACTCATCACTGTTCGGGTTGCCATTCCCTGTCACCATGAAGTAGGGGTAGGCGGGAACCTTTATCAGTCCCGGTTCAGAAGGGGGCAGGTAGAATGCTTTTTCTTGTTTTTTCCACTCGTATTTCATAGTTATCCCTCCGTAAATCATAGCGGCTGGCCGCTATGATTCATAATTGCCTCCAGAATATCATGCCTAACTGGACAGGTGTCTGTCATATTAGCCAAAAGTGGATAATAATACTCTGCGAAGGTAGAATGGAAAAGAAGTGCAATATTCTAGAGTAAGCTAGGAGGAAATTCATTGATCATAAAGGCAGAACTAGTGCTGGATGCAAAGGCTGAGCTTGGCGAGGGTGCCCACTGGGACCCTGAAGCCGGGCGGCTAAATTGGGTGAATATTGAGGGCAAGCAGCTTCGGATAGTGGATTCCCGCACGCTTAATGAGAAGATCTACAGCTTCAAGCAAATGATTAGTGCGGCTGTTCCATCAGTTAACGGCGGCTGGGTAGTGGCTTTGCAGGATGGGATATACAAATTCCGAGAAGATGAGTCTTTGGAATTACTGGCCGCAGTAGAGACAGAGCTTCCCGGGAACCGGCTGAACGATGCGAAATGCGACAGCAAGGGCAGATTATGGTTCGGCTCGATGAGCATGGAGAACAAGCAAGATGCGGGAAGCTTATATGTGATGGAGCCCGAAGGCGAAGTGCGTAAGGTGCTGCCCGGTATCGGCATCTCCAATGGCATGGCCTGGGACGACAGCCGCGGGCTAATGTATTACATTGATACATTGACCCGGGGAGTCGATGTGATGGATTATGATCTGCAGAACGGGACAGTAAGCGGACGCAGAAATGTGGTACGGTTCACGGAAGGTGTTGGCAGCCCTGATGGAATGACGATTGACCGTGAGGGAATGATCTGGGTGGCCCATTGGAACGGTAGCTGTGTCTCGCGCTGGAATCCCCATACCGGAGAGCAGATTGGCAGGATCGAAGTACCGGCTCCATTCGTAACCTCCTGCGCTTTCGGAGGTGATCATCTGGACGAGCTGTACATCACTACAGCCAGAGGTGGTATGAATCCGGAAGAATTGCAGCGCTGGCCGCTGGCTGGCGGATTATTCAAGGCGGACACGGGTGTGAAGGGATTGCAGGGCAACCGTTTTGCAGGTTAAGGTGCATAGCGGGAAGCCGCCCATCCTGTTCTCCTGCTGATTAAGCATGGAGCAGGGGGTACATAGGATTTAGATCAGCTGAACTGGAAATGATATTGTGATTAGGGGAGGAACGGGTATGCAGCTTTTGAATTATTGGGAATCAGGAACCCTGCATCTCGGCGTGAAGAGAGCAGAAGGCATATTGGATGTAGAAGAGGCACTGCGTACGGTGCCAGCGCGGATAGCGGAAGCTGTACCGGCTACACTAAGAGAATTACTGGACGGAGGAGAGACCGCACTCGGCAGTTTGCGTGAATTCGTGGACAACTTGTCAGTAATGGGCGAAGGTACCCAGTTTATTTATAAAGAGGAAGATTCGCTTGATTTCGCGCCCTGTGTGGCTGATCCCGGCAAAATCATCTGTATCGGGCTGAACTACCGCAAACATGCCGAAGAAACCAGAATGCCGTTGCCTGAATATCCGATTCTTTTCAGCAAATTCACGAACAGTCTGGCCGGACACGGCATGGAGGTTCCTCTCCCGGGCACCACACAGAAGGTCGATTATGAAGCTGAGCTGGGCATTGTGATCGGGCGGACCGTCAAGAATATAACCGAGGAAGAGGCGCTGGATGCAGTGTTTGGCTATTTTGCCGCCAATGATCTGTCCGCACGTGATCTGCAGACGCGCACCAGCCAGTGGCTCGCAGGTAAATCATGCGACCGGTTCGCGCCGGTCGGGCCTTATGTGGTAACAAAAGATGAGGTGGGGGAGCCCGGTTTGCTGCGCATCAGAAGTTCAGTCAACGGGGAGATCCGCCAGGATTCCAACACTTCGGACATGATCTTCAATTGCCAGCAGATCATCAGCTATATCTCCCGGTGCATGACACTTTCTCCAGGGGACATCATTCTTACAGGAACCCCGGAGGGCGTTATGATGGGATATCCGCCGGAGCTTCAGATGTACCTGCAGCCGGGTGACGAGGTTACTGTGGAGATTGAGAAGCTTGGGAGCTTAACTAACCGCATGATTACAGACAAGGCTTAGGCGGAGGAGATGGGGATACAGCGGAATATCCGCTGCATCCTGGCGTCCGCACGAATTCATGGGATGTACGAAGGAAGGAGCCGTTCATTGGCAGAGCTTGCCAATGAACGGCTCCTCTTTTTTTGGACCCCATAGCCTGCTATGGGAAATTCGTCCGTTGACCTGTGAAAATCGTCTGATACTGTCTTACGGCTCTCGCAGAAGGCCTGGCGGTCCTCTCTCCCGGCGGAGATTTGTTATGCCCTACAATGAAAGCGCAAACAAAATCCAGGTAGAGGAGATTTGATATGGGGGTACCTTCTGGCGAACTGCTTCGCGGTGTGGATCCGGTCCGGCGATCCCGCAGGAAGCTGCAGAACAAACACAAACTGTTTCTGATGGCGCTTCCTTTTCTTGTAGTGACCTTTGTTTTTTATTACCTGCCGGTTAGCGGGTGGATCTACGCCTTTTATGATTTCATCCCTGGGATTCCGCTGGCGGATACACCTTATGTAGGACTGAAGTGGTTCAGGACCATTGTTGCTAATCCCACGCAGACAGAAGAGGTGCTGCGCGTACTGAAGAACACAGTAGCTATGAGTTCACTCGGTCTGGTCACCTCTGTCTTTCCTGTTATTTTCGCCATATTGCTGACGGAGATACGGGCAGGCTGGTACCGCAAGTTCGTGCAGACGCTGACGACGATACCGAATTTTATCAGCTGGATTCTGGTCTATGCCCTGGCCTTCTCCCTGTTCTCTGTCGACAACGGCGTGGTGAACCACATTCTGATCCAGTTGGGCTTTGTGAATGAGGAATTCAATTTCCTGGCCTCCAGTTCGCATATTTGGGTGACGATGATTGCCTGGTATTGGTGGAAGTCCTTGGGGTGGGGGGCTATTCTCTATCTGGCGGCTATTGCCGGCATTGACCAGGAACTGTATGAAGCGGCAGAAGTAGACGGGGCCAGCCGGTTCCGCAAAATCTGGCACATTACCGTTCCCGGTCTCATTCCGACCTTCTTCGTACTGCTGCTGCTCTCCATCGGGAATTTTGTCAACAACGGCATGGAGCAGTATTTTGCCTTCCAGAATGCCATGAACAAGGATGCGATAGAGGTGCTCGATTTATACGTGTACAATATCGCGTTTGCCAACAATTTTCCGTTCGCCACGGCGGTCAGCATGCTGAAGTCGGTCGTCAGTGTCATTCTGCTGTTTGCGGCCAATACGTTGTCCAAAGTTGTGCGCGATGAATCGATTATTTAAGGACGGTGATTCCAGTTGCGTAAAAAGCTAAAGCCCGGCGATGTCCTGTTCCAGGGAATCATCTATGTGCTCTTTGGTTTGTTCACCCTGAGCTGTATTTATCCCTTCTATTACCTGTTCATCAACACGATCAGCTCCAATGATCTCAGCGCGGCAGGCTACATCAAGTTCTACCCGCAGCAGATCCATTTCGACAACTATTCCAAGGTGCTGCGGATTAGCGGGCTTAGCCATGCAGCGCTGGTCTCGGTCTACCGGACAGTTGTCGGTACATTGCTAACTGTAGGCGCTTCGGCCTTTCTCGGTTATCTGTTCACGAAGAAGGAGATGTGGGGCCGTCAGGTCTGGTACCGTAGCGTCGTAGTCACCATGTATTTCAGCGCAGGGCTGATTCCCTGGTACATTACGATGCACAACCTGCATTTGACCAACAATTATCTGGCCTATATTTTGCCGACGATTATTACTCCGTTCAACATCATTCTTGTCAAAACCTTCGTTGAGGCGATTCCGCCCTCACTGGAGGAGTCGGCAGCTATGGACGGCGCAGGATACCTGAGGTCATTCTGGAGTATTATTGTCCCGCTGACCACTCCGATTCTGGCTACCATTACGATTTTCTCGGCGGTCAACCAGTGGAACTCCTTCATTGATACGGCATTCCTGATGACGGACACCAAATATTTCACGCTGCAGTTCCTGCTCTGGAGGTACCTGAATGAGTCCAGCTCGCTGGCTGCACTCATCCGAAGCTCCCCGGATATGGCGGCCAGTGTGCAGAACATGCAGACACCAACCTCTGTGCGGATGACGGTGACGATGATCGTTGTGCTGCCCATTCTGATTGTATATCCGTTTTTCCAGCGTTTTTTTGTCAAAGGCATCATGATCGGCGCTGTTAAGGGCTGACTGTTCAGTAACAGCATGTACAGCTGGAGTTCGGCTCTGCCAAGCCGGTGGAGCTTTAACTTATGAGCACCATTTCACATCTTACCAATTCATTAGGGGGTATGACACAATGAGATTTAAGAAGCTGCCGCTTATTTTGCTGAGCATGATTATGGTGCTGGTCCTGGCATCCTGCGGTGGAGGGAACGGGAATTCGGACAAGACGAACACAGCGAAGGCCAGTGATAAGCCTACGGCTGAAGCAACCAACGCAGCAGCTGAGACGACAGCGCCCAGTGACGGGACACTCGACCATTCCAAGCCGCTCAAGCTGACGGTGTTCTCGACCACAGCTAACTATGCAGGTCCGCAGACCGGATGGTTCGCCAAAATTATCAAAGACAAATTCAATATTGAGCTGGATATCGTAGCTTCCAATCTGACCGGAGGCGACACTAAAATCTCGGCAATGATGGCTTCCGGTGATCTGGGCGATATTATCATCTTCGGGGATGACAAGAACCATTATCCGAATGCCATTAAGGGCAACCTGCTGCTGGATTGGACCAAGGACGGTCTGCTCGACAAGTACGCCCCGGATATTGCGAAGCAGTTTCCCAAAGCCATTGAGAAAGCAAAGGTTGCTTTTGGCGGGGGCAACGCAGTCTATGGGATGGGGAACAATGTGGCAACGAACCCGTCAGGACCTTCTGAAGGCAAGGATATGACCTGGGGACCGGATCTGCGCTGGGATCTGTATCAGCAAATCGGGGCTCCGGCGATCAACAAGATCGAGGATTACCTGCCGGTGCTGAAGAAGATGCAGGAGCTGGAGCCCAAGAATGAGCTGGGTAAAAAAACCTATGCCTTCTCGCTCTGGTCCGACTGGGACGGCAACTATAAAATGACACTGGCGAAACAATTCGCCAATATGATGGGCTATGATGAAATTCCTGACACTGCCCTTTACGTCAAAGCGGATGAAGAGAAATATTATGATTTCCTCTCAGACGAGAGCTGGTACATGAAATCGCTCAAGCTGTATTTTGAGGCCAATCAAATGGGGCTGCTTGATCCCGACTCTCTGACACAGAAATTTGATGATGTGGTTGCCAAGTATAAGGATGGCCGTCTTCTCTTTTCCTGGTTCCCTTGGCTCGGCGCTGCCAACTATAATACACCGGAAAGAACGGCAGAAGGCAAGGGCTTCGCTCTCGTACCATTCAAGGATGAGCTGATGTATTCTACAGGCTTCAATGTCTACGGCGGCAATGGGATCATCTCCATCGGTGCGAAGGCCAAGGATCCGGCGCGGATTATGGAATTTATCAACTGGATGTACACACCGGAAGGCGCAATGATCTCGGCAGGCAGCGGAACGGCGGTACCGAACGGTCCGAAGGGACTGACCTGGGATATTGACAGCAGCGGCAAACCGGTCGTTACCGACTTTGGCTGGAAAGCTTACGCTGATCAGCAGAACACCAAGGTTCCGGATGAATACGGCGGCGGGGACTACTACTACGGCTCGAATCAGATGAACTTCTCGTTCGTGGTTCCGGCAATGGTGAATCCGCAGACCAGTGAGCCTTTTGACCACAATTTGTGGAAAACCTCCCTGGAACGCAACCCGTCGAAGCTGGACAGTGACTGGAGAGCAAAAATGGGCGTGCTGACGGCCAAGGAATATTTTGAGAAGAATAATCTGCTTGCCGTTGCCCCTCAGGGCTTCACCGGGAAAGAACCGCTGACCATGGACAAAACACTGGAACAGAAAAACAAGCAGATCGGTACGGTGATTCAGCAAATTTCCTGGAAAATGGTCTTTGCCAAAAACCAGGCCGAATTCGACAAACTGAACAAAGAAATGCATGACAAGGTGAACGGACTGGGATATGCCGATGTGATGGACTTCTCAGTCAAGAAAGCACAGGAGCTGTTTGAGGCCCGTAAAAGCGTGAAGTAACACATCCTGAACTATAAGAGCAAGGCAGGGCAGAGATATGGCTGCTCTGCCTTATTCTGTTCGTATGAACGTAAATCTGGTATTCTGGATTTATGAGATAAAACGCTTTCATCGGAGGAGAAAAAAGGACGTGCGGATGCTCAGAAGAAACGCGGGAAAGCATGCTCCGGCAAGCCATTCACTGCGGACGACCTTGGTGATATACCTGCTGGTCGGGACACTGCTGCCACTACTCATAGTCGGAATAGTATCCTATACTTCAATCTACTCTATTCTGTCCGGCAAAATCGGCAGCGGGATCAGCGCAAGTCTGCGGCAGGAAGCGCTCAGCCTGGAGAATGCCATCGATAATCTGGATTTTGCCTCCAAGCAGTTTGCCCTGGACGGTCAAATCGTAGCAGAGATGTCGTCCTTTCTGGAGGAGAAGCAGATCTACCGGAAATCCCAGATCATGAATTCCATCAATGAGAAGATCAATCTCGTGAACTTCACCAACCCCTACATCGGACTGACCGCCTATATTATGCCGGGCAGTGAAGACCCGGTGCTGTTCACCAATATGAGCACCCGCCGGGATTTCGATATCAGCCGGCTTCCTTCTTTTATGCGTTATAACGGTGCTGATTATTACGGGCCTCACGGGACGATGTATGCGGTTGGTGACAATGTTGTTTTTTCGGAACGCAGAATCGTCCGGGTGAACGGCCAGCATGATTTATATGTTTATCTGGAGACGAACTACAGCCTGCTGCGCAAAATTTTCAACCCGCAGGCTTACGGGATGCAGGTGAATCATCTGCTGGTCAACCAGGACGGCACGAATGCGCATGTGATTGACGGAGAAGTACCTGCACGGGTTGTGGAAGCAGCCGGTACAAACTCGGGGCCTGAGCATGAGGAGCTTGACGGCTATCATCTGTTTCGGTATGAGAGTCCGCAAGGCTGGAAGCTTGTGGCTGTGGTGAAGAAGTCAGTGTTTAACAGCGAAATTTATAACTGGTTCTATAAAATGATACTACTCGCGCTGTCCACGCTGCTGTTTGCCGGAATGCTGGCCTGGCTGATTTGGAAAAGGATCTATGGTCCCTTGCGCAAGGTGAACCTTGAAATAATCCGGATGGCGGAGAATGTAACGGCCCCGGTATCCTTCACCAATGTGGAGGAGTTCGACTTCGTGCTGACGAACTTTCAGCAGATGAAGGATCAGGTGAACGAACTGATTCAGGCGGTAGCCCGTAATGAGAAGCAGAAAAGCCAATCTGAAATCGAGAAGCTGCTGAGCCAGATCAACCCTCATTTTCTCCATAACACGCTGAATACGGTGCAGTGGCTTGCACGGCTGAATGGCCAGAAGGAGATCGACAAGCTGGTCACGCTGCTGGTGAAGGTGCTCCATTACAACCTCGGCAAACAGAGTATCATCGTAACGGTTCGTGAGGAGATTGAAGCTATCCGTAATTATATGGAGCTGCAGCGGATCCGCTATGATTATGAGTTTGAATTCAATGTGCAGGCCGAAGAAGCAGTGCTAAATGCGGCGGTTCCGCGCTTTCTGCTCCAACCGCTCGTTGAGAACTCGATCTATCACGGACTCAGCGACAAGGGCAGGGTAGATGTCATGATTACAGCCCACGGCCCCGGTGAAGTGCAGCTATGCGTCAGAGATAATGGAATAGGCATGAATGAGGCTCAGATCGGTGAGCTGCTGGCGGACGGAGAAGTAGGAAAACGCGGGCTTGGTATTGGGTTCTCTTACGTCATGCGTATGCTGAGGACGTATTACGGAGAGCAGATGACTCTTCAGATTCAAAGTAAAGTAGGGGAAGGAACCATCATATCCATTCTCATTCCCATTAAGGGCAAGGAGGACTTCGATGATTAAAGCTGTTGTAGTCGATGACGAGCGCCTGGTGCGCAAAGGCTTCATCTCGCTGATTGACTGGTCGTCCTTCGGGGTGGTGATTATCGGCGAAGCCGGTGATGGCAATACCGCGCTGACGCTGCTCCAGGAACAGGAGACTGACCTGTTATTTGTCGATCTGACCATGCCAGGCATGTCCGGCTTTGAACTTATCCGGCAGGTAAGACTGCGCTTCCCGGCTATACGCTGTGTAGTGCTGACCTGTCATCATGAATTTGACTATGTGCAGGAAGCATTGCGTCTCGGAGCCGTAGATTACATAGTCAAGACCCTGCTTGAGGTGGAGAATGCCGATGAGACCATCCGCCGGCTGGTTGAGCGTGTAAAATGGGAAGACAGCACACGGGAGCTGCTGGCGCGTGGAGAAACCAGAGTAGTGGCTGCTGACCTGGCGCTGATCTATCTCCCGCGGCTGCAGGGAATGAATGAAGAAGAGCTGTTTCGGCTTTCGGTAACGAAGAATAATCCGCTCATCTCATTTCAGGATATGTGGATGACCCCACTGCTGAGCCGCTTTACGGAGCATGAAGTCTGTCTGGAGTTCACAAATATACTTAGCGGACGCTGGAGGATGGTGCTGGTTAGCGGATTGAAAGACCAGCAGCTTCAGGAAGTGGAACATCTGCTGGGCAAGACGCTGCGGCAAGCACTTTTTTATTACAGCGGGATGGAGGATCCTGCCAGGCTGAACTTTGGTGAGCTGAAACGAATGGCTGTTGAGCCATTTCCCTCAGGAGAAGAATTATTGCAGGAAGGGCTGAATCTTAGATGGACGCTTGACGGTACAGCTTGGGAAGGGTTCATCTCCAGCGTGCAGCAGCTGCAGCCGGGGTATGAACATATTACGGCATTCAGCCATTCGCTGCTCCAGGACTGGGGCGGGCTGATCCTGAAGGCTGAAGAATCAGAACAGCTGGAAGCCTCGATTACCGGGAACTTGAACTGGTATCAATGGAAGAACTGGCTCCGGCAGTTCGCCGGATCTGTCCAGCGGCGGATGCTTGAGCTCGGGCTGAGCAAAGAGGTCATGTTCTGTCTGATTCGTGCTGTCCGCTACATGAGGACCCATGCGGGAGACAAAATCAATCAAGGGGATGTCGCTGCCGAGATCAATATGAGTAGAGGCTATTTCAGCCAATGCTTTGCCCGGTTTGCCGGAGAGACTTTTGGGGATAGTCTGCGGAGCATGCGTCTGGAATTAGCCAAGACGCTCCTGCTGGAGACCCATTATCCAGTATGTGAAATTGCAGGGAAATCGGGATTTGAGGATGACCGCTACTTCAGCAGGCTGTTCCGTGAACATGTAGGCAAGCTGCCGAGCGAATATCGTGCGGAGGGGATGGAGCGGTGAGGAGAACGGTGTATTTTGTTCTTGCTGCCGTGGCTCTGCTCTCCTTGGCGGCTTGCCGGGGAGACAGGATGCCGGCAGTAAGCTCAGATAGCACTGCAGATCCGGCAAATTCTGCAGATGCGGCCGCTTACGGGAGATATGAGAATCCGGTGATGATGCGAATTGGCTTCAAAGTGCCGGATTCCAGGCTCAATACGGGAGATAGTAATGACAATAACCCGATCTCCCGTTATTTGGAGAGTCTGACGAATATCAAGGTTATTCACTCCTGGGAAGCGAAAGGTGAGGAGACATTTACGCAAAAAGTCCAGCTGGCAATCGATAGCAACGATCTCCCGGATGCCATGGTGGTCGACAGGGACCAGCTCAAAATGCTGATTGACAGCGATATGATTGCCGATCTGACCGATATTTACACGGAGTATGCGTCGGAGCTGATCAAGGATATGTATGATTCTACCCAAGGTGAAGCGCTTGGAGATGCCTCCCGGAACGGCAGGTTGTACGGTCTGCCCAATGTGGCGATTAATGCGGATTCGCCGTCTCTGCTGTGGGTCCGTCAAGACTGGCTGGACAAGGTAGAACTGCCGTCTCCGCGTACTTTTGAGGATATTGAAGCCATTGCCAAGGCATTTATGGAGAAAGACCCGGATGGTAACGGCAAGCGGGACACTGTAGGCCTTAGCGCCTATAGCAATATCGTGTACGGAACGAAACCTCATGTTAATGGCTTGGATACTGTATTCAGCGCATTTCATGCTTTCCCTACCAATTGGATCCAAGACAGCCAGGGTCATATTGTCTATGGCTCGATTACCCCGGAGACCAAGAAGGCACTTGGCAAGCTGGCCGACTGGTATAAGCGGGGTCTCATTGACCCTGACTTTGCCCTGTATAAGGAAACGCAGGAGCCGATTATTTCCGGCAAGGCGGGGATGTTCTTCGGCCCGTGGTGGATGCCGTACTATCCGCTGTCGGAGGCAGTCGCCGCGGATACCAAGGCGGAATGGCGGGCCTATGCAGCCCCGCTTGATGCATCCGGTAAGTTTGTAACGCATATGGCTCCTGTCACTGACCGCTATCTTGTCGTCCGCAAAGGCTATGAGCATCCCGAAGCGGTAATGAAGCTGCTGAATGTCTTTACCCGGCTGGAGCGGAGAAGAGATCCGAACGAGGCTGCGGTTCACAGCCTGGATGATTTCTCGGCGCAGACCGGTATTCAGCTGCGTGCGTATTACCCGTTCGATCTGCTGATTGATTATTCGGATGCCACCGAGAAGCATTATGCGGAGTTGCAGCAGGCAGTTCACGGCAAGATCGATCCGGATTCATTGGACCCTGAGACCAGACTGCTCTATGAACACTGGCTTGCAGAGGAAGAGCAGCCCAAAAAAAATCTGGAGGGCTGGAAGGCGACAAATGCCTACAAATACGGAGTTGCTGTATTGACTACGACAGCAATTGAGAGAGTGCGGAGTGTCTATTACGGCAGTACACTGCATATGCGCACCAAGTGGCCTGAACTGCAGAAGCTGGAGAGTGAAACCTTCCTGAATATTATCGTAGGTGATTCGCCTCTCAGTGATTTTGACCTCTTTGTAGCCAAGTGGAAGCGTATGGGCGGAGAGGTAATTACCCAAGAAGTTACGCAGATTGTGGGCGCCAAGTAACATGAATTGTTACGAGCGACCCAAACCGTTATTTTTTTACGAGGTGCAAGAGCAAAAGACCAACATTAAGGAAACGGGGCATACTTTTAGAAAGTTTGCCCCGCACTATTGCTAGCCTACTCTGCTTTCAGAGAATGTTCCTCTAATATTAGCAAGAAAATATTTACCGACTGAAGGGGCAGAGTTCATTTCAAACCAAATATACTCTGTTACATTATAGTACTGCCAGACATGTCCATTTGACTTGAATTCCACTTCTAAAACAGCTTGAGATTCATCATACCCAATGCTAGTTATCATTGATGATTCAACATATTTTCTATCCATAAAAAAGCCTCCCTATAATTTTTGTTCTCTAATTTTAGTTACTACTTTTTGATAACACTGAAGATCTTCTGTAAATTCATTTTTCCATTTTTCAACCAACTTAGGATCTGCACTATCTGGTCTAGGATTTTGTAATGGAAGCCGAATTCTAGATGGAATTTTAATAGCTTCCCCTACAACGATAGCTTCTCCAATTCTTAAAGATGGTAATAAATCTATTAAACTATTCATATTATCGGGCGCTAAAGATTTTACAATCGACTGATCTGATGAGTTAGTAAGTCGAAGAGCTATAAAGGTACCGACTTGTGCCAATATGGTTTCTGAAATTTCCGAAGGACGTTGTGAGATTACAAGTGCACCCAATCCAAATTTCCGGCCTTCTTTAAAGATTTTTTCTACAGCAACCTTAGCATAACTGGTGGCATCGTTCTTTCCCAAATATGAATGTGCCTCATCATAGGCAAGAAATAGTGGTCTATTTTTACCTGTACGAATATCGTTTCGGCCCCAAAACATACTATCGTAGACAAAACGTGTTATTAAGCCAACTGCTATGTCCAGTACTTCAAAAGGAACATTACTCAAATCAAGAATTGTCAGTCTTTGATGATTGCCAATCCAGTCATTAAGTAGGTTATGCAAATCCTTTGGAGAATCTGCGTCTTTGTAATCACCTGGATGGAACATGAAGTTATACCTGCTGTCTCTCAGTCTGCTAAGTAGCTTTTTTTCATAGGAATAGTACTCGTTATGTTGGCTTTTATATGGAGGCGTATTTGCAGCAGTATCCAAATGAGAATGGAATTTTGCTCCTTGAAGATTTTCATGATCTCCAGTATCTTTAGTTAATTGATCTTCCTGTGTTTTGAGATATTTCTCGGAATCTTCTTTAGTTTGCTCATCTTTTTTAGTTGAAGAAAAACTTGCATTTAACCACCAATTCATTTCGTGCCATAGCTTTTTGGAGTTAAAAGGTATCGGCGAATCGGCAGTTATATAGTCTTGATTAACGTCTCCAGCTTTCAAACGACAATTTTCTTTTTTAAACTGGACAACCAATTCTCTTAGTAATCTGTACTCAGGCCTCTGATCGTCTGTTGGTTTAGCACCTACAAGAAAATAAGCTAATTCATCAAAATTCATAAGCCAAAAAGGAATATATAAAGGATTAACTTGATCATTGATTTTAAAAACTTTGGCTTCAGGAAATGCTGATGCATATTCTCCGTGAGGGTCAATGAGAACCATTCTTGAGTTTGAATAATCATTAATAATTCTTTTAATTATTCCCACAGTTGTATTTGATTTTCCACTTCCTGTTGAACCCAATATTGATGCATGCCGGAGTACAAGCTTATGTATATCAACGAATACATCTAAATTATCCGATGACGAATGTTTTCCAATAGGAGTGGAACCCTCGCTTCCTTTTCCATATATATCGGCCAAATCAGATTCTGTTACAATATGCACTTCGTCATTTATAGTTGGATATAAACCGATTCCTTTTTCAAAATCTCCGTTTCCTATCTTTTCTCCAACTAAGTTAACGGTTAGAAATCGTGACCCGATTGTTTGTTTTAAATCACTATCGTTAAGTTTGCTTGGAGTATTACTCACGCTGGAAACAATTCCGTATGATACCACATTGCCAATTGGCATTTTTACAAAAGTGCCTATTTGACCGATTTTGTATACCTTTCCTTCAATGATTGGGCTAGAAGATGGTATGTTATCACTAATTTCTACTTCTACAATATTTGAATCGACTCTGATAATTTTCCCTAAGAAAGTAATATCATTTTCCATGCACAGCCTCCTCTATGCTCTTTTTCTTTCCTGAATTAGCGATTAGAAATGATGATAATTTTTTAAAATCGCCAAGTATGAATTTATCTTCTTCTTTGTCCCAATATAAATCGCTTTCGTTGGTATTTCCTATGCTATCATCATATTTCCATTGATAAAGCCTGCCGTTAGTAATCATTTTTTTTGGACCCATTACACAGAGGTTTAAATGTGTTATAGCAATTGACTCCATAAAATCAACCTGTTCATCAGAAAAGCACATACATACTGCATATAGTCGAGGATTCTGTCTTAAACCATTGAAAATAATTTCATTGATGTGCTGATCTGAAAATGAATATCCAGAAAATATAAAGAGACGTTCTCCCTGGTATAAATAATTCTTTAATCTATCAAAATATGCAATAAAAGGTTGTTTGCGCGATAAATTGTATTTTTCCTTTGAAGGATAAACAACAAGTTCATTTTCGGGTACATCAACTTTTCCATTTCTAACAATTTTAAAGTTGTCAGATAAACTGTCTTTTCTAAACTCCCAGTTTAATGAACCATGGATTTTCCACAATCTTATCCAGTTAAAAGTTAAATCATTGTTACCTACAGTTTTCTCAATACTTTCTGGCCAAAAGAATGGCTCGTATGAACCTACAAACCCGTCGAAATATGGAATGCGGTTGTCTTCCATAGCTTTTTCTAATAACAAGTCATAGTTTGTGGTGAAAATCTCCTTAATGCTATTTCTATTCGCAATGTCAAGCCATGCGAAAAATTTCCTTAACTCTGTAATATCTGCATCTTGCTCTTTAGATTGAATGATATCAAATATTTTTTTGCATATTTGTTCATCTAGTATTTGAGCAACTCTTCCATTTAAACCATCATATTCTCTTTCTTCTTTTTCTCCGGTTATTTCTCTTATTTGTCGAACATAGTTTAATATATCTTCTACACTAATATTTCTCCCGTCATGCAAGCCAGCTAAGCTATATTTAAGACTTGTAAAGTGGGGTTTGAGGCTATCATCAAGTTTGCCTTCAACATCATCTGTTAATTTGTAAATATTGGGTAGCCCAAATGCACAAGAACTTCCTGCTCCAAAAAAGAAACCTATATTTTTTGAATAGGACAATACCTTTTTGAATTCATCCATCTCTTGAACTACATTTATTTGGCTCATATATTTACTCCTTATTGGCTTAGGATATGCGGGATTACATTCTATATTCAGACATTTTTCGAGAGAGTTCCCTTCGATTATACATCGTCACCCAAGATATTCCAATAATGATATAGGTAAAAAGATTACTATATTAGCTGAACTTAAGAATGATAGCCGGATACGCCCTTTCTGCGGCAGCGGTTGTGTTTGGCTTTTGTCCATATTAGTATTCAACCGTTTTCTCCTTCCCATGGTTCCAGCGGCTCATTCCAACCCTTGCAGACATCAACGAATCCTTGGCTTCGGAATAGATGGTCAATTCATCACAGTTCAGTCGAATATGGAATTGGTGCTGCCGCATGCTGTAAACAATCTTTCAAATCTCTTCATAGAAATGTCCAGATAGACTTCCAGATCATGGGTGAGTCCAAACGGACAGAAACCTCCGATTTCGTGGCCGGTCCGTTCCAGAACCTCATCCGAACAGAGCATTCTTGGCTTGAAACCGAAGGCTTCCCTGAATTTCTTGTTATCCACTTTGGTCATCTCCGGCAGTAACGATGAGAATGGCATGTTCTTTTGATCCACAATAGATAGGATTTTGGAAATCCGGGCGGGTAGCATACCGATCATAGTGGCAGTCATTCTAAAGTGGCGCTGGAGGTGGCAAATTCCTGTACATCCTCCCGGCCAACGTGCCAAAAATGTTCTTTTACATTTGCAATCGTCATGTTTCAGACTCCATTCCTTTTTTATGATAAGGTCATAGATTCCCTGAATTTTTATTGACCTTTTGCAGCAAAATAATCAGCTGATCTGCCTCTTCTTCAGTAAAGTCGAGGGTAAGCTTACGGTTCAGCTCGGTCAGGATCGATTGGAGAACCGGAGCGAACTCCAGTGCCTTGGTTGTCGGATAGAGCAGGGAGGAACGCCGGTCCTTGGGATCGGTGCTACGCTCAATATATCCGGATACTTCAAGCTGCTTCACTGAGCGGGCGGTAGTGGCTTTATCGAATTTCATTTCATTGGTCATTTGATCCTGCGTGATGCCGGGATGGCTCAGAATCAGCTTCAAAAAGCTGTGCTGCCCGCCACTTCCGATGCCGTAAGGCATCAGTTCCTTGACCAGCCATTTCTGGTTCTGGCGGTGAAGCTGGGAGATCAGCTTGCCGATAGATTCTCTTTTTGTATTCAACATGCACACCTCTTTAGTTAAAATCCTGCAGTCAGCAGGCTCTCATCAAATTTTACATGATAATAGTTGCGCGCGCAACTAAATTGGAGTACACTGGTGAAGATCAACTCGTTGCGGACGCAACTATATGCGAAAACTGTTTAAAGAGGGTGCTAAATATGAGTACACTTAGTGCAACCTATCAGGAGGATGCGGCGGTTCAGAAGAAACGCTGGATGATTCTAATCGTTCTGAATTTGTTCACCTTTATGTCCACGCTTGACGGAAGCATTGTGAATATTGCCTTGCCAGTGCTGGTGAAGAAGCTGCAGCTGCCGATAGCACAGGTCGAGTGGGTTACTACTGGTTATTTGATGGCGATTTGCATGGCCATTTTGTTCTTCGGAAAGCTGGGAGATATCGCCGGCAAGATCCGGATTTTCAAAATCGGAACGGTGATCTTTATCATCGGCTCACTGCTCTGCGGTCTGAGTGCAAGCCTGCCGTTTCTGATCGCTTCCCGGGTCATTCAGGCGATTGGTGCTTCGATGACCATGGCTAACAGCCAGGGGATTGTTACAGACATTTTCCCGGCTACAGAACGCGGCAAAGCGCTCGGGCTGATCGGGACCTTCGTATCGCTCGGCAGTATAGCAGGCCCCAGCCTGGGCGGGATTATCGTCTCCGCATTAGGTTGGGAATATATATTCTGGGTGAATGTGCCGATTGGCATCATCGCTATTGTACTTGGGTGGAAGGTGCTTCCGAAAGATCTGATCCGGGTAAAATCCAGAATCGATCTCCCCGGAAGCCTGCTGTTCGCCATATTCATAGTGACCTTGTTCGCCGGTCTGCTGCTCGGACAACAGCTTGGGTACGGGGACAGCCGGATTCTCTCTGCATTGATCGCCGCAACTGCAGCCTTTATTGCTTTTATTATGGTGGAGCTGCGCCGGACTCAGCCGCTCCTGCAGCTGTCACTATTCAAGAATCCTTTATTTTCACTCAGCATCTTATGCGCGTTCCTGGTATTCGTGGCGAACTTCTGCTTCAACATTATTGCCCCGTTCTATGCGCAGAACATGCTGAACCTCTCGCCATTCTATGCCGGGTTTCTGCTCATGCTGTTCCCGATTTCCATGGTGATTGTGGCTCCGCTAAGCGGTGCATGGTCTGATAAAATCGGCTCCGAACTCCTGACCTTCGCCGGACTGATCGTGATGGTCATCGCTCAATTCGGCCTGGCCCACCTGCATGAAGGTAGTGCCGTAACGCTGGTAGGTGTGTGGATCGCCATGCTTGGCATCGGCAGCGGTCTGTTCCAATCACCCAACAACTCGCTGATCATGTCCAAAGTGCCGCGGACCCAACTGGGTTCGGCAGGCAGTGTCAACTCGCTGGTCCGCAATGTAGGGATGGTTGTCGGGATTACGATTGCCACATCTATACTCTTTAATGTGATGAGCAGCAGGGCTGGCTACCGGGTTACCGGCCTGATCCCGGGCCGCCCGGATATTTTCCTATCCGGCATGCATGTCGTGTTCATGACCTCATCAGCCATCTGCCTGGTATCTGCGCTGCTGACCGGCTGGCGGATGATCAGCATTAAAAAGGCTAAGAAGGCAAAGAAAGCTACAGCCTGACATGCCGGGAGACTTATTCCAGCACAGCGTCTTGTAAGGAAGCTTATACTGAAAGATAGAGCCGACTCCGACAGGGATGCAGTGGCAGAATGATTTATTGTGCTTTAAAGGCTTTTGTCACAAATACACACTCTGCATTGTCTTCAATATGTACACACATTTATGGAGGCGATGAGAATGAGTTTAAGATTTAATCACAGAGTGGTGAACGCTCCGGTTTTTAAGGCAATGAGGGCACTGGAGCAACAGGCGGGCGAGCGGATAAAAGATAAGGTATCCTATGAATTAGTAAAAATACGTGTCTCCCAGATCAATGGCTGCGCCTTCTGTCTGGATATGCACGCCAAGGAATTGTTGAAGCTTGGCGACTATGCTGACCATATTCTGTTGCTTAGTGTGTGGCATGAGGTTCCGCTGTTTACAGCCAAGGAAAAGGTGCTGCTTGAGCTTGCAGAAGCTGTAACCCTTATCAGCCAACAAGGAGTTCCCACGCCTCTGTATGACAAGGTTATGGAGCATTTCAGCCAAGAGGAGTATGTAGACTGGATTCTGGCGATGAATACGATCAACAATTGGAACCGGATGGCGATTTCTACCGGAATGTATCCGGGTTGTTTTGACTAACTGATTAGAGAAAAGGCAGGTATAAGGTACAGGAGGGACAGCAGTGAAAGACTGGGCAAGTAAGCCAGGTACGGGAACAAGTCCAGAGCCAGTGCAGGGTAGCAGCCTGGAGGAACTCTTCCGCAGCTACTATCGTTACGGCTTTTCCATTGCATACAGGATGCTTGGATCAGTAGGCGATGCAGAGGATGCAGTACAGGATTGCTTTGCGGAGATGCAGTGCCTTGGCTTAAGCAATATTCACAATATGAAGGCATATGTGGCTAAGGGAATCACCAACCGTTGTCTGAATATGCTTGGATCGGCGAGAATCCGCAGGGAGACATATATAGGGCAGTGGCTCCCTGAGCCGGTAAGTGACGCTTATGATGAGCCCGAAGCTTCAGTGGAACGGAAAGATACGCTCTCCTATGCTTTTCTGGTGCTGCTGGAACTGCTGTCTCCAACAGAACGGGCAGTGTTTGTGCTGAGAGAGGCTTTTCAATACGGATATGATGCCATTGCAGAAATGGTCGGCAAGTCAGAGAGCAATTGCCGGCAGATCTTTAGCCGGGCGAAACGTACACTTCAAGCCAGACCAACTTCTGAACTGCATCCGGCACCCGGCGGTAGTGCTTCAAGAGAACAACTGCTGCACCGGTTCACAGCTGCGTTTACCGCTTATGATATTGAAGGAATGCTTGCGCTGCTGGGTGAGCATCCTGTCCTTGTCTGCGATGGAGGGGCGAAGGAAGTGCATACGATTCTTAGACCAATGAAAGGCCGTAAAGGTGTGCTGGCACTGCTGACCTCACGGCGGGTGCTGAAACAGATGCATGAGTGGGAAATCTCAACGAACAGGATTAACGGCGAGCAGAATCTAGTGTTCAAGCGGCAGGGTGAGGTTAGAGCAGTGCTCTGTCTGGTATTGGATAAGAGTGGAGAGCACATTCAGGACTTGTATCTGATGATGGCTGCCAGCAAGCTAGGTCATGTGAACTAAAATAAGCGCTGCTTCCCGTATCATAGGAAGGCAGCGCTTCTTCGTGGATCTAGTTCTTGAAGCTGTGTATCGGAGCAGGAATACGCCCACCCCGGTTCACGAACCCGGAACAGTCGAACTTGTTCACGGCCATAACTGGCGCATAGCCGAGCAGACCTCCGAATTCAACCATTTCGCCTACTTCTTTGCCGATGACCGGAATCACGCGGACTGCAGTAGTCTTGTTGTTGACCATGCCGATAGCAGCTTCGTCGGCAATGATGCCTGCAATGGTTTCTTTGCTGGTGCTTCCTGGTATTGCAATCATGTCGAGCCCGACGGAGCAGACACAGGTCATCGCTTCCAGCTTCTCCAGGGTCAGCGCGCCGCGCTGTACCGCCTGGATCATGCCATGGTCTTCACTGACCGGGATAAAGGCGCCGCTTAGTCCCCCTACATAGGATGAAGCCATAACGCCGCCTTTTTTTACATTGTCATTAAGGATGGCAAGCGCGGCAGTTGTGCCGGGTGCTCCAGCCTCCTCGAGCCCCATCACCTGGAAGATCTCGGCGATGGAATCACCGATCAGCGGAGTAGGTGCCAGAGACAGATCGATAATGCCAAAAGGCACATTCAGCCGTTTGGAGGCTTCCTGGGCTACCAGTTGTCCCACGCGGGTAACCTTGAAGGCGGTACGCTTGATCGTCTCGCAAAGGGTCTCGAAGTCGTGGCCCTTCACTTCCTCCAGTGCACGCTTGATTACTCCCGGACCGCTGACGCCAACGTTGATTACACATTCACGCTCACCAACACCGTGAAAAGCACCGGCCATGAACGGGTTGTCCTCGACTGCATTGCAGAAAACGACCAGCTTGGCACATCCGATGGAATCGCGGTCCTTGGTGCGTTCAGCGGTCTGAAGAATAATATCACCCATCAGCTTCACAGCATCCATATTAATCCCGCTGCGCGAGGAGCCTACGTTGACGGAGGAGCAGACTCTTTCAGTAACTGCCAGCGCTTCAGGGATACTGTCGATCAGAATCCGGTCGCCTTTGGTACAGCCCTTCTGGACCAGGGCAGAAAATCCACCGATGAAGTTTACACCTACCTCTTTTGCCGCCTTGTCCAGAATTTCGGCTACCGGCACATAGGTGTCCGTATGGATTGCACCGGCAGCAATGGAGATCGGAGTCACCGAAATCCGCTTGTTGACAATCGGTACCCCGAATTGGCGTTCCAGATCCTCACCGGTTTTTACCAGCTTCTCAGCAGAGCGGGTAATTTTGTCATATACATTCTGATTGAACACCCGCATATCCGTGTGGGCACAGTCCATGAGGCTGATTCCCATTGTAATTGTACGGACATCCAGATTCATTTCCCGGATCATTTTATTCGTTTCCTGTACTTCGCCAATTGAAATCATAGGTTTAACTCCTTAAATTTTATTCATATATATTCATCTTTAGCCGTTTAAATCCGATGCATAATATTAAAGATATCTTCATGCTGGAGCTTGATCTCAACGCCGATCTCTTCGCCGACATGCTGCAGATCTTCTACAATCTCTTCAAAAGATTTACTTGGTGCGGATATATCCACTATCATCATCATGTTGAAATAATCCTGTACAATCGTCTGTGAAATGTCCAGAATGTTCAAATTGTGACCTGCGAGATAGGTGCATACCTTTGCGATAATACCTACTTTGTCTTTTCCCAGTACTGTTATAATCCCCTTCAATGAAAAAGCCTCCTATTATAATTAATGTTTATCTAATGCTTTGCCCATCCGCCGCTTTAACGGAATGAACCGTTTCAATTATTATGGCAAAGGATTGGACAATCGACAACCGAAGTTTTTTTGTCCGTCTGCTCACTGATTTGCGCTTAAGCCCCATTTTAAATAGAATACAGTTGACAGATTAATAAAGCTATGTTTACAGCCTCGCATATACTAGCAGCTCGAAGGAGTTATCATGACAACTAGAAAATACAAAGAGCTGGTCGAGCAGCGTACCAGACAAACACTTCAAGCCTGGTCAACACAGGATGTCGTAAGTGAAAAGGACATTTACCGTTTCCTTCATAATTTGAAGGGTACCGCTGGAACCGTAGGATTATTCAAGATCGAGAAGCTGGCAGACAGCACGTTGCTCTACTTCACGGAGGATATCCACCGCAGCTGGCCGGAAAAGGAGTGGGGAGATTATTTATACCCGCTGCTGGAGCTTTTTGATGATGAAACAGATGCAGGGCTAGAGCCGCCAGGCCCGCATTCGCTTCAAACAGGGCATCTTCACGACATGCCGATCCAGCAAGAAATTCTGATCATTGATGACGATGTGGAACTGGTGGCTTTTATGCGTGAAGCCCTGGAGAAGCAGTCCTATTATGTGAGTATTGCCTTATCCGCCGAACGCGGATTGAAAATATTTTATGAGAGCAAACCGGACTTGATTCTGCTCGATATTCTGCTCCCGGACCAGAGCGGGATTGATGTGCTGAGGCAAATTATCGGCAAGGCGAAGAAAGAACGGATTCCTATAATTATCGTCAGCGGAGAGCATTCCAAGGATATTCAAATGTACGCCTATTCATTGGGTGTGATGGATTACATGCCGAAGCCCCTGGATATCGATTTGTTCCTGGTACTGATCAAAAACCGTTTTGATCTGAAGCGGGAATGGCAGGAATCAATTATCGTGGATGAGCTGACCGGGGCGTTCAACCGCAGATATTTTAACCAGACCATGAAGCAGCTGGTATCTGATTTCCGGCGGACCGGACGGATTTTTTCCCTGGCACTTATGGACCTTGATTATTTCAAGCTGGTGAATGACACCTACGGCCACCAGATGGGGGATCAAGTGCTGCAGACCTTTACGGACGTAGTGCGCCATTCGATTCGTGTGGAAGATACCTTTTGCCGCTTCGGAGGGGAAGAGTTCGCCTTGTTCATGCCTAATACGGACGCTGCTTCCGCTTTGCTGGTCGTGGAGCGGATTCAGCAGCAGCTTGCATCAAGATGTTTTACCGCCAAAAAAGAGGAATTTCAAGTGACCTTCTCCGGAGGCATTACAGAGATCCGTGAGGAGCTGAATGAACCTGACAGGCTGATCGGGGAAGCAGACCAGGCGCTGTATGCAAGCAAGCACAGGGGAAGGAACCGGAATACCCTGTATACGGACAAGCTGGGCACCGACAAAACCGACTCACAGCTGAATGTAATTGTCGTGGATGACGATGCGCTGATCCGGCGGATTGTAACCCATCATTTTGCCTCCTGGGATCCGGTAGGTATTGATCTTGTCAAGGTCAGCAGTTTTGCCAACGGTCTGCTATTCCTGGAATCGGACTGGTATACGCAAGGCGGTAAATATATTATTTTGCTGGATGGAATCATGCCGGAGCTGGATGGACTGGAGGTTCTGGAACGGATCCGCAGCAACTACCCGGAAGTGAATATTCTGGTAATCATGCTCACCGGAAGGAATAACCAGCGCGATATTATTCATGCATTGCAGATGGGGGCCGATGATTATGTAGTGAAGCCGTTTCATCTGCCGGAGCTGCTGACCCGAATCGAGCGGTTGGCTCACAGATTTCTGTTCTAAAACAGAAAAGTGCACAACATCATGAGGAACAGAAGGGTGAGGATTGAATGCAAAAAGTACTTGTAGTTGATGACGAAGAAGTTCTGCGTATGCTGATTGAAGATACACTAGAGGATTTGGACAATGTGGTGATCCATACCGCTGAGAATGGCGCCGAAGCGCTGATCAAGCTTTCAGAGGATCAGTATGACCTGGTCATTTTGGATTATATGATGCCGGAGATGACAGGAATTGAAGTTCTGGAGGCGATTGGAAACGAGCAGATTCACACCCTGCCTATCCTGATGCTGACCGCAAAGGCCCAGGAGAATGACCGCAGTAAAGCCCGTGAGGCCGGAGCGCAATATTTTATGCCTAAGCCATTCAGCCCGATGGAACTCCTGCAGATTGTGGAGGGTATTCTCAGTGAGAACAACGCATCCCTCTAATGCCAGCATGAAAACTAAATATTTTCGGATTATTACTCTGTTATTCACGTTTCTGGTTCTGTCAATCAGTGTCCTGTTCTTCTATATCAATTCCCAGCAAAGCAGGCTGAAGTCGGAACGTGAGCTCCTGCAGAACAAAGCGCATACCATAGACCAGTTGGCCGGGATGCTGAATGAAGTATTTTTCCGGGCCCGCGGGTATGTTGCCTTGAAGAGCACAAGTGAGCTGGGAATGTTAAATACGGCACTTGAGAATCTGGATGAACTTCTGGAGCAATATTCCGGGCTGGATTTGTCACCCGAAGAGGCGGAGTACCGGGATGCTCTATCCGCTTATTATACGAACTACAAGAATCAAACACTGCCAAAAGTAATCCGTATGATTGAAAAAGATGACTATGAGGGCATCCGCAACCTTTCGCAGAGCGGTAGTACGCAGGCCTTGAATGATTTTCTTGCCTATACCAAGACCTTCAAGACCAGATCAGATGAGAAGCTGAGCGAATTGGCAGACCGTTCCATTCGGAAGGCTGACAGCTATACCGTTGCGTCTTTTGGTATCAGTGCCTTCCTGCTGCTGGTCTTTACCTTAATGATCTGGCGGATGCTGAAGGTTCTGATTGATCCGATTGTCCGGCTGGAGGAGGCTGCTCATTCGCTTGCTGCAGGTGAGGCGGTTCTGCTGGGCAGTCTGAACAAGCGGGATGAGATGGGCCGTTTGTATGAGGCCTTCCTGAACATGGCACGCAGCATCCAGGACAAGGAAGAAGAGCTGACGATGCAGAACGAAGAGCTGTACGCCCAGCAGGATGAGCTTCAGGACCAGCAGTTCAAGCTGGAGCGTTCTTTAAGCGAAATTAATAGCATGATGAAAGCACTCGATCAGACCTCGGCTGTCGGCATTCTGTCGGCAAAAGGGCTGTTCACTTATGCAAATGATAACCTTAGCAGCTATACAGGCTACAGAAATTCTGAAATTATCGGCCATCCTTTCCGGTTATTCAAGCTTCTGAATATTGACGCCGCTCAGGTGGAACAGATCATCAGTAAATTATCGACTGGCGGAGACTGGAGCGGGGAAACAGAAGTTCTGGCGAAGGAAGATCAGGGTTCCGTATGGCTTCATATGATGGTCATGCCGTATTTGAACGATGAGGGTAAAGTCTACCAGTATATCCTGATCGCGAACAATATCACCTCCCTGAAAAATGTGCAGCAGCAGCTGGCGGTTACCCTCCAGAATACGGAACAGACTACCTTCATGCTGGAGCGTTATAACCAGTTGAATCATGATCTCACCTACACATTGGACAAACAGGAATTTGCCGAGAAATTCAGCGGGTTCATGAACCGGATCTATGGTTTTGATTCCAGTCTGTTCCTTCTGGTCAAGGATAAGATTGCGGTTGTTAAAGGTGTACCGAAAGCGAATGTGGAGCGCTACCTCGATCATAATCATTCCGATATTCTGCACCGGCTGGGTGAGGAGAAATCCTATATTGTCAAAAGAACCGGCTCGCCTCGGGAACAGGGCATATCTCCGGAAGAAGTCTACTGCTACGATTACTACACTTCCGTAGTAGGCAGCAGTAACGAGATTCTGGCAGTCTTCTGCGGCAGCCGGATTGGCCGTACCTTCACGGAAGAAGAGCTGAGCGAGATTCAGGGGCTCATGAGCCGGGTGGCACTGGCGATCGAACGGCTTATGATGTATGAAGAAATCGAACACGGGCGTAAGCTGAACCGCGATATTCTCAACAATGTCAATGAAGGTATTCAGTTCGTCAATACCGCAGGCGTAATTCAGCATATCAACAAGGCGCTTAATCAGTTGTTCCGCTATAGTGACAGGACTGGAGATTCACTGGTTTCTGCAGAGGATTGGCTGGATGCGTTCACCGGTAAATCTAACGAATCAGCAGAGCTCCGGCAGTTCTATGAGCATGCGATGTCCGAAGCGGCCGTAGATTCCAGCACAATGAAATATTCGCTGGGCAGTGAAGAGATTAAGCATGTGGATGTCTATGCGATTCCGGTTCTTCGCCGTAAAGAACGGATAGGGACGCTGTTCGTACACCGTGATATTACCCGGGAGTATGAGCTTGATCTGATGAAATCCGAGCTAGTCAGCACGGTCAGCCATGAACTGCGGACTCCGCTGTCCAGTGTCCTTGGCTTCACAGAGCTGCTGCTGTCCAAAACCATGAAGCCGGAGAAGCAACTGAAATATCTGGAGACGATTCACAAGGAAGCGAAACGCCTGACGGAGCTGATCAATGATTTTCTGGATTTGCAGCGTATGGAGTCAGGCACACAGCAGTATCACGTCGAAACAGCCCATCTTAGTGAAATTGTGCTTGGGGTTATTGATCAATATAAACTTAGCAGCACTCATCATATCCTTCTGGAAGACGGAGCTCTACACGATGAGGTGGCTGTTGACAGGGACAAAATTATTCAGGTGCTCACCAACCTGCTGAGCAATGCCATCAAATTCTCGCCGGAAAGCCATGAAGTCAAGGTGCTGCTCCGCAATGAGCCGAATCAGATTATCGTGCGGATTCAGGATTACGGGCTGGGTATTCCCAAGAATCAGATTGGCCAGCTGTTCCAGAAATTCAGAAGAGTGGACAACAGTGCATCCAAACGGATCGGTGGCACTGGACTGGGGCTTGCGATATGCAAGGAAATTATTGAAAAGCATCAAGGGGCTATCGGCATCGAGTCGGTGGAGGGTGAAGGTACGACCGTTTGGTTCAGCTTGCCTGTAGAGATTGCAGAGGACAGCAGACCTGTGGAAGAATCCGCCAAGTGGGGAATGGACAAGGAAGAGAAGCCGAATGTGATGATTGTAGAAGATGATTACAGTCTGTCGCTGCTGCTCTCGGAGGAGCTGAAGGGCAAAGGCTTCCAGGTCACCCATCACTATCATCCGCAAAAAGCATTCGACCAGGCTATAAATTCCTCTTTTGTGGCTATCGTCGTGGATCTGATGCTGGGTGTGGAGCTGGACGGATGGGATCTGATCCGTATGCTCAAAAATGATCCCCGGACCGAACAGGTTCCTATTGTGATCTCCTCGGCATTAGACAAAACAGATAAAAGCATGCTTGAGAACGTGAAGACCTATCTGACCAAGCCTTATCCGCCGGGTGAGCTGTCTAGTACACTGCAGGCAATTGTGGATATCCGGCTGAAGTCGGGTGAAGTCCTTTTCCCGGACAATACCCTGTAATAGCTCTTGCCTTACAGTAGACTCTAAGGTATATAGTGAGGTTGAAACAGACAACCAATCAGGATTGTAAGGGAGGAAATGCGAGTGAAATACAGTTATTTAGGTAAATCCGGATTAAAAGTCAGCCAGCTCTGTCTGGGTACCATGAATTTTGGTCCGGAAACCGAGGAGAAGGAAGCCTTCAGAATTATGGACGCAGCCTTGGACGCAGGCATTAACTTTTTTGATACAGCCAATGTATATGGCGGTAATGACCGGCGCGGCTGGACCGAAGAGATTATCGGCCGATGGTTTCAGCAGGGAGGCGGCCGCCGTGAGAAGGTCGTCCTGGCTACCAAGGTGTATAATGACATGTTCGACGAGCAGGACGGTCCCAATTCAGGTGCCGGTTTGTCTGCGTACAAGATCAGACGGCATTTCGAAGGCTCACTGAAACGTCTGCAGACGGATCATATTGAGCTGTATCAAATGCATCATATCGACCGTAATGTTTCCTGGGACGAGCTGTGGGGGGCTTTTGAAATTCTGGTCTCCCAAGGCAAAGCCGATTACATCGGGTCCAGCAACTTTGCGGGCTGGCATATTGCCACTGCCCAGGCAAAAGCCAAGGAACGCCACTTCCTGGGGCTCGTCTCCGAGCAGCATCTGTATAACCTGCTGGAGCGGACACCGGAACTGGAGGTTCTTCCGGCTTCGCAGGAGCTTGGCCTGGGAGTGATTCCATGGAGTCCGCTGGCCGGCGGCTTGCTGGGACGCAATGCGCTGTCCAAATCGGGCGTACGCAGCGCCCGTTCGGCCAAACTGGAGCAGCACCGGGGCCAGCTGGAGCAATTCTCCGCGCTCTGCAAGGAGCTTGGAGAGCATGAGGATCAAGTGGCATTGGCCTGGGTACTTGCTAATCCGGCTGTGACTGCACCGATCATTGGGCCGCGGACGATTGAACAGTTCGAAGATTCGCTCAGAGTCACCGAGATCGTGCTCGAAGCAGATACGCTGAAGAAGCTGGATGAGATCTTCCCGGGACCGGGCCGTCCGGCACCGGAAGCCTACGCCTGGTAAATGTTGCGAAAGAAATCAATATAGGAATCCGGCTGCTGCATATTTTCTGCAGCAGCCGGCCAGCACGGGAGTATCCTTTGGGATGCCCCGTGTTTTTTTATTCTATGATTAATATTCACCGGGATTTGAATCCTGAGAGGTGGAACGAATGATGACAAGGTCCCCTTCCTCGTTAATTTCCGCATATGCCACTAAATCCAGATCCGGATGGCCAAGCTCCTGAAGCTTCCGGCGCAGCCAGGTTTCATCATGGCCGAGACTGGCCAGCGTGTCCCGCTGTACCACACCGGCTTCCACCAGACTGCGGGGGAGCTGTACGCTCTGTGGCGCGAGGTTCAGATCTTTGCGGGGAGCCGGCTCATATTCAGGTTTCTTAAGGATACTGAGCGATCCGTTGGTTTCATAAATGGCATAGGCCACCTCATTTACGGAGAAGGTATCCTTCGCTCGCAGCATCATTCTCAGCTGCTCGAAGTCCAGATTGTTTTTGCGGAGTCTAGAGAGATCAAGCTTACCGTCACGGATGAGAATTTCCGGCTCACCCTCCAGCGGTTTGCGCAGCTTGCGGACTCGCTGTGTGATCTTTTCAAAGAGAATGGAGAGCAAGGTCCATACTGCCAGAGCAAATAGCAGCAGCAGTACCGACTTATCCGGCTCATAAATGGTGTTTCCTACCAAATCGCCAAGAATTACAGCAGAGATAAAGTCGAAAGGCGTTAAAGCGGAGATTTCCTTTTTGCCAAGCAATCTTGTCATGGCCCATAAGCCGGTGAATCCCGCTGTAAGTTTCACTAATACGGATAGGTAATCCATAGTTTTTACCTCCCTGATGCGATTTGGATTGCAGATCGCAGATCTAAGAATGTATAACCCATACACCTTCCGTTGTAACATGAAACATATGCCGCTCCAGCCGGGTGGTTCCTTAGAAGAGTGACGGGGATGAATCTTGGATCTTCCTGTGATAAGCTGAGCATGGAGAATGAATTGTACGCTTATTTATAAAGAATGCAGAGGAGGTGGCTATTACGCTTTTTTATTTGATATCCCTATTGATCGTTATTGCGGACCAGGGAGCCAAGTGGGCGGTGCGCTCTCATATGCAGCTGGGTGAGAGCATTCCTGTGTGGAGCGGACATCTGCAGTTTACGTATTACGAGAACAGTGGCGCAGCGTTCAGCTCTTTTCAGGGATTTGGCCAGTATTTCGCTATAGTTGCAATAGTCTTCGTTGCTGCGATCTTATATTACAGACACAAGGGGGAGCTGCGCGGACCTTTGCTGGAAGCAGCGAGCGGATTTCTGGTAGGAGGAGCCATCGGGAACGCCCTTGATCGTGTGATTTATCATCAGGTGACTGATTTTCTGGTCTTCGGCAGCAGGGGCGGCATTCTGAACCTTGCAGACTTGGCGATCAATGCCGGAGGACTGCTCGTGGTGGTTCATCTGCTGAAGGGACCGCTGACACGTTTATCTTTTAAAAGATAATATAATTCCTTCAGGCTGGAATCTCCCTGGTTTGAATGTGAATGGCTGAATTCTTACAAATTTATCGTATAATTAATATCATTTTATCTAATAGAAGTTATCACTAAATATGATGAAGCTGGTTAAATCAAAGCTTTTTACTATGATTTAACCGGCTTTTGTGCGTTTTATTGAAATTATTGGTTATATAGTATGAATTTAGCAGCATTATGCCTCGTTGATCGTTTCATATAATTGTGATAGCCTGAATTCATGATGTTAAGAGGGAAGCAGATTTCATGCGAGGAGAGGTCGATAGTGTTGCAATTACATGTTACGAACAGTCCTTTTAATGAGGAACAAGTGGAGCTTCTAAACCGCCTTCTGCCGTCATTGACGCAGACACAGCAGATTTGGCTTGGCGGATATATATCTGCACTGACACTGCAGGGCGCATCAACTGTAACAACTGCAGTGCCGGCTGTGCTTGCGGCATCCGGTACAGGTGTTGCTGCTGCTTCAACTGCGATTGCCCAGCCGCCTGTTTCCCGTGAGATCACAGTGCTCTTCGGATCGCAGACTGGTAACTGCCAGCGTCTCGCCTCCAGCCTGTCAGGCAAGCTGAAGGAGCAGGGTTTCGAGGTTACCGTATCTGCCATGAATAGCTTTAAGCCGAATGGGCTGAAGAAGGTGGAGAATCTTCTAATTCTGGTCAGCACTCATGGAGAAGGCGAACCGCCGGATAATGCCCGGTCGTTTCACGAATTTCTGTATAGCAAAAGAGCGCCTCAACTGAATCATCTGAGATATTCGGTGCTGGCTCTTGGGGATACCTCTTATGAATTCTTCTGCCAGACTGGCAAGGATTTCGACAAGAAGCTGGAAGAGCTTGGCGGACAGCGCCTGAGCCCGCGTGTGGACTGCGATCTGGACTATGACGAACCGGTCGCTGATTGGATAGAACAAGTGATTACCGCCCTTAACGGTGCCCAGGGTGCCCCGGTAATTGCTGAAGAGGCCGTACTCGCGGCTGAACATGCGGAATCGCTGCAATCTGCGTATTCCCGCAATCATCCTTTTCAGGCTGAGGTACTGGAGAATGTGAATCTGAACGGACGCGGCTCGGACCGGGAAACCCGCCATTTGGAGCTGTCGCTCGCAGGTTCTAACATGACCTTCGAACCTGGGGACTCGCTTGGAGTCTATCCAGAGAATCACCCCCGCCTGGTTGAGGAGATCATTGCTGCCATGGGCTGGAATTCCGGAGAAGCCGTTCCCCTGAACAAAAAAGGGGAAGAGGGCACCCTGCAGGAGGCCCTTCTCCGCCACTATGAAATAACCGTCCTGACCAAGCCGCTGCTGGAACAGGCAGCGAAGCTGTCAGCAGCTCCCGCGCTTCATGAGCTGCTGCAGCCGGACCGATCGAACCAGTTGAAAGAATATATCCAGGGACGCGATCTGCTCGATCTGATTCAGGATTTTGCGCCATGGGATGTCCCGGCCCGCAGCTTCGTAACCATTCTGCGCAAGCTGCCGGCAAGACTATACTCCATTGCCAGCAGTTATAACGCCAATCCTGAAGAGGTTCATTTCACAGTACGGGCGGTACGCTATGAATCCCATGGACGAGAACGCTATGGTGTATGCTCGGTTCACTGCGCGGAGCGTGTGCACCCAGGAGACACTTTGCCTATATATATCCAGAACAATCCGAATTTCAAGCTGCCGGTTAGTCCCGATGTGCCAGTGATCATGATCGGACCCGGTACGGGAGTCGCACCGTTCCGCTCGTTCCTGGAGGAACGCGAGGAGCAAGGTGCAGAAGGCAAGACTTGGCTGTTCTACGGAGACCGTCATTTTGTGACGGACTTCCTCTATCAGACTGACTGGCAGAGGATGCTGAAGGACGGTGTGCTGAATAAGCTGGACGTGGCCTTCTCCCGGGATACGGAGGAGAAAGTCTATGTGCAGCACCGTATTCTGGAGCAGAGCAAGGAACTCTATTCCTGGCTGCAGGAAGGCGCCCATGTATATGTCTGTGGAGACGAAAAGCATATGGCCCACGACGTCCACGCAGCACTGATTACCGTGATTCAGGAGGAAGGCGGATTGAGCCCTGAAGCAGCAGCGGCTTATCTGGACACTCTGCAGCAGGAGCAGCGTTACCAGCGCGATGTATATTAAAGCTTAACAAACAGGGAATGCGGGAGAGGAGACTTGCAGCAATGGCGAATAATGAATCTGTGGTGAAGCCCATCGGCGGCCCGCCTAGTGATGTTGAACATATTAAGCTTGAGAGCAATTACCTGCGGGGAGCTCTGGTGGATACGCTGAAGAACCCGATCACCGGGGGGCTGCCTGAGGATGACAACCGGTTGCTTAAGTTCCACGGCAGCTACATGCAGGATGACCGGGATTTGCGCAGTGAACGGGAGCGTTCGAAGCTGGAACCGGCCTATCAATTCATGCTGCGTGTTGTCGCACCGGGTGGTGTGGCTACCCCGGCACAATGGCTGGTCATGGATGAGCTGGCCCACAAATACGGCAACGGTACTTTGCGGCTGACTACCAGACAGGCGTTTCAGATGCATGGAGTGCTCAAATGGAATTTGAAAAAGACGATCAAGACCATTAACGATACGCTGATGACTACCCTTGCCGCTTGCGGTGACGTCAATCGTAATGTCATGAGCGGTCCCAATCCGTATCAGTCCGAGGTTCACGGCGAGGTCTACGAGTGGGCTCGCAAGATCAGCGATCATCTGGCACCGCGTACACCTGCCTATCATGAAATCTGGCTGGACGGTGAAAAGGTAGTGGACAGCAAAGACGGAGCTATCGTGGAACCGATCTATGGTCCGGTCTATCTGCCGCGGAAGTTCAAAATCGGCCTCGCGGTCCCGCCATCCAATGATGTGGATGTATTCTCCCAGGACTTGGGCTTTATCGCTGTCCTGGAAGACGGCAAGCTGGCCGGCTTCGATGTTACGGTTGGCGGCGGTATGGGGATGACCCATGGCGACACCAGCACGTATCCGCAGCTTGGACGGGTCATCGGCTTCTGCCGGCCGGAGCAAATGATTGATCTGGCGGAGAAAACCGTTACGATCCAGCGCGACTTCGGCAACCGGTCGGTCCGCAAAAATGCCCGTTTCAAATACACTATCGACCGCCATGGTCTGGAGTGGTTTATCGGTGAATTGCAGTATCGCTTAGGCTGGGAATTGGAACCGGCAAGAGGCTTTCACTTCGACCATAACGGAGACCGTTACGGCTGGGTGAAGGGTGTGAACGGCAGATGGAATCTGACGCTCTATATCCAGAGCGGACGGATTCATGACACGGAGAGCGTCAAGCTCATGACCGGCCTGCGGGAAATTGCCAAAATCCATGATGGAGACTTCCGTCTGACCCCTAATCAGAATCTGATTATCGGCAATGTCAGCAGCCTGAAGAAACGCAAGGTCACGGAACTCGCCAAGCAGTATGGATTGACAGATGGTGCACATCTTACGGCTCTGCGGCGCAGCTCAATGTCCTGTGTGGCGCTTCCGACCTGCGGATTGGCTATGGCTGAGGCAGAACGTTATCTTCCGCTGCTGCTGGATAAGCTGGAGCTGATCATCGACGAAGCAGGGCTTCGGGATGAAGAAATTGTGATCCGCATGACGGGTTGCCCGAATGGCTGTGCCAGACCGGCACTAGGGGAAATCTCGTTCATCGGGAAGGCTCCGGGCAGATATAACATGTATCTGGGGGCAAGTTTTACCGGCGACCGTCTGAATAAGCTGTATAAGGAAAATATTGATGAACAGGAAATTCTGGCGACGCTTGCGCCGATCATCCGCCACTATGCCAAAGAGCGCTTAACCGGTGAGCATTTCGGGGACTTTGTGATCCGCAGCGGATACGTAAAGGCGGTTACGTCTGGACTTAATTTCCACGACTGATTCTTTAACGAGAATAGGAAACGGACCCGTATCTCTCTATAGGGAGAGAGGGTTCGTTTCTTTTTTTGAAAGGATTCAGATTAAATTTGGATTTTTGGCGAATATATTTCATAATATAGAGATGAACGACCAAACCATAACTAAGAGCCATTATTGTAAGTAATGTGTTCTGTACAGAAGAGGCGAAATGAATGATCATCATGAAAACGATGGAAGAGATCGAAAAAATGCGGGCAGCCGGCAAAATCCTTGCGGAATGCCACCGGCAAATCGCTCAAATCATTAAGCCGGGAATCACAACTTGGGAAATCGACCAGTTTGCCGAAAAGTTTATTCTCTCCCAAGGAGCTACTCCCGAGCAAAAGGGTTATCACGGCTATCCTTATGCGACCTGCGCATCTGTAAACGATGTGATCTGCCATGGATTTCCGAAGCATGAGGAGCTGAAAGACGGGGATATCGTAACCATTGATATGGTTGTGAATCTGAATGGCTGGCTTGCGGATTCAGCCTGGTCCTACGCTATCGGCAATATCAGCGAACAGGCGGAGAAACTGCTGAATACGACTAAAGAGTCATTATTTAAAGGGATTGAGCAAGCTGTCGCCGGCAACCGGATCGGGGATGTTGCCCATGCGATACAGGTATATGCCGAATCGAACGGCTTCTCCGTCGTACGTGACTTCATTGGTCACGGCATCGGATCCGAAATGCATGAGGGGCCTGAGGTACCACATTATGGACCCGCAGGGAAGGGACCAAGACTCAAAGAAGGTATGGTATTTACCATCGAACCGATGCTGAATACCGGAAGTTACCGCACTAAGATTGATGCAGACGGGTGGACTGCCCGCACGATCGATGGCGGCCTGTCTGCCCAGTATGAGCATACCCTGGCCATCACTCCGCAGGGCACCATTATCCTGACTGAACTGTAAATCGGTGTCTAGTAAGATCTGCCCACACAAGCAGCGGCTGTGCCGTCCCACCCGGGACTGCACAGCCGCTGCTTGTGTATAAGATTGAACATGAATGTCAGCTAATCAGTAATATTGCGGGTGTAATATTCGATAATGTCTTTCCGGCGGATAATACCCAGGAAGATGCCCTGATCATCAACAACCGGGACGAAATTCTGATCCGCAGCCAGTGTAAGCATATCCTCCATCTGTGCATGAATCTCGACACTTTCGTTATGAACATGACGCTGAATATCGCTTACGGTCACTTCCCGCATGTTCTCAAAGCTTAATCCTGCCGTATCCTTCAGCTTCCACAGCAGATCTCCTTCAGATAAGGTTCCCACATATTTACCTTCTTCATCAATGATGGGGATGGCAGAATAATAATGATTCTCCAATTGTTCCAAGGCTTCCAGCATGGTGATGGAGGAGGTAATGAATGATACCTGGTCCTTGGGCAGTAAAAAGGCGGAAATTTCCATTCGTGTAGGCTCCTTTACAGCGGGATTTGCCGATAACGGTATTCTTATTAAAACACAGATTCTCATGTAAGCGCATAAAAAAATAGGTTTTGCGATGTTTTTTTGCATGAAAAAAGGATACAGCATCTCATGAATCGTTCTGAGACCTATATCCTTATAGTACCCGGAGGATCGGGAAGACAGGTTAAGCGTTGTCGCCGCTCTGTCCGCCTTCGTGGCTTAGCTGCCAGATGATCCCGAATTTGTCTTTCAGGCTGCCATAGCATTTGCTCCAGAAGGTTTCTTGCAGGTCCATGATTACAGTACCGCCTTCTTTGAGCTTATCGAACCACGCTTTGATTTTACCGGTATCGGCATTCATTAGAGTAAGGTTTATGTTATTCCCTTCAGTATAAGGCATACCGGGGAAAACATCCGAGAACATCACTGGACTTCCGTCAATGAACAACATGGCGTGCATCACGAGAGGGTTGGCTTCCTCGGGAAGAGGGTGGGCTGGGTCGGGAGGCGACTCTCCAAATGTCATTATCTGCGGTGGCTCCGTTCCAAATACTTCGGCATAGAACTCTACAGCTTCACGGGCATTTCCGTTAAAATTGAAATACACATTAATCGCCACAGGCTTCACTCCTCATAAAGGTTAATGTAAAGGCAAACGCTTTATTTCCATACTATATCATGTGCTTGTCCATTGTAGAAATATACGATTGATTATAGATAGACAATCTGCAGGCAGTTTCAATATACTTAAGGAAAGTATTGGGACTTATGTGCTGGAGGTTTGGATAGAACGTTCTAGATTCACCCGTATCATTGTGACCTGAGGCATAAGGAGGCTGGATATCGTGAATACAGACATCGCAGTCCGAAGACTGGCTAATCAGTTCATTCACAGCTCTGCCTCAATGGAGCCGGAGGAGGTTGTCCGAAGATTAGGGGCTTTACAGGCCCAGGATTATCTGCAGGCCGTGTGGGCGATCGGCCTGCGAACGCCTTCAGCCACGCTGGCCCAGGTAGAACAGGCAGTAGCGGAGCGGAAGATTGCGCTAACCTGGACGCTGCGGGGAACGATTCATTTCGTACCGCCAGAGGATGTGAAATGGATGCTGCAGCTATGCGCTCCGCGTCTGCTAAGACAGGCTGTTCGAAGAATGGAGCAGCTGGAGCTGGATGAGAAGTCCCTCGAACGCGCCAGGAAGATCATCTATAACGCACTCAAGAACGGCGAGAGTGTACGGCGGCCTGACCTGCTTGCGCTGCTTGAGGCCGGGGGCATCCACACTGGAGGACAGCGCGGTTATCATATCTTGTGGCACAGCGCGTACACTGGACTAATCTGCTTTGGGCCGCGCAGCGGGAAACAGCAAACCTTTGTACTGCTCGACCGGTGGGTGAAGCATTCCCGGGAGCTGTCTTACGAGGAATCCCTCTCCGAGCTGGCCTTGCGCTATTTTACAGCCCACGGACCGGCTACCGTACAAGATTTTGCATGGTGGGCAGGGTTGTCGCTAAAGGAGGCCAGAGCAGGGCTGGATACGGTCAAGGGAAAACTTGAGACCGCTGTCTTCACAGGTACTGAGTATTGGAGTCCGTCTTCAACTGCAGGACAGACACCAACCCTCTCTGAGGTTCATTTGCTTCCCGGTTTCGATGAATATGTTCTCGGGTATAGTGACCGTAGCGCTGTACTTGAACCAGAGACAGCCCCGCTCATCGTGCCGGGTAATAATGGTGTGTTTCTGCCAACGATTGCCGCAGGCGGGCAGATTATCGGCACCTGGAAACGAACCGTCAAGACTAAAGGCGTTGATCTGAGGTTCAGAACCTTCAAGACTCTGGAGAAGAAATGGGAAGCGAAAATTATGCAGGCCGCTGAGCGGTATGCAGGCTTTTTAGGACTCCCTGTGTTAAAGACTGCATTTGAAGATTAGCATGTACAGATGGATGCGGATGAGCCTGTTGGGTGAATCGGAATTGAAATAGGAAACTCTACGAAGAGGAAGTGTCAACATTGGAGGATTATACCTTATTATTGGATAAGCTTTTGCAGCAGGAACAGGATTTGCAGTTCAGTACATTTTCGAATCAGACAGCCATCCGGCTGGGCACCGCCATTGTAGAGAGAGCTGTGGAGTTGAATAAGCAGATCGTGGTGGATATCCGCAAGAATGGCATAGTCCTGTTCCACGCCAAAATGGATGATACCGGCCCGAACAACGACCGCTGGATTGCCCGCAAGATAAATACAGTCAACCATTTCGGCCATTGTTCTTACTATATGCATGTACTGTATAAATCATGGAACACAACGATTCAGGACAATGCCTTTGTAGATCCGATGGAGTATGCTGCCGAGGGCGGGTGTTTCCCTATCTTTATCAGGAATGCAGGCCCGGTAGGTAGCATTTCGGTCTCTGGATTATCGGGGGAGGAAGACCATGAGATGATTGTTAGCGTGCTTGAGCACTTCCTCAAGGCGGAGTAAGAAACTACAGTATATGTATATCAAATGGGCGTTCACAGCCATAATCCTTGGCCGCGTGAACGCCTTTTACATCTGTTTTCCAAGTTCGTATGAAAATGGCGGGAATGGCAATAAACCAGGCAGGAATAATCTGGGTGAATATCGAATAGTTTTGTTTGTCAACAAAATTCGACTTTTTATTTATAAGAGGGGATTCCGCCATGATTAAAAAAAATAAGACTGTCTTCCTGATCCTGACGTTTGCTCTGATCTTCCTGCTTCCATTGCTGGGGAGTATAGCCAAGTGGAAGGGAATGCCGCCGGGATATGGCGATTTTCCTGCTCAAAAGGTAGAGGCGGACCCTGGCTTCAGCCTGCTGTACTTTTCACTGGCTTGCATTGTTGCCCTGATGATCACACTGGTTCTGGTTTTCCCCTATTGGTGTGGCTTCAAAAAGGTCCAGGATAGACCTGTACCGAAGAATGGGTTCACTCCTTTTCCTGTCTGGTTCTGGTGGAGTCTGCCTGTGCTTGCTGTCAGCTGGTTCCTGATGTGGGCCCGGGTCAAACTGTTTGTTTCACTCGAATCCTATACTTTTGTACCCTTATGGTGGTCGTTCATATTAATTCTGGACGGATTGGTGTATAAAAGAAATAAAGGCGCATCCATCATTTCGCGGAAGCCCCATGTGATGCAGCTTCTGGCTGTAGTGTCCTGCTTTAGCTGGTTTGCTTTTGAATATCTTAATTTTTTTGTGCTTGAGAACTGGTATTATCCGAACGATAAGGTGTTCTCGAACTTTGGCAATGTGTTTTGGTTCTCGCTGTCGTATACAACTGTGCTTCCGGCAATTTTTGAATGGTATCTGCTGCTTAAGACTTTCAGCGCGTTCAGGAACCGCTATAGTCATGGTCCGAAATTCAAGGTCTCCCCGACTTTTCTGATCCTCTACTATGGACTCGGGCTGATCCTCGCTTTTGGAATGGGGTATTATCCGTATTTGCTGTTTTGGGTGCTGTGGGTGGCACTTGTACCGATGCTCTCCGCGGCTATGGCGCTTGTAGGATTCTGGACGCCATTTACTCCGGCCAAGAACGGGGACTGGTCCAGTGTCATTCTGATCGGGCTTGCCACGCTGTTTAACGGATTCTTTTGGGAATTCTGGAATTTCGGCAGTGAGTGGTTCCATGATTCTCTGCCAACCAATCCTAACTACTGGAAGTACTCTGTACCTTACTTGGACAAATTTCATATTTTCTCCGAGATGCCTGTCCTGGGGTATTTCGGTTATCTGTTTTTTGGGCTGAACTGCTGGATTATCTGGCTGATTGCTGCCTATATTTTTAAATTTGATGCGGATATTGAAGTGACGGGAGAACAGAGCTAAAGGTGGAGTGGGCATGGTTGTGTTTGACCAATATAAGATACTGGATACGATCTCCGATCAATATATAAAATCCGTATACCGGGCCATCGACTCCGTAACCGGTGAACCGGTAATCCTGAAGGTGCTAAAGCCGGAATATGCCGGTACGGAAGCGGTGATGAGGTTCAAGCAGGAGTACAAGTTGCTGAAGGAGCTGAGTGATCACACAACAGGTGTCATCAAGCCTTACAGGCTGGAGGAGCAGAATAATTCTTACATTATGGTGCTGGAGGATATTCACGGGCGTTCGCTCAAGCGGATTATGGCGGAGGATCATCCGGAGCCCGAGTCACTTTTACAGCTGGCGGTCCGTATCGTGGATATTCTGGGGAGCATTCATGAACAGAATGTTATTCATAAGGATATCAAGCCTTCCAATATCATTTGGAACAGGGATCAGAATCTTGTACAAATCATAGATTTCGATCTTGCGGTGAAGCTGTCGAGGGAGCAGCGGGATTTTCAGAACAATGGTGTACTGGAAGGCAGCCTGCTGTATATATCACCGGAGCAGACGGGCAGAATGAACCGCAATATTGATTATCGCAGCGATTATTATTCCCTGGGCGTAGTCCTGTACGAGATGATGACCGGGAAAAAGCCTTATGATGCCGGGGAAATGCTGGAGCAAATCTATTCGATTATTGCGAAGGAAGCCGTTTCTCCTTACAAAGCAACCGGGGGAAAGGTCTCAAGCAGTCTGTCAGCAGTGATTATGAAGTTAATGGAGAAGTCATCAGAGGACCGGTACCGCAGCGCATATGGGATAAAAGCAGACTTGAATAAATGTTTGGCCGGGCAGGATAACTTTGTTGTCGGTGCAGAAGACCGGCTGAATATCTTTCGGATTCCTCAAAAGTTATATGGACGCGAGCAAGAGCTAGAATCCCTGGTGAAGTCGTTCCGCAGAAGTGTCAGTGGCAGTACACAGCTGATGCTGATTACTGGTGAAGCCGGGGTGGGCAAGACAGCGCTGGTGCATGAACTGCACAAATACATAAGCGAAGAGAAGGGGCTTTTTGCTGAAGGGAAGTTCGACCAGTATAACCAGAACATCCCTTATAGCGCCATTACTCAGGCCTTTCGGCGATTGCTCAGCCAATTGATGGATAGTCACGATGAGGATTATAAGGCTGATATCAAGCGGACCTTAACCGAAGCTCTGGACGGAAATGGCCATCAGATTGCCGGTCTGCTCCCTGAGCTCGATGCCTGGATTGGTATCCAGCAGGAGATGGAGACGTTGAATCCGGCAGAAGAAACCAACCGCTTCTACCTTACCTTTGCCAGGTTCATCGAAGGAATTACCCATAACGAGAAACCGTTAGTGCTGTTTCTGGATGATGTGCAATGGGCGGATTATTCCAGTCTGCAGCTTGTTGAGAAGCTGATGGGTCATCAGTTGCAGAAGCTCCTCATTGTCTGCTCTTACCGGCAGAATGAAATACATGAGGGACATCCTTTGTTTGGTATGATATCCAATCTAGCGAATACCCATGAGGTTGGGACAATTATTCTTAACTCCCTATCAGCATCACAGGTAGGCAGTCTGATTGCTGATACTCTATTCACTACAGTGACCCGGGCGGCGGAACTTACGGAAGTGATATATAAGCGGACCAAAGGAAATGTCTTTTTTGTCTATGAGATTTTGAAAGATCTGTACAGGAACGGGTATTTGTATTTTGACGAGTCGGAAGGATTATGGACCTGGCAGCTTCAACGGATTATGAGCTTGCCGGTCAACGAAAATGTTGTCGATTTTCTGATGCTGAAGCAGCAGGAGCTACCGGAGAAGGTGCGGAGAATTCTGATGCTTAGCGCCGTGGTGGGGAATGTATTCGACTTTGGAATATTGGCTCTGATTGCGGATGAACCGCTTGAGGTTATTGCTCATGCCATAGCTACAGCAGTGGAGAAGGAGTACATCTTACCCGACGACTACCGGTATGCCCGGATGACCAGCTTTCTCTCAGCACCGGAGGAAGAGGTGTTGCAGTGTCTGGATATTCGGTTCAAATTTGCACATGACCGGATTCAGCAGGCGTTCTACCAGATGCTTGACGGGGGGGAAAGCGCTGCACTGCATCTGGCCATTGGCCGCTTGCTGCTTAAGCGCCTGGGTTCTGAGGAGATTGAGGCGATTATCGTAGATATTGCCGCACATCTGAACAAAGGACTGGACAGATTGTCCGGTAAGGCGGAAATCGATGAAGTGATCAGGATTAATCTAAGAGCTGCGCGCAAGGCCAAGGCAGCCTTCGGCTATGACTCGGCGTTCCGGTTGCTGGAAGCCAATATCCGGCTGCTGGGAGATACATCTTGGGAAGAGGATGAGACACAGACTTCAGAGATTTACCGGCTATATACGGAATGTGGATATCTTACTCATCAGGTAGAAGCCGCCGATTCAGCAGGTGCCGTTCTGATCAATCATACCGGAGACAAAATGGCTCTCGCCCATATCTATGAAATGCAGGCCAACCATTACATGTATCTGGGAATGATGAAAGAGTCTATCGCCTCAGGGAGGTTAGGTTTATCTGCGCTTGGTATTCATATCCCTGCCCGGGTAGGCATGGCATCGGTTCTTATTGAACTTGTGAAGATCAAAGCTGCGCTGCGGGGAAAAACGGCCGATCATATTTTTGAAGCCGCAGAGATGAAAGATCCGGAAATGAAGCTGGTAATGCGGCTATTGATCAACTTTATTCCTCCCGCTTTTATTTCCGGTGAGACCTCACTATTCGGACTGGTTGTTCTGAAAAAGGTGGGTCTTACCCTGAAGCATGGAAATGCCCCAGAGTCCGCGCTCGCGTTCATCGGCTATGCCATGCTGCTGTCCGGGTTCGGAGATTCTAAGGGAGCTTTTGACTATGGTCGTCTGGGCATCCGAATCAATGATAAGTTTGGCGATCTGCAGTGGAAAGGAGCGGCGCTTGTTCTATATACGCTGTTCTGTCATACCTGGACCGAACCTTGGGATACACTGCATGAGTGGTACACAACCTCTATTGAGGCGAGTCTCCGGACAGGAGATTTACTCTATCTGGCCCATTCCTGCTTCTACGTGAATCTCTGGAATCCGGGAATGGATATTTCCGCGAATCTGCAGGAGAGCAGCAGAATGATTGCGATGATTGAGAACACGAAATACAAAGAAGCCTTAGCCACCGCACAACTGTCCCGGCAATATCTGCTGAATCTGTCGGGGGAGCTGAAGGACCGGTTATCTTTGGACAGCTCTGACTTTAGTGAAGCAGCCTATCTGGAGGAGCTGGAGGCCGCCAAATATTATTCCGGAATCGCAATCTACTATATTTATAAAATAAAACTGCTGTTCACCTATGAGAATTATAGCGAATCTCTGGCCTATATCGACAAAGCTTACCCGATCATCGGTACGCTTGCCGGTTCAGCTTTTATGGAAGAGTTCGCACTCTACACCTTCTTGAATTTGGCCTATGCCTATCAAGATCTGGGGGCAAACCGGAAGAGGCATGCCAAAGCGAGAATGCGCAAGGAGTATCGCCGGGTACTCAAGTGGGCCAAACATGCGCCAGATACCTTCCGTCAGCATGAGCTGCTGATGAAGGCCGAATGGGCCAGAATTGCTGGACGTGACGATGAAGCGGGTCAGTATTATGATCAGGCCATCGAGGCCAGCGAGCGGGGGGGATTTGTACGTTACAAGGCGCTATGCAATGAGCTGGCTGCCCGTTTTTATAACCGCAAGGATTTCAAAGAATTCGCGGGTTACCTGCTGAGGCAGGCAGAGTATTATTATTCGGTCTGGGGTGCGAAAGGGAAAATCGCTTTTCTGGGCGAACGGTACCCTGAGATGATTACACGAATTCATACCAAAGAACTCATGTATAACCACATGGTATCGGATTACACGGAAAGCCTGGATCTGAACTCGATGATTCTGGCTTCACAGGCGATCTCCAAGGAAATTGAGCTGAACAATCTGCTGGAAGCCCTGATGCAAATCGTCATTAAGAATGCCGGCGCGCAAAGAGGCTGCATTGTGATGTCCTCCGCAACGAACCTGCTCGTCGAAGGGGAGTACCGGCCGGCTGAAGACAGGATTACTGTTGCTGTACATGATCGGACCAAATATAATGAACTGCCGTACACTATCCTGAATCAGGTGGTCGAGAGCCGCGAGAGTGTAATCTATAATGATGCATTCTCCGAAACACCATTTGTAAATGATCCTTATATTGTCAAATGTAGGCCTAAATCGATGGTCTGCATGCCGCTGATCAATCAGAACAAGACCATAGCAGTGATTTATCTGGAAAACAGCCTGATGACGGGTGTATTCACCGAGCAACGAATGAAGATTATTAATTTGCTGTCACGGGAAATGGTGTTTTCGCTGGAAAATGCCACTCTGTATTCCGAGCTTGAGCGCTCAGAGGAAAAGTATCGGGAACTGGTTAACAATTTGCAGGACGGAGTCTTTATTACCCAAGACGAAATATGCAAATACGTCAATGAGGCTTTGGCGCAAATGCTTGGTTATGTGGCGGAAGAAATGGTGGGCCAGCCTTTTGTGAAATTTGTAAGTCTTCCAGAACGGGAGAAGGTGATGCATTATTATGCAAGAAGGGTGGAGGGGAAGCAGGCCCCTTTTGAATATGAAACCAAATTAATCCACAAAGATCAGATCCGTGAGGTGATTGTGATCCACAAGGTCACACGGATCAACTATAAGAACAGGCCCGCTATTCAGGGGACCGTCAAGGATATCACCGAACGGAAAAAGGCAGAGCAAGAGCTCCTGAAGCATAAAGAGCACCTGGAGGATCTGGTAGCTGAGCGCACCAAGGAGCTGGAGCTGAATAATGAAGAGTTGAATAAGTACATTCAGCTGATTGAAAAGATATCTATCACTGATGAGCTGACAGGCTTGTATAACCGCAGATATTTCAACAAGCTGCTGGTAGTTGAAGTGGAAGAAGCTGCAGCGAAGCAGCAATATCTGACTTACATGATGCTCGATATTGATTATTTCAAGAAATATAATGACACCTATGGGCATTATGAAGGTGATAAAGTATTGCGTAGAGTAGGAAGCTTGCTGCAAGAGCTGTCGGTACGTTCGAATGGATTCGCGTTTCGTCTGGGCGGAGAAGAGTTCGGTATCCTTGTCAGCGGCTACACTCCGCGGCAATCACAGGATTATGCGGAGAATATCAGAAGAAGCATAGCTGATCTGGGCATCGAGCATGCGCTGAGTGCAGAATATGGAATCATAACCGTCTCCATTGGAGTGGCCACGATCCATGTGGACCAAGTTCGCGAAGGGGATCTCTACAAGCTTAGTGATGATGCGCTGTATCAGTCCAAAGCCAATGGCAGAAACTGCGTAACTCTGTTTGAAGAACCAGAGGGAGCCGCATAAGTTGCATCAGCTATAGCCGTACCGGAAACAGGGTAACCGTAACCGGCACGGCCCTTTTTATTTTCCATGGGTAAATCTCCAGCATGTTGCAGATACTTCTCTTAAAAAACCGGGGAGGCTGCAGTATGGGGCAGGATAAAAAAGGATTAACGGTGTGGGGACTGACAATGCTTGCACTGGGAACGGTGGTTGGCGGCTCTTTTTTTCTGGGATCATCAGTGGCCATCCGTGCGGCAGGACCGTCTGTACTGTTGTCTTATGTGATCGGTGGGATTCTCGTCTATTTCATTTTGTCCGCATTGTCGGAGATGACAGTAGCCTATCCGGCAACGGGTTCCTTCCGAACCTATACAGAGCAGGCATTTGGCCGCGGTGCAGGCTTCACGGTAGGCTGGGTCTATTGGACAGGCCTTGTGCTTGCGATGTCCAGTGAAGCCACAGCGGTGTCCATCCTGCTGCGGGGCTGGTTTCCCGCACTGCCGATTGCCTTCCTTGGATCGGGGATTATCGTGGGGGTAACACTGCTTAACCTATTGGGTGCAGAACGGCTGAGCAAGCTGGAGAGCGGACTCGCCGCATTTAAGCTGCTAGCGATTGCCGCTTTTATACTGATTGCCGTGGCTCTGGTAGCGGGAATCGGTACAAGAGGTGCTGATGGGGCAGGTCTTGGTGTTGTGCGCGGACAGAGCTTCATGCCCGGCGGGATTGCCGGAATCGCGGGAAGCATGCTTATGGTTATGTTCACCTATGCCGGTTTTGAGGTGCTCGGACTGGCGGCATCAGAGACGGGAGATCCGGAAGTAACTATTCCGCGGGCGATCCGGTATACCATCATGCTCCTGGTCGGATTATATCTGGCAGCAATGATTGCATTATTTCTGCTCTTGCCCACAGCAGACGTGTCTGAACAGAATAGTCCCTTTGTATCTGCCCTAAGCCTGTATGGATTGGGATGGACCGGAACTGTGATGAATGTTGTGCTGGTATCCGCAATTTTGTCCACAATGCTGGCTTCGGTATTTGGTCTGGGCCGGATGCTCCGTTCATTGGCTGAGGAGGGGCATACCCCAATATGGATGCGGGACCACACGGATATCCCCTACCGGGGCATCCTTATCTCCGGGGCTGCGATGCTGGCAGGTCTCTGGATGGGAATGCTGCTGCCGCAAGGGGTCTATCTTTTTTTGGTCAGCTCCGGGGGCTTCTCGCTGCTGTTCTCCTACGTAATTATTATGGCCAGTCATTATCGGTTGCGCAAACGTCATGGCAGCCCGCTAACGGGGCAACATGGGTTGCGCGGATATCCCTACACTTCATGGATTGCAATCTTAAGCCTGGTTGCGATTCTCGCAAGCATGCCGCTAGTTCCCGGACAGGGCGGGGGACTCGCGGCGGGAGTAATGTTCGTTGTGTTATTTTCCGGGGTGTATGTGCTGGGAGTTAAGCGGAAGGCCAGGGAATCCGGAGGATTTCGAAGACAGCCATTACAGATGCCTGGGGTAAGGGCACAGATGGAGGCGGCAGAAGAGCTGGAAGGACAAAAGGAGTGGGAATAAGCTATAACAGTCTCTCCAGAGTAAACGGGTATCTATATAAGATGAACTTGAGAATGGATAACGATCATTGCGGAACACCATGAATAACAAGACTTTCCGCAATGATGAGCCTAACATTCTCAAGTTCACGTTCTATAACAGGAGAATCTCTCCGGTGGATACCCGTTTATTATTATTGGGAGTAGGAGATCTGTGGATTGAACATGTGGAACCCGCTAAGAATCAGCGGCATAATCCGCACAGCCAACTCGGAGGGAGCCTCAGTTCTTCCTTCAAGATTCCAGCGGTAGGTTACTCCATAAAGGGACCAGCTTAAAAGGGTTGCTGTGGTTGCCAGCGTCTTCGAATCCTCAGCACCGGCTGATCTGGAGATCAGTTGAAGAATGAGTTCCTCGAGATGCAGCTTGATATTCTCTTCAAGCAAGAGGGCCACAGAATCATATCTTTTGAAACAGTACTGGCTTCTCTCTTGATAATTACATAATGCAACAATAAGCTCCTGAAGTGTCTCCTGCGTCAGAGGTGATTCTATGTTCACTTTATAGAGTACCATCTTCGTAAATGCGTCATACAGAAAGGCTTCGAACAGCGCATATTTATCCGTAAAATGGGCATAGAAGGTTGCCCGGTTAATCGTGGCTGCCTTGGTAATGTCACCGACGGTTATTTTGTTGAAATCCATGATATTTAATTGCTGGACAAAGGCGTCCAGAATTAATTGACGTGTCCGGATGACGCGTGGGTCATTAGGATTGGGAGGCTGTATATTAGCCATTCTCTGAACACTCCTGTCCGGGAAGGTAATGTTTGTTTCTTATTAGTATAATCATCTGTTGCTTATACAACAAATATTAACTTTCAAGACAACAATTTATTTCGCTTTTTGCTTAAGCAACAAAGCGGACGGATTGTTGGTTGAAGGGTGGACAATAGCTTGTTACTATTTCATTCATACCCCGCGGGAAAATAAGGATTGAAATAATAGGAGGCGTTATTCTTGAGTAAACAACATCAGCACATTCATTCTTTGGAAGCACTGTTTGAGCCCTATACCATTCATCAATTAACTATACCCAGCCGGATCGTAATGTCTCCAATGGCTCGTGCTTTTGCGCCGGAGGGTATCCCGGGTGAGGATAACGCCGCATATTTCCGTCGTCGTGCAGAGAATGGAGTGGGGCTTGTCATCTCCGTAGGCATGATTGAACATCCGGCTTCAACTAGTGAGCCGCGGCTCCCTAATCTCTTTGGTGAAGCCGCTCTGAACGGCTGGAGTGAAGTGGTCCGGCAGGTTCATGAGGCTGGCGGGGTTATTTTTCCTCAGTTGGCCCATATGGGTATGATTCGTCCCATGGGTTCTCCGCCTTACCCGGAGGCTTCGTCCATAGGACCGTCCGGACTTGACTTGCAGGGGAACAAGGTAAGTGAGCCGATGACGGAGGAGGAAATTGCCAAGGTCATTCAGAATTATGCAGATGCGGCAGTGAATGCACAGCGGGTTGGCTTTGACGGGATTGAGCTATCCGGCGGACACGGCTTATTGATCGATCAATTCTTCTGGGAAAATACCAATCAGCGGACGGACCGTTATGGCGGCGATTTCCTGAAGCGTACCCAATTTGCTGTGGAAGTTGTTCAGGCTGTCCGGGATGCAGTGGGACCGGATTATCCGATCTCCATGCGGCTGTCCCAGTGGAAAATGGGGGATTACTCGGCGAAGCTGATAGAATCTCCGGAACAGCTGGAGCAGTTCCTGAGTGTGCTGGTGGCTGCAGGCGTAGACATCTTTCATATCTCTACACGCCGTTTCTGGGAACCAGAATTTGAAGGCTCCGCGCTCAGCTTCGCCGGCTGGGTGAAGAAATTAAGCGGCAAAACAACGATCATCGTAGGCTCCGTAGGAATGGACAATGATCCTGCAGATGACGGGGGGATCAGCCACCCGGGAATGGAAGATTTGCTGAAGCGGCTGGACAACCATGAATTTGACCTGGTGGCCGTTGGACGCGCTCTTCTAGGTGATCCTGCCTGGGCACGAAAAATCAGAGAAGGCCGGATGGAAGAAATTCAAACGTTCACACCAGAAAGATTGGCTGAGCTGTACTAAAGTAGTCTGCTGGAAATGGTGGAGACTCCTCGAAGCTGGTATTCAGCTTTAAAGGGTCTCCTTTTATTTTTGCTGCTGTGTTAAGCGCGTCTGAAAGACCCCCCTGACGAATAGTCATAAGTGATACGGGTATCTGTTACTCATCCATACCTGTCATTAAAGGGGGAATTATTATGCATCCTCTCACATCCTATGCTTCAGCGGTTGATTCCTATCGTTATGCTGCATTTAAAGCTCTGGTTGAAGCAATCATTCCCGGTACATGGCTGTCTGTCGGCAATGGAGCAGAGCTGTCGGCAGGGGCTGCCGATTTATGTATCCACGAGTATATGATCTGGGAGCTGGATCACAGCCTTTCCCTTGTTTTGGGATTTGGATTGACGGACATTCCATTGTCCTGTTCCACCTCAGGCTTGCTTAATGCCGGGGCTGCCTATCTCGCCGCCTCGGGACAGCTGCAGTATGCTCCGAATCACCTGCTCTGGGAGAGCGGGCCATTCAGTGCCTTATCCCAGGCTGACCGGATTCGGGTTCTCGCCATGCTGGAGCAAGGAAATATCGATCCCGGCGTTCTGCCACCTCCTTACCGGAACGACCTGGGGTTTACCCGTTATATGATTGACTTTCTTAACCGCCAAACCATGTTTGGCAACTATTCTGAGTGGTCAGCATACGGGACGACCCGGCTCAGGACGCCAACTGAACGAAGACTGGAATTTTTCCCTGAATCCTGGAAGCAGGTGGAGTATCCGGGAGTGGTTCCAGGCTACCGGGCGCTTCTTGGCTACATGTTGACCATTGAGCGCCAAGGGGGGGAATCCACCATTGAATAGTGCAGATACTATGTTCGATGCGGACGTTATTGTGATCGGGTCAGGCGGTGGAGGTGCCGTTGCGGCCAAGGAACTTGGAGAAGCGGGTCTCAAGGTACTGGTGCTGGAAGCGGGGCCGTGGTACGGAAACAAGCGTTGGGAGAATCCGAACAGGGAACATGGCGGTGAATGGAGTTCGGAGTATAAGGATCTGGATATAGGGATCTATAAAAGAATCTTCAATGCATATGAGAACAATATGAATGATGTGGTGTCAGGTACGTTCCGTTTTGGGCCAGCCGACCGGCGCCGAACGCCGTGGCACAGGATTATGCGCCAGAAGGGGGATATCTGGCAATTAGCAGGTGTAGGTGGAACGACTCAACATTACTGGGGCCAGTCACCGCGCGCTTTTCCTGCAGCAGTCGATGACATCTGGCCGATCAGTTACCGGGAGCTGATGCCTTATTACGAGAAAGCCGAGGCCACATTGCCTGTTCAGTTCGCGCCTACCACGCCCAAGGAGGAGCTGTTCTACTATGGAGCCAAAAAGGCAGGCTGGCAGCTGAATCCAACGCTTAATGTAACCACTCCGGGCTACCGTCCCAATCCGAATGCCATTCTACCCACGAATGAGCATTTGATGGACCCCGCGTACTCCCTTGAGCAATTGTCCAACATGGAAGGATGTACCTTGAAGGGAAATTGTGTCAATGGCTGCTCAGCTGGACCCACCGTGGATAAAATCGCCAAACGAAGCACCTTAGTCAGCTACATTCCACTCGCGCTCAAGACGGGAAATGTTGCAGTCCGTCCAAATTCCTTTGTAGTCCGAATTCTGACTTCTCATGATGCCAAGGAAGGAATTCGTGCGACTGGTGTACAGTTTCGGGATACGTGGACAGGAGAGACCGGAGAACTGACGGCCCGGACGGTAATCATGGCAGCGGGTTGTATTGAATCGCCTCGCCTGTGGCTGAACTCAGGACTGCCTCATAACGAATGGGTGGGGAGAGGGTTAACCAATCACTGCTTTGACTGGGTTGGCGGTGTCTTTGAGGAAAAGGACCTTATGCGCATTATGGGTCAACCGGCGGTCTACCCGTACATCGGCCATACTTCGGGAGCGAGGGTCGATATTCCGGGGACAGGGATATTCCAGGTATCCTGCTTAAGCCCAGGGTTGATGTCATTCCTGACCTACGGCTTCAGTGAAGCCGGATATGATGCCCTGAACCCGCCGGAGCCGGGAGAACCATGGGATATGCGCGGCCGGATGGTCGGTCCTCAGCTGAAAGAGCTGATGATGAACTATAGCCGGACCATGACCATGCTGCTGTTGACCGATGATGAAACGCTCTACCGCAACAGGGTGGAGGTAGACCCGTTTCTGAAAGACGAGAACGGTCCCATACCGGTCATTCATTATACCCCTAGCGTTAAGACGCTTAAGAGACGCGATCAACTGGCCAGATATGCTTCGGAGACGTTGCGCCACGCAGGGGCAAGCAGAGTTATCCGATCCGATACCCCCTTCGGCTTCATGCTCCATCTGGAGAGTACAATGCGTATGGGATATGTTACGGATTCGAACTGCGAAGCTTTTCAAGTCAAACGCCTGTTCATCGCCGACAACAGTGTTCATTTCAATGGGATCGGCGGCCCCAACCCCACTCTTACGACACAAGCGCTGGCTACCCGGACGGCAGAGAAGATTGTTACAAAGTATTTCAGCTAACCACCCATTGCGGTGGCGTAATATAGGACGGCACCGGATAATGCGATAATAAGCAAAAAGGCGGCTGCTTTTCCGAGCACTTTCATTTTTCTTGCACCCCTTCCATTTGCATACTTTTGTTATGTTTGAAGTATACACGGCGGCAGGGAAAATATACTTCATAGGAACCCCCACCAAGGGAGTATCTCAAAAAAGCTTTGGAAAAAGCTTAAGGGATAGCCCTTTTTTTACTCTATAATCATCCCTGCTTCGGAAGCATATGTTCCCTATTAAGTACGGCGTAACCAGCTCCACTTGCCTCTCCCACATGGTATTTCATTCCGAATAATCCAATAATAGTTGGGGAAAGTTATGTTTTGAAAGGGGTGGCATATGAAAACGAAAAATAGAGTATCTGGTCCTTTCGAAAACAGGCTGAAAGAATTAGAAAAAACAATTGAATTGAAGATTTCCGGCAAGCTGGATGACAATGAGTCTGCCATCACTCAATTGTTTGCCAATTGCTCTGATCTGGTCGTGCGCAGGCTTCAGATGTTTGGCTCTATTCCCGGTATGGTGGTTTATTTGAATGTCTTAGTTGACGATCAACTTTGGGACGCCGGTTTTTTGGAGCCTTTAATGCAGCCAGAGACCGTATCGAGTGACAACCCCCGCCAGCTCTATGAAATACTGAATTTCAAATTGGCTTCCATTGTACAACCCCGTATCGCCACGAACATGAATGAAATCGTTCAAAGCATCGTTAGGGGAGAAGTCGTGTTATTCGCTGAGTCCTCCACAGAGGCGTTCACCTTTCGGCTCAACGACAAGCTGCATCGTCAGCTTGAGGAACCGGCAACGGAGGCAGTCATTCGCGGTCCGCGATACGGTTTTATCGAGAAGCTAGACATCAACATTGCCCTCATCCGCCATCGGCTCCGGACACCCCGGCTAAAGACGGAGAAGCTCTGTGTAGGAGGACTTTCCCAGACTGATGTGATGATTGTATATATTGATAATCTAGCAGAACAAAGCGTAGTGGAAGAGGTGAAAAAACGGATTTCCAACATCGATATGGACAGTGTGCTGGAATCCGGTTATATCGAGGAATTGATTAGCGATCATCCCTATTCACCCTTTCCCCTGATGCAGGCGACTCAACGGCCCGATCTGGTTTCAGGTTCACTGGTCGAAGGTAAAATAGCGGTCCTCATTGACGGCTCGCCGATGGCACTCGTTCTCCCGATCACATTCTGGTTCGGGTTTCAGACAGCCGAGGACTATTATACTAATTTCATATACGTTACGATGCTGCGGTGGCTCAGATATTTATTCGCTTTTTTAGCGATGGCGCTCCCTTCCTTATTTATTGCCGTAACGACCTTTCATCAGGAAATGATCCCTACCAGCCTGGCACTCAGTCTTGCAGCGGCGCGGGAAGTTGTACCCTTTCCGGCAATAGCGGAAGCATTGATCATGGAAATTACCTTTGAGGCGCTGCGCGAGGCAGGAATCCGCCTTCCCCGTCCCGTCGGCCAGACAATCAGCATAGTGGGCGCACTTGTTATCGGACAGGCTGCTGTTCAGGCAGGTATTATTTCTGCACCAAAAATCATCATCGTGTCCATTACAGGTATAGCCTCATTCCTCATTCCGAACCCGGGCATGAGCCAGGCGATCAGTATTATCCGGTTTCCGCTTATGCTTCTCGCTGCAAGCTTCGGCCTGTATGGCGTGGGGATTGGCTTGATTTGCGTCTTGATCCATCTGGTAACCCTGAAATCCTTCGGTGTTCCCTACATGACACCAATTGCCCCGTTCAACTCCCCAGGACTTACGGATACTTTGATCCGTGCCCCATGGCGGGTTATGCGGAGGCGTCAACAGCAAAAACAGCGACGAATGGAGTGAAAGGAGCAAATGACCAGAGCACTCATAACATACAGGGTCTTGGTTGTTTTCGTTATTCTCGGATTGACGACCGGCTGCTGGGACCGTAATGAAATGGACGATCTCGCTTTGGTCATAGCCAGCGGAATTGATCTTACAGATGACGGACAGCTCGAAATCACCCTGCAGATTGCCCTTCCTAGTGGAATCCCCAGTGCCGTAAAGTCTGGCGGGAGCACCAAAAAATCAGTCATCGTCATCTCGGCCATCGGGAAGAACTCATCGGAAGTGACAGGAAAACTGCAGCAGCAATTGTCCCGTGCCATCTATTTCGGGCATAGAAGCGTCATCATTTTCGGAGAACAATTCGCCCGGCATGGTATCAATAAGGTAGTGGATACATTTACCAGACTCCCTGAGACCCGCGCTAATAGCTATGTGCTAACAACTTATGGAGGGACAGCCAAAGAAATTTTGAACACCCCTTATCAGCTTGAGCTCATTCCGGGTATCGGCATCAACAAAATTCAATCCAGCAAATTAAGCTTTCCTGTCAAAATCGACGAATTCTTGAATGTCCTGTCCTCAGAAGACAGATCACCGGTTACCGCAGCCATAAGGGTCATTCATAAAGGCACTAATAAGGAATCGTTCACGATCGACCGGGCAGCAGTTTACCATAGAAATCAATTATCCGGATACCTGTCATCCGATGAATTGAAAATATTGCGCTGGTGGACAGGGGGGACAAACCATTTGAGGTTTACAGTACAAGTGGAAGAGGAGAACGAACAATACGGAGGGATCGTAGGCGTCGAACTGCTGCATAGCGGCATGAAAATGCACTCGGTAATCAAGAATAATCTTCCTGAAGTAGGGGTCTCGCTACATGCCTCCGTCCGGGCGATCGATAACGATTCGAAGCTGGATCTAAGCAATATAGATCAAATGAAACGTGTCGAAACTTTGCTGTCGAAGCAAATTCAAAGTGAGGCTGAGAGCATGTTAACGCATGTGCAAAATGAGTTCCAGTCGGATATCTTTGGCATCGGAGAGGAAATCCATATTAAGCATCCGTATGCTTGGAAAAAAATGAAAGATAAATGGCTTGATATTTTCCCTGAGGTTCCCGTGACTGTCAATGCCCACATCAAGATCGAACGGACAGGTAAAACGCGCTCACCCGCACATAAAGAAAAAACGGACTGACTATCAACCGGAAGAGGGCTTCTTGCGATGAAGATGAGATTGACAGGTATACAGGTTTTCTGGATCATCCTTATCATGGATCTCGGGATGACATTGGTCATGACGGTCACCCCAAGCCTACAGGCAAAACAGGATGCGTGGATTTCCGTTGTTGTTGCCGGAGGCATCGCTTCGCTGATCGCACTCTTCGCGACGCAAGCCGCGAAGCTATACCCTGGGCAGACGTTTTTTGAATACATTCATTTGATTCTTGGGAAATGGATCGGCAAAGCTGTAATCGTAATTTATTTGGTTCAATGGTATACGATCACCCCTATAATTCTCCGCCAATTCTCCGATTTGGTCCAAGTCATGCTGCTTCACGGGACACCGAAAGAAGCGGTCATGCTCCTGATGATCTTCGTGATTGTCTATGCGACCTATGCCGGAGGAATTGAAGGTATTGCCCGCTGTGGCGAGATTCTGGGGCCGATCATCTTGCTCATGATTATCCTTGTCCTGATCGCTAGCGTGGGCAATATTCACTGGAGGAACATCCTCCCGGTCTATGCGGATAGCGGAATGACGGGAATACTGGGTGGAGTGCTGGCACCAGCCTCTTACCTCGGTCATTCTGTTGAATACCTTATGTTTGCCGCATTTTTGATCCAGCCGCGTAAGGGGGCGTTGTACGCTTTCGGGGCCGTCTTGACCTCGGTATTCTTTGTACTGATAACAACGCTGATGGTGATTCTCACATTAGGGGTCAATCTTTCCTCTAACATGTGGTACCCTTTTTTCGAAATGACCAAGAAAATATCACTGTTCGGTTTTATCGATAATTTCGATGCGATTCCGGTCGTGATATGGCTCGCCAGCGTGTTCGTCAAATTTGCTGTAATGCTCTTCCTGATGAGCTATGGCACTGCCCAATTTTTGCATGTCCGCAACTGGAGGAACCTGATTTGGTTCATTGCCCCGGTTATGTTTGTATTTGCGTTAATTCCCCAAGATGTAACAGAGGCGACTACAAATTATTTGCAGCGTTACTGGGTGCCTATTGCGATGCCTGTGAATATGCTAGGCCTGCCCTTGCTTTTGCTCGTCGTAGGTAAATGGAGACAAAGAAAACGACAAAGGGTATAGAAAAAAAACAGCCCGTGAGCATCCACGGGCTGTTGGGCTAATTGCTCTGTATGTTAGCTTAGTATTCGTTGAACATGGTTGCGATTTCCTCATAACCCGTCGTTTGGGTCAGCGCCAGCGACAGCAGAATCCGGGCCTTCTGCGGCACCAGACTGTTGCAGGGGATCGAATTGGCTGAGAGGTCAATATAGGAATCCTTCAAGGTAATACCGCTGGAAATCCGCGAGCAGCGGACAACGGGGATATTGTTATTTTTAAGCTCCCCGACCTTATCAATCCAAGGTTTGCTATAGATTCCTCCGCCTGCTCCGGCAATAACGATACCTTTGGAGATGGTAGCCAGATAATCCAGAATTCCCGGATTAGCATCCACATGGAAGTAAGCCACGGACACCTCCGGCAACCCAACCAGTGCAGATACGTCAAACTGGGCAGCGGTCGTATGCTTTTTGAGCGACCGGGTATAGAAAAAAGCCTGGCTGTCCCGCATGTAGCCTAGACATCCGAAATCCCGCTCATCAAAGGCATTCGCCTTAAAGGTGTTGACCTTCTGCACATCCCGTCCGCTGTATATCCCTTCCGCAAAAACAACCATGACGCCCTGACCGGCAGCTTCCGGGTTGGCCGCCAAGGCTACTGACTGATACAGATTCAGCGGACCGTCCGCACTGATCGCCGTAGCCGGACGCATGGAGCCGGTAATGATAACCGGTTTGTCGGTTTTGATTACAAGATTCAGGAAATATGAAGTTTCATCCAGAGTATCCGTACCATGTGTAATGACAAACCCATGAACATCTTCGCGAAGTGCAAGTGTATTGATGAGAGTTGCCAAGGTCAGCCAGTGATCGCTTGTAATGTCGGCACTGCACAGATTGCTGACCTGCACTCCTGCACAATTGGCTACCCGTTCCAGATGGGGAACACTGTCCAGCAAATCTTGTATCGGCAGAGCACCGGGCTCGTAATTTAACGTTTTATGCGCTTCGCCACTGCCTGCAATCGTACCGCCGGTGGCGAGAATGACCACATTTTTGAGAATGGGATTATAAAAAGGTGAAGCCGTAAAATTCACTTCCGGAGCTGGAATAATCATCGCTTGATTCCTTTCAGATCATATCGTATAAACATAATATTTAGGGTGAATGTATTATAACATATGATAAGGACAAACCAGAACATAGTATACTGAGAGATTTTGTTAATCTATGGGGAGGGCTTGACCATGAGGCAATTTATACCCGCCCGGCATCTACGAAGCAATGCAGATGAAGCGGTGACAGCACCTTAAATCCTTCGCCGAGTTCGAATTCCTTTCCTTCTGCAAGTTCTAGCCCTTTCTTCTTGAAATACAGGTTGTATAATGCCAGCGTGTCCTCATTGAACTGGCTGCTGTGAAGGGCCATAGCAGCGAACTTCCGGTCGAAGAAATGAGTAATATCCATAACAGTATTGGGTTCTGCGGTGAAATAAAAGCCAATTGCTCTCGGCTGCCAGGCCTGTGTATCCGTTCCCCGGGGATACAGCGGCAACCCCGAGGATAAGAAGGCCTGGGCGGCTGCCCGTCCGGTAATAATATGATCATAGTGGGCTTCATAAGGGAGCCATGGATCAGGGCAGAATACTGCATCCGGCTGAACGGTACGGATGATTTCGGCAATCTCCGCTGCCAGCGCCGGAATATGCTCCAGTGTGCCGTCTCCATGCGGCAATTGGTGGAACACTGTGGCTCCAAGCGAGCGTCCCGCCGCTTCAAGCTCCTGAGAGCGGACCCTGGCAATCTCAGCATGGGACAACAGGCCGTCACTACTGCCCAAATCTCCACTCGTCACCGTTAAGTAATGAATCTCACAACCCTTCTCCGCAAAAGCGGCAATCGTTCCGCCCATGCCTACTTCATTGTCATCGGGATGGGGTTGAACACACAATATTCTCCGGCAATCCGTAAGATCGGGAGGTGCCATAAGGCTGTTCAGGATGGATGAACTCATTTTGAATCGCTCCTTCTTGTACTAAAAGTATGGGTGATAGGATGATGCCTTTTTGGTTACAGCGACCGGCGGTCCTCCAAATCCATCAATGTTTGTATCCGCTGCTTGTCGCTTATCGTATAGAACAGAATCGGAATAATAGCCCCAAGGAAACAAATGGCGGGCAATACAAACATGACCAAGCTTAGACCCTGCTGGAGTCCCGGAGAAGACGGCTGATTCTCCACGTAGTTCAGTAACCCGAGACTTGCCCCGATAATCAGTCTGGACACTGCCCCGCTGAATTTGGAGATAAAGGTATTTGTTGAGAATACAATCCCTTCCCCCCGGAACCCCAGCTTCCACTCTGAATAGTCAATGGTATCCAGCAGCATCGATGTGCTGACAATGGTGGTGATGCCTGAGAAAAAGAAACTGATTCCTAAGAACACGAGTGTAAACAGAACATTCTGATCCCCGGACAGATAAGGAATCACGCAAGAGAGGCTGCCCAGGAGGCATGAGGAGATAAACACGCTTTTCTTGGAAAAGGTACCCAGCAATTTGGGGGTTGCGGTCATACCAAGCAGCATACCAACTACCAGACTGATTCCGATCTGTGTGCCATAGCTGGCATCTCCCCAGACATAGACCACATAGTAGAGCTGAATGCTCTGTCTGATGCCTGTCACGAGATTAATGATTAGCAGTGAGGCCAGCAGTGTGAGGAGTGGTTTGTTCTTGAATACGGTTTGCAGATTTTGGCGGAAGGGAGTCCGGTCAGCCGATGGGGCCACTCTTTCTTTGGACAAGATGCCAGTCAGCCAAATGGCCAGTGCGGCAATGACCGATACGATGATTGCAGAGTATAGATATGCACGGGAGCTTCGTTCACCACCGAAGGCAAGCAGGAGCTGTATACCGCCTATGGTGATGACCACAGCCCCGATGGTTCCACCAATTTTGCCTAGTGTAACGACTAGTGTCCGTTCCGCTGGATCTTTGGAAATAACAGAGGATAATGCCCAGAGTGGAGTATCGCAGATAGTGTATAACATTCCCCACAGCAAATAAGAAATAGCTGCTATGACTGTGGTTATGGTGGAAGAGGTACCAAAGTTCATGAAGCACAGCACGGTAGCGGCAGCAATCAGAAACGGGGCAAACAGCAAATAAGGCCTGAATTTCCCCCACCTGGAACGTGTTTTATCCGTGATCATTCCCATGACCGGGTCCAGGCAAGCATCGAAAATACTTGCGGTGACCAAGATGACGCTGGCCGTCGTTGCTGGAATGCCAAGTAAGTCAGTATAAAAAAATAAAATGTACATCGACATAAAGCTGTAGAGCATATTTTGGCCGAGTAATCCGCCGGAAAACACAACCTTTTCAGCTAAAGTTACTTTTGTACTCAATCGGCTACCCTCTTTTCTGCAGGAAGATTTGGAGAATCCTTTTCTTCATAATTATGTTTATTTATAGCTTATTTGTACATATTGTCAAGTGAATGATTAGTTGTGAATCCTGCACTTCGGAAAGGGTATAGAAATCCTGCAGAATGTGAAAAATATGGTAAGTAACTACCGGAAAGGGGTGGGGATGTTGGAGATTACACTAGGTTCAGACGAGGTCATTAGCCGAATAAGAGAGCTGCATTCAAACGGTGGAACCATGAACAAAAAACAAGTTAAGCAGCATGATCCGGAACTGATGCGTAGTGCGCTGCATTACTTTCCAAGCTGGGAGCATGCCGTCAAGAATGCAGGCCTGCTATAAGCTGCAGAACAAATAGCCGGAAGGACCACAGTATTGGACTGTGACCTTCCGGCTGTTGTTAGATTACATGATGTTGCAGGTTCACTCCTCCGGCAGATGTACCTGTGCGGGGGAGCCTAGACTAAGTTGTTCGATCGCCTTTTGGTTCAGCTGTAGCTCATTCATATAGCAGTTGACCTTGGATTGAAGATTTTGCAGAATCTTGATATGCATTTCACTTACCTGATCTTCGATGCAAAATGCCGAACACGTCAGAATTCCGTCCGTATAGGATTTGGTCTCATCTACAACAGTGTTCATCTTCTCTTTATAGATTCTCTTCACGGGTCCGCTCTCTGGCTTGATCTCATAATAACGGTTCGTCTCCAGGAGCAGCCGCCAGTGGCTGACCTTGATCTCGTATTCATCTTTCTCTATTTCTGCCGATACTTTCACAATACGAATGTGACTGTTCTTGATGATATGACCCCCCGAACCCTTATGTGTTGTAAGGGATAAATCTCCCTGAATGACTTAAGAGATTATATCATGCAGGACGTTCAATTCTCAATACTGCGTTACAGTAAAGTGATGGCAAATGCCTGTATCATAAAATTCCCGGTCTAGCTGTTTAAAAGTTCTGACTTTTTCCGGTCAAACTCCTCTTGGCTAATAGCGCCCATGTCCAGCAGCTGTTTGAATTTAAGCAGCTCGTCAGCGACACTGAATTTGTCGGAGTTACCTTTACTTACGTTCTCTTTGTCTGGAGCAAAACCGAGATCGAAGAATTCGCCTTCTATAATATTGATCTCCGGATCGGCAGCCGAACGCTGCACGCACTCGTAATCCTGATTGAATTGTGCCTCTGAGTAATTATGGCTTGCTTCGGAAAGAGCTTCTCGCAGACGGCCACCCATTGGTTTCATAGAGAAATAGGTCATCCCGCCAGACAGGAGTCCGCCGAGGAGCGGTACGAATTTGGAGGCACCTTGAGCGAATGTCTTTTTTGTAATTTTGATTCCGATATAGGTAGAGGTTTTTTTGAGAATCGGATAGTAGATCGTATGGGTTAAGACATTCTGGGGCAGCTTCTTCAACAACTGCTGGGAAATTCGCGCGGTGAGAAGCTTCAGCAGAGAGGCTGTGCCGGCTACACCGAACATTACACCCAAATATAGAGTAAGCTCACGGGTGACATGCTCCGGGTCCATAGGGTCCTCTTGCCATAGATCCCCACGCCCATATAGATAAGCTAATTCTTGAGACATCCGCAGGGCTACCCCAAAAAACTGCAAAGTGTCCGCGGGAATGGTGGCAGCCATGGCCAGTCCGCCAGGAAGTCCTGCAACAGTGGACGCCGCCGTGCTTAGGACAGTTCTTTTTTCTATCAGCGTCTTCGCCATCCGATCAATAATGGAAATATGGATTCCGGCTTCAAGGGGCCCTTTATCCAAAATAACATTCATGCTGTTGGATGTATCATAATTGGCAAATTGTTGAGCCAAAAATTCCCGGCGGTCCACATTTACACCTGGAATCTTCATCGCATTGGTGAGGATGGATTCAACTGTACCCTGTCCGGATTGCTGATCATTTATCATCTCAAAACTCCTTCAAATAATTAGGTTAATAAATCAGTCTACTACATATTCGGCTTTTCACTTCCAAAATCCTACTATTTTCGTATAAAAAATACTAACGGTTTATTTACTTTTTAATAGATATTTACCAAGGAAAGTATTACAATTAACCCATTATTGGACTCTTGATCCAAAGATACTATAAATGATAATAAAGGAGACGAGCTATGAAAGAACCGAACGCAAAAAAAGGACATCCGGTTTTATTTTCACTCATGCTGGGCATTGTACTGACCCTGTTGGTGTCCGTTGCCTCAGCTGCAGCAAGCATCATGGAGCTTGACGATACGGGAATCCGGTTTGCTCAGGCCTCTGCCTTTTTACTTATGGCTGTGATCATCACGGTGTACATGAGCAGGAGTAAACGGCCAATTGCCAGTTTTGGATTCGGAAAACTCATAGGTTCTAAGGATAAGCAGGCGTTATATTACATACCCCTACTGATCATCGCACTGATTCAGCCGGCTATGAGCGGATTCAATCTCAAGCTTACAGGAATCGAGATCGCGAGTATTCTGCTGCTGACCGTATTTGTCGGTTTTACAGAGGAAACGATATTCCGGGGAATCATCAGGGACAAGCTTCGCCACAAGGGGCCAGTGTTTTATATTGTGTTTTCTTCCGTATTTTTTGGCATTATGCATATGGCCAATGCGTTAAACGGAACCGTGTTCATACATATTATTCTTCAGGTCATCAACGCTTTGCTGCTGGGCTGTGTTCTGGCACTCTTAATTGAAACTACAGATAATATTATTCCCTTGATTGCATTTCATTTTATTTATGATGCTCTTGCCATGGTCAGTAATGAAAATTTGGATCAGGAAATTATGATAGTCTCCCTGCTGAATATTCTGTATTTGCTGTACGGAATCTATTTATGTGTCATCTTGACTCGGAGAAATAAATCGAATAGCTTATCTATGTAAAACACACCAGCCCGCAAGCAGGAGCTATTCCTGATTGCGGGCTGGTGTGTTTGTGCAGAAGCGTAGGAGTCTTATCCGGTTAGGCTACATTCGGTTCTTCATTTGATTCAGGCTCTATTTCCGTTTCAGTTACCGGCTGAACCTCCAGTTGGAATTGGTTGACCAGATGATCCAGCTCCTCTGCTAATCGGGTCAGACTGCTTGTGGAATCCATTAATTCCTGCATGGCTGACAGGGATCTGACAGTAGCTTCTGCCGCATGTGCAGCCTTTCCGCTCGATTGCTCCGCATGATTGGAGATGAGCTGGATTGTGGCTGATATCTCTTGCGAACTGGAGGAGATCTCTTCGACAATCGCTGAAACATTAATAATCTGGCTATTCACCGAATCCACTTTTTCTGTGATATGCTCAAATGCCTCACCGGCTGTCCGGACCGATTGGAGGCCCTGTACCGTTTTCTCAGAGCTAAGGTTGATCTGGAGCACAACAGCCTCTGTTTCACTCTGAATGGAGCGGATCATTGCAGATACTTGGTCTGACGCGGTTTTGGATCTCTCCGCCAGCTTCTTCACCTCATTCGCCACGACAGCGAAACCTCTGCCTTGTTCGCCTGCGCGGGCGGCTTCTATGGATGCATTTAAGGCTAACAGATTGGTCTGGGAGGATATTTGTGAGATAAGCTCAATGATTCCGTCAATTTCTTTTGTTTTTTCCCCTAGACGTTCAATAACCGCTACAGATTCACTGGAATCCAGAACAAGATTTTCGATCATCTGCTGCGTTTCATGAATGATTACCCGGCCTTGCTCAGCCTGAGTGAGTGAGGAAGCAGACGCATGGGCAACATCCTCCGTGCTCATGGAGATCTGTTCGATGCCTTTGGCCACTTCATCAATTCCCAGGGAGCTCTCCACAATAGAAGCGGATTGTTCCTTGGAGTTCTTCGCGATTTCATCAACGGAAGCGGCGATGCTCTTCTCTGACCGGCTTGCCATGATGGATATAAGTGAAATCTGGTTGGCATTATCCGCTAACTGGCTGGATGAACGGGAAATTTGTTGCAGTGTCTGCTTCAGGTTAGAGACCATCTGGTAAAAGGAACGGGACAATATACCAATCTCATCCTTGCGGCTGTTGTTAAGCACTTCAATGTCCGCGCGGAGATCGCCGGCAGCTATTTGCTCAGAGAACTTTACAAAGCTATTCAGAGGTTTGGTAAAAAACCGGCGGACCAGCAGCCAGATAATCACCATTACCACAACCAGCAAAATAGAAGATACGATAATCATGTCATATACCAATTGAACGGAAGACTCCAGTTCATCAGCAATATCAAATTGAACACCGGCTACATATGTAATTTGTCCATTGATATGTAATGGTGCAGTCAGATCCACAAGATTATTATCTAAAAGGGTTACTGTGCGGTTTTCATTGGCTGCTGTAATATCTTCCTTATCGGCAGCTTTGCCAATTTCAGCCGCATCCAAGGAGGCTATCGCTTTGGGCTGGCTGCCTAGGCTGTAAATATTAAAGTCTACGATCTCCAGGTCAGCCGATTTTAAGGTATTAAGTGCTGCTTGAAGCTCTGCAGCGGATTCTCTTCCGGATAGAGTGGAATCAAAGGTTTTGAGAATGACCATAGCCTTTTCTTCTCCAGAGAGAATGGCGGCTTTTCTGCTCTGCGTATAGAATACGGAACAAATTACGAGTGACACAACGATGAGGGAAATACTAGCCATAATGATGATCTTGTTAGCAACTTTCAAAGAAATCCACCTCAAATTTATGTATTTACTGATAGGCACCCCTTGTTGTCATAGCTACCTCCTGTCTGGGCATAGGTACAAATCACTATAAAAGTATATACCATATAGTGCCAAAGAAATAGTATAAGATTTGCTACTAGCCTTTGATTCTGGAAATGAAAACGCAACCAAAACCGCATAATCCGCAGGATTTCTTAGACTTCTGAAGGCCAGATGTAGAGATCAGCGAATATCAGGAAATAGGCTGGAATATAGTATCTTATGGAGTTTTAAATTTTATCTATAATACGCTAGAATAGAGGCATCACCACAGGAACCACAAAAGCAAAGGTCAGTGGTTACCCGGGTGACTGTCTCATTCCTAAATTTAGAAATGAATGTAGGAAAGGAGAGAATCCAATGTACTGAGTTAGCGAAGCATGCCGGAATCGGCTGCGGGTAGAAGGATGGAAGTGACAACATCTTTCGGCAGACCGTGGGGATGCGGGAAACCACAGCAAATCTTTATTAAAGGAAAAGGCTATTCATTCAAGCAGGAGTGATCTTGCGGAAGAAAGGGCGTGATTCCATTGAAAAAGGTTAGCGAAGCGTACTAATACGATCTTCACAACGGGAAAAACGCCGGTGAAAACGTTTTTCGTGAAATCGTGTACGCGGGAATTCACCCCATATGCAGGACATGGATAACACTCCGGACAGGAGAGAACGGGTAATACGGTAATTTGAATATGAGAACAATCACCATGTCAGGGATATGGCTTGTTACTTGGAGGAAATGATAGAAGTGCATACAGTAGTTAAAACATAAATCCCCGTTACCTTGTACATAAGGTGAACGGGGATTTATGCGTTTATATGAATGTGTTTTGGACAAGCAGGGGGGCTACACATTCACGGAAAACATCTGGAGGCGGGTTGTTTTTGCCACGCTTATTGTCTTGGGTGAGCACTACGACTGCCTTAATCTCCGGAAGGACATATACGAATTGTCCTGCGTATCCCCGAGCGTAAAAATAGTCCATGGCAGAGGGAGGTCCTCCGCTTTTTGCAGCTAGCGGGTAGGAATCAGTCCACCAGTGCCAGCCATACCCGCCGTGGCGGGGAGGTTCGGCAACCATGACCGGTTTCACCGAGCGAGCTACCCATTCACGAGAAATCACCTGCTGCTGCTCCCACATTCCTCCTTGTAAATAAAGCTGTCCAAATTTCAGCAAGTCGCCCGGCCGTAACTGAAGCCCAAACCCACCCGTGTGAATACCTTGTGGATCCGTCTCCCATTGATAGTCCACAATACCAAGGGGGCCGAAGAGAAATTCCTCGGCAAACTGTGCCGTTGACTTTCCCGAGGCTTGGACCAGAATGGCTGATAACATTTGCGAGATCCCGGAATTGTATTCCATACTTGTGCCAGGATCATGTGCCAGCGGCTGCTCCAATACATACTTCACCCAATTTGGGGAGCGGGTCATCTTGGGGAATGAATTCTGTCCGCCGAATTCGGTCCAGCGAAAACCGGCAGACAAGGTTAACAAATGTTCAATCGTGATCTTCTGTTTGCGTGCATCCGTGTCGCGGCCCAGCTGTGGGAAGAATTCTGACGCTACCGAAGCAGGCTGCAGCAGGCCTTGATCCATTGCAATGCAGATCAGCGAAGAAAGCACGCTTTTGGTGCAGGAATTGATCTTGGCAATCTCAGATGCTATGCGGTCATCTCTATAATATTCATACTTCAGTTTGCCCTGGAGGCTGATCAGGCAGCTTCTCAAATGTAAAGGGGCAATCGCTGTAGTTAATGTCATCAGATTCATACCACTCACCCTTTCTTAAGGGATATCATATCATCCGTTGATATAATACCCCAATAGGGCTGCGGAAAATCCGCAGTACACGAAAAAGCTGCCCGGATGAGCTCCAGACAGCTTTTTATATTTATAAATCCTGATATACAATATTGATAAGTTCGATCTTCAAGGTCTGGATAGCTTCTTCCCGGGGCAGCATAATGAACTTGGACAAATATTCGATATCTACCGAGAAGAGACTAAGAATGTCCTCCATGGACGCTTTATCACCGTTCTGCGCTTTTTTTACTGTATCGACGAAGTGATGAGATATTCCCTCAGTATTTCTAGGCCCTTCCGCTTCCATTTGCTTACCCCCTGTTGAGTCATATGTAACTCGATTGCAACCTCATGTTCCGGCATGCCCTCAATGACAGTTTTTTTAATGATATACCTGCATTTTTCCCAAGGAATCGTTTCCAGAAGCTCGTCAACAAACAGATCCGAAATCACCAGGCTCTCAAAGCTGTTGTCGTAAAGCTGATTGTCATAAATAGGTTTGCTTTCTCTTATCAGTTGATTGCGGGTCTTATACTGGATTCTCCATGCTGAGCGTTTTAACAGTTTTCTGCAGGTTTCTACTAACTCGTCTTCACAGGTAATCATGATTACTCCCCCATGGTTTAGTTTTGCGGAAAAGAATTAGTCAGCGCAGCCTGTTCCCCCAGGCCCGATCCCACCGTATATCGCCCCTTCCATTGGAACCGACAGGTGTCTCCATATGTTAAGCATAGGATAGATCAGCTGAATATTCTCCTTATATAACAAGTAGAATATTCCATAGATTCCACAACTATCAAAAACATAAATTTACATGTTTACTATTATTGTTAGCGAAGTTGTAATAATGTCTGCTGATTTACCATCTATTATGAGGAAAAATTGGGTTGGTATGTCGAAACTACACTTTTTGGAGGCGATACGATGAAGGATTATTTTACACCCGAGATCATCAATACCATTCTTACCGTAATGGTTGTTCCGCTGTTGGGTCTATTGGCGAAATCTATGATTGCGTATATCAAACGGGAAATTGCCCATCTGGAAGAAAGGATAGGGGTCGAGGCTGTGAACACGCATCTGGACCGGGCTTCAGATGCCATTGAATCTGCAGTTATTGCGGTGAATCAGACGTTTGTAGAGGGGTTGAAACAGCAGGGTGCTTTTGACGCAGCGGCGATGGAGAAGTCATTCAAGCTGGCTAAAGAGAGAGCCATAGTCCTATTGGGGGAGGCTGCCAAAAAGGAGCTGAGTCTTGCGGTTGGTGATCTCGAAGCCTGGATCGAAACGAAAATAGAAGTTTATGTGAACCGCAATAAACAGTTGTAAAAAACAGCCCTGATTTCCCTTTGTTAAGTAAAGGAGGAACAGGTTTTCGCCATTGCCGGTACATTTATCACAAAAAAAGTTAGGGGATGCATGATGAAACAATCGAAAAGAAGAGTAAAGCATGTTCAGTACAGAAAGTTAGGCATCATCACCAAATGGTTATGCCTCACGCTCCTGATCCTGATGTTGACTCCCGGGGCCGTATTCGGGTCAGAAAAATGGTTATCCAGCCATTCGGAGGATACGGGAGCAGGCAAGGCATATGCGTCAACGTATGATGCAGAACCACCTGCTGAGCAGACAGAAGATGGATTGACAGTCAAAGATTCCGTCTACTCATCGGTAGCGAATTCAGTGTATGGGCTGGACCCATCACTCGGAGTCATCCTGCATCACGGAGCTTACCAGATGAGCCTGCTCGCTGTAAGCAATGTGGAGGGGACGATGAGCGCAGTATCACCGCTGCTGCAGCAAATGAAGCTGTCGCAGGCTTCCGGGGTCATTCCCGGCGGACGCGGATTTATGCTTCCTCAGGTAGTCGCGGTCAAGGATCTGGCCGGCAATCCGCTTGCCGGAGTTCCGGTTACCTTCACTGCTTCTGAGGATAGCACGATCACCGCAGTTATGCGCGGACTGAACAGTACGGGAGTCACTGTTGTCACGGATGCGAATGGTTATGCTTCTGCTGCCAATACCTACACAAGTTATGTGGGTGAAGGGTACCAGGTCTATTCCAAGAGCACAGGGGTCATCCGGACAGTGGAAGTTAAAGCCACGGTGCCTGGCCTCCAGCCGGTTACCTTTCGTGTGGAGGTCGGGTCAGTGGGGTCGAACCTGATCGATACTACGCCGCCGACCATTACGGCATCCGCATTAACCGATGCGGGAGCTCCTTACATTGCCGGAACATGGACGAATCATTCAGTGACTGTTCACTACACAGCAAATGATACGCTGTCTCCGATCAAATCACTGACCCCGGACCAGAACTTTACTGCAGAAGGCGCGGGTCAGATGGCTACCGGTAAAGCGGTAGACGGCGCAGCTTCCAGTGATGAGGACCAGAGCCATTATTCCATCGTTACCTTTGGTCCAATCAAGATTGATAAAACTGCTCCGGTTACGACCGTAACTCCAGCGGCTTCAGAATCAGGCAGCTGGAGTCACGATAAGGTTACACTTCATTTTAGTGCAGCCGATCCATATTCAGGTATCGATTCCATCTACTATAAGAGTGGTGTCAATGATGCTGTGAAAACAGTGGGTGGAAGTGCGGATATGGAGATCAGCGAGGAAGGAACAACTACCGTCACCTATTGGGCTGTGGACAAAACAGGGAATGTCGAGGCGGCCAAAACCGTAAACGTAAAAATCGACAAAAGCGGTCCGGTGATCTCAAGCATTGTAAGCCCTGAGGCGAACGCAAAAGGCTGGAACAGTGCTAATGTCACCGTCGCTCTTACCGCCTCCGATGCAAATTCCGGTGTCAAGGAAATTCATTATGTCTTGGGTGCAGCAGGCGAAGAGAAGGTTGTAGCCGGCACTACGACAACATTTGCTGTTCAGACTGAGGGCATTACACCGCTCACATTCTGGGCTGTAGACCAGGCGGGGAACAGTACTCCCGTTCAGAAGACTGAAGTGAAAATAGACAAAACCATTCCGGTGATTACTGTACCTTCAGATATCAGTATTGAGGCTAAGGCCGTACGTACTCCTGTCGAGATTGGCAAAGCCTCCGTGCAGGATATTTCCATCCCGGATGTGATTGTGACGAACGATGCTCCAGCCGATTATCCCATCGGAACGACAACCGTGAAATGGACTGCGGTAGACCCGGTAGGGAATACCTCCTCGCAGGTGCAGAAAGTAACGGTAAAAGATACAACCAAACCTGTACTCACTGTACAAGGAGATATCGTAGTTGAAGCAACCGCTGTGCAGACACCGGTTATTGTCAGCGGCGCGTCGGCAAAGGATATTTTCCCGGTCATCGTGGTCAACGATGCTCCAAAGGAATTTCCAATCGGTACGACCAAAGTCACATGGACGGCTACAGATGCGAACAGCAACGTGATTACCGCTACACAGAATGTTATCGTGGTTGACACGATCAAGCCGGTACTCACCGTCCCTGCAAACATCACGAAAGAAGCTACGGGCAGAAGAACTCCGCTATCCGTAGGCACGGCAACAGCAGAAGATATTTTTAAAGTGAATATTACTAATAATGCGCCTGTGGACTTTCCGGTAGGCACCACCAAGGTGACCTGGAAAGCAGAGGATGAGAATGGAAATGTCACGACAGCAGAACAACTGATTACGATAACTGACACAACTAAGCCTGTATTGACGCTTCCGAAGGATGTCAGTATTGAAGCAACCGACACCCGGATGAAGCTGGAGGTTGGAGCAGCGAAGGCCACCGATTTGTTCGATGTCCTGTTAGTTAATGATGCTCCGGAATATTTTACAGTAGGGGTCACCAAGGTAACCTGGACAGCGACAGATGAAAACGGGAATGTAACCAAAGCCGTTCAGAACGTTACGGTTACGGATACAACGGTTCCAGTGCTTACGGTACCCAAGGATATCTCAGCAGAAGCCACAGGAATCAAGACTCCGGTAACCATCGGAGCGGCGTCTGCAACGGATATTTTCAAGGTCATCATTACCAGCAATGCTCCGGATAGCTATACTGTCGGTAAAACTCTGGTCACCTGGACAGCCACCGATGAGAATGGCAACATCACCAAGGGGACGCAGACGGTTATTGTGACGGATACCACCAAGCCACTGGTCACACTCCCAGGAGATAAGACAGCAGAAGCAACCGGAGAAAGAACGAAGGTAGACATCGGCCAGCCGATCGTGACTGAGATCTTCCCGGTGACGGTTACCAATAATGCGCCTGCAGATTTCCCTCTGGGAACGACAGAAGTGATCTGGACCGTTACCGATGAGCACGGAAATGCGACTACAGGTACCCAGAAGATCAAGGTCGTGGATACGACCAAACCAATTCTCACTGTACCGGCCAATATTACAACGGAGGCGACGGCAATCCGATCTGTAGTTCCGCTCGGGCAGCCTACAGTCACAGATTTATTCAAGGTTACTGTGATTAACGATGCGCCAGTAGATTTTGCTGTTGGCACCACCAAGGTCACCTGGATGGCTACGGATGCGAGCGGTAATGTGGCCATAGGCACACAGAATGTAACCGTTACCGATAATACCAATCCTGAACTCCATGTCCCTGCGGATGTCCGGGTTGAAGCCACTGCATTGAGATCAATAGTTCAGATTGGTACTGCTACAGCGACCGATATTTTTCCGGTTACGGTAACCAGCAATGCTCCGGCAGATTATCCAGTAGGTATTACCGAAGTCACTTGGACTGCCAAGGATGCCAACGGAAAAATAACTACAGGTAAACAAAAAGTAACTGTAGAAGATACAACACTTCCAGTTTTGAAAGTACCAGCAGATATTAGCAAAGAAGCTACAGCGGTAAATACACCAGTCAACATTGGACAAGCGACGGCTACTGACTTGTTCCCGGTTGAGATCGTCAGCAATGCTCCGGCAAGCTATCCGCTGGGCAAGACCATTGTGACCTGGAAAGCGACAGACGCGAATGGCAATATCAGCAGTGCAACTCAGACCATTACCATCGTTGATACAACGAAACCCTCCATTGCCGCTATACCGGATTTGACAGTGGAAGCAACCAGTAGGGAAACTCAGGTTCAACTGGCGGTGCCGGCAGTGACGGATATTTTTGGAGTTGCATCGGTTACCAGTGATGCTCCGATTGCTTTTCCTATTGGAATTACTGAGGTGACGTGGACGGCTAAAGACAAGAACGGCAATCTGTCCACCCGCATACAAAAGGTTACGGTAGTTGACACGACGAAGCCGGTGCTGAGTGTGCCTAAGGATGTTCAGGCAGAAGCTTCGGCATTACAGACTCCTGTCGGGATCGGGCAGGCAACAGCTACAGATGTATTCAACGTTACTGTGACAAGTAATGCTCCGGAGTCTTTTCCGATTGGTGCAACAGAAGTCACCTGGACGGCTACCGATGAGCATGGCAATGTGTCCACAGGTGTGCAGAAGATTACAGTGGTAGATACCACAAAGCCTGTACTAAGTGTGCCGGAGGACTTGTCGGTGGAAGCCACCGCAGTGAAAACTCCTGTAGAGATTGGACAGGCGACAGGGACGGACATCTATAAAGTTACGGTAACCAGCAACGCACCAGAAACCTATCCATTAGGCGTAACTGAGGTTATTTGGACCGCAACAGATGCAAACGGCAACGTAACTACGAAGGTGCAGAAGATTACAGTAGTAGATACAACCAGTCCGGTACTCAGCGTACCTGCGAATAAAACGGTTGAAGCCACGGCGGTGAAGACAGTTGTGGAGACCGGACAGGCAACGGCAGCAGATATTTTCAAATATACGATTGTGAGCAATGCTCCTGCAGATTATGCGCTGGGTACCACTGAAGTCACCTGGACGGCTACGGATGAGAACGGCAATGTAGCAACGAAGGTGCAGAAGATTACGGTGGTGGATACGAGCAGACCGGTACTCACTGTACCTAAGGATCAAACGGTTGAAGCCACGGCGGTGAAGACAGTTGTGGAGACCGGACAGGCAACAGCGGCAGATATTTTCAAATATACGATTGTAAGTAATGCCCCTGCAGACTACTCGCTGGGTACTACTGAAGTCACATGGACGGCTACGGATGAGAACGGTAATGTGTCCACTGGTGTCCAAAAGATTACCGTAGTGGATACGACTAAGCCGTCGCTTACCGTACCTGAGGATCAGACGGTAGAGGCGACAGCCATTCGTACCCCCGTCGGAATAGGGCAAGCTGCGGCCAAGGATATTTTCCCCGTTACAGTGACATCGGATGCTCCGGCGGACTACCCGCTGGGCACAACTACAGTCACATGGACGGCCAAGGACAAGAACGGCAATGAAATCACAGGTGTGCAGAAAATAACTGTTGTGGATACCACGCAACCTGTGCTGAAATTCAAAGGATCTTTGCATCTGACCAAGGAAGCAACTGCGCTGGCAACACCGGTAGAACTGGAAGTGCCTGAGGTGCTGGAGCTGTTTCCGGTCGTATTAACTACGGATGCTCCAGGATTTGGAAGTCAAGACCCGATCACTACAGGGGAGAGCATTACTGCGAAATTCCCTCTGGGAACCACAAAAGTAACATGGACCGCAAAAGATGCGAACGGTAATGCAATGATTGGAATCGTAACGGTGACGATCACAGATACAGTCAAACCCGTACTCAAGCTACCGGCAGACATCACTCTGGAAGCAACTGCAGTTCGGACTCCGGTTGAAATCGGACAGGCTACGGCAACGGATATCTATGATGTGACCGTAACCAGTAACGCTCCGGCGGATTATCCGCTGGGAACAACAGAAGTCACCTGGACCGCAAAAGATGCGAACGGTAATGTCACCACAGGCATACAGAAGATTACGGTAGTCGATACAACCAAACCGGATCTGATCTTGCCTGTCGACAAGACAGTCGAGGCGACCGCGCTGAAGACGCCCGTAGACATTGGTCAGGCAAAGGGTACAGATATTTACAAAGTAACTGTGAGTTCGGATGCCCCAACGGATTATGTACTGGGTGTAACTGAAGTGAAATGGACCGCTACAGATGAGAACGGCAACGTAACGACTGGTGTACAAAAGATTACAGTGGTGGATACGACTAAGCCTGCTCTGAAGCTGCCAGCCGATAAGACGGTCGAAGCTACTGCGCTGAAGACGCCAGTGGAGATCGGACTAGCAACAGGTACAGATATTTACAAAATAACTGTGAGTTCGGATGCCCCAACGGATTATGCGCTGGGTGTAACTGAAGTGAAATGGACAGCTACAGATGAGAACGGCAACGTAACGACTGGTGTACAAAAGATTACAGT